>CAYMLL010000158.1:0-17243 GCA_964390645.1 uncultured Planctomycetia bacterium | reverse complement strand
CGCAAAGCCCGAATGATACTGCGCTTCCGTCGGGGGCGATTCATGCACCAACGCCGTGAAAACCGACGAGCGCGAAGCGTAAAGTGAGGCGAAGTGGCGCGTTTAATCATTTTGACCAGGAGGGCTCCTGCAGGCGTTTCGGTCGCCGAACGAGTATCATAGAATCTACTCGGGAGGATCAGCGACCGTGCGCGATATTCCCAACGAAGACGCCGCCGTGTACGTGGATGTTCGTCAGGCCCCGGAGCTCACGAGCCGGTCCAGCCTGCACACCGAACGAGTTGGAGTAACCGTGTTGTCATGAAGGTCGCTGTTCTGCCGCTAACGATATTACTTGTGACGTCCGCCGGCGCGAGACTCGGAGCCGAAGCGGGTTTCCTCGGCACGTATCACAGCGACCAGAACCTCGACACGCCGATCTTCCAGCGCGTCGATCGGGAGATCGCCTTCGACTGGGGCGCGGGCGCACCCGATCCGCGGCTCGGCACCGATCATTTCTCGGTGCGGTGGTCGGGGCAGCTCGTTCCTCCCACCACCGGGCGCTATCAGTTCATCACGGCCTCCGACGACGGTGTGCGTCTCTGGATCGACGATGTGCTGATCATCGACGACTGGACCGATCACGGTACCCAGGAGAACTCCGCGTTCGTCGACCTCGTTGTGGCACGCGCAGTCACGCTACGGCTCGAGTACTATGAAAACGGAGGCGATGCGACCTGCCGCTTGCTCTGGGCTCCGCCCGAGCGCTCGCGAGAGGTCCTCCGCGACGTCGAGGCGCCAGAGCTTCCGGCGCCTCCCGAGAACGATCCGGGTGGGTTTGCGGGCGAGTACTTCACGGGCGTGGCCTTCAACGAGCTCATCATGGAGCGCCGAGATCAGGTGATCGATTTCGACTGGGGCACCGGCACGCCGTTCGAACGCCTGGGCACCGACAACTTCTCGGTCAGGTGGCGAGCGTCGCTTGCGATCCCTGCGACAGGACCTTACCGCTTCTTCACGACCTCGGACGACGGCGTTCGCCTGTGGGTGGACAGTGAGCTCGTCATCGAAGACTGGAGCGACCATTCCCCGACGGAGCATATCGCCAGCGTCGAGTTCGTCGCTGGCCGGGTCGTCCCGATCCAGCTGGAGTACTACGAACGAGGTGGAGGCGCGGTAATACGGCTCGAGTGGGAAGCTCCGGGTCAGCCTCGAGAGATCCTGGAGGTCCTTCCGCCCGCGGATCTTCCCGATCGTTTCTTTCGGTTCTCCGATGCGGGAGTCGACATCGGAAACGGCAAGGCAGCCTGGGGAGACTTCGACAACGACGGTCGAGTCGACCTCCTGGCCGGTGGCAACATCCATCGAAACGTTGGAGACGGGTTCTCGTTCTTCACTCGAGTCGGCGATGGAATCTGGGGCGACTACGACAACGACGGGTGGCTCGACATCTTCGTTTACGAGTCGCGAAGCCTCTTTCGAAACGAGGCGGGGAGGCAGTTCGTCAACGTCACGAGCCAGGCACTCCCCGAACTTCCAACGCGTGTGACCGTCGGCGCAGCGTGGGCTGACCTCGACGGCGATTCCTTCCTCGATCTCTACATCGGTGGTTTCGAGAATCCGGGCTACGACGTCGATGTGATCCTGTTGAACGAGGGTGGCGAGACTTTTCGGCTGGCCTGGACGCAATCGGGCGACGTCGACCCAGCGCGTGGAATCACGGCCTGCGATTTCGACGAAGACTTCGACATGGACGTGTACGTGTCGAACTACCGACTCGAGCAGAACCAGCTCTGGCGCAACGATGGCAACGCGTCCTTCGTCAACGCGGGTCCGAGCCACGGCGTAGAGGGGATTTGGGACGGCTGGGGTCACTCACACGGACACACGATCGGCTCCGCGTGGGGCGACCTCGACGGCGACGGGCACTTCGACCTCTTCGTCGGAAACTTCAGCCACCCCGACGCCTGGCAGGACCGACCGAGGTTCTACCGCAATCTCGGTCCGGGCGAGGACTACCGCTTCGAGGACCTCAGTGACGGCGCGGGGCTCGCGTGGCAGGAGTCTTTCGCATCACCGACTCTGGGGGATGTCGACAACGACGGGGATCTCGATCTCTACTTCACGACGGTCTATCGCGGCGACCGTAACGTCATCTACGTGAATCAAGGCGGCTTCCGCTTCACCGAGCAGGAGGACACAGGACTGCCGCAAGGAGAGACGTACCAGGCCGCCTGGGCCGACTTTGACAACGACGGTGACCTGGATCTCGCGACGAACGGCCGCCTCTACCGCAACGAGGGAAACGACAACGACTGGATCGTCTTGCGGCTCGTCGGCGACGGCATCGACATCAACCGTGCGGCGATCGGTGCGCAAGCTCGCGTGCAGGTGAGCGCCGGAACGGTCACCCGGCAGGTCGAGAGCTCGACCGGCGAGGGCAATCAGAACGACCTCGCGCTCCACTTCGGCCTCGGCGTGGTCGAAGAGGAAACCGTGACGGTCGAGATAGGGTGGCCGAACGGAATCGTCCAGACGAGACAGGTCGCGGTGAAGCAGTCGACCGAGATCGTCTACGGCGTGAATCGATACGTCCGTGGCGACATCAACGCCGACAGCCGAATCGACGTCTCCGATCCCGTCGCGCTTCTCTTCTGGCTCTTCCGTGGCGACCCGCGGCCTCGCTGCGTCGCCTCGGCGAACGCGGACGCGGACTCGCAGGTCGCTCTGACCGACGCGGTGTATCTCCTCGCCCACCTCTTTCAGGACGGCCCCGCACCGGCTTCTCCGCATCCCGACTGCGGTGAGTCCGAGCGTGCCTCGGACGAGGAACTTGGCTGCGAGGAGCCGTCGTGCCCGTGACCGCCGTAACCGTGGTACGAAGAGCACGGTTACAACCACTCCATCGCCTTTCGCCCCGGCCCCTGACCTGCCCCCACGACGCTGGCCATTTGGGGGTCAACCTCTCGGGCCGGATCAACGGCAGTAAGCAGGAAACGAGCCACAGCGGCAGAGTCTGCTGTCAGGTCCGATGTTGCAGAGCACGCGACCTCGGGCCCGCGGACTTCCCAACAACAGGGGCACAAAAGGGACACAACGCAGTGGTTCTTTCAGGCTAACCACTTTCGCCCCCTCTCCCCCACCGTCACAACCCCCTACCCCGCAAAGAAAAGTGGCGGAGAGACAGGGATTCGAACCCCGGGAGGGCGTTAACCCTCAGTGGTTTTCAAAACCACCCCGTTCGGCCGCTCCGGCATCTCTCCGCTGGCCGCGAGAATCTTCGCAAGACCTCGCGGCGAGTGCAAGTGCGGTGTCACCGCTCGACCTGGATCGCTCGACCTCCGGGTTCCCGTCACCCCCTTCCACTACGATGTTGTGCGCCCGGTTGCGCCCCGACGCACCTGATCGGCGACAGCTGTTTCTTCTCTCAGCGACGATCAGGATTCCCGACGAAACCTGCCCTCCGGTAGGAGGGTGACCTGATCCTGACCTTCCCCCCTCAAACGCGACCAGCCGCGAAGCGATAAACTGGCGTCTTCGACCCGGCGGGCTCAGCAACAGTTGATGACGAAAGCACTGATGCGCTCGAATCGCTTCGATCCGGTCCTCGACGACTGAAAGCGTGTACGGGGCTTCTGTGCCGCCCCTGCTGTCCCGTTCTCGTGAGTGCGGCCCCCGGCCCGCCCCGCCGGGCCCGCGTACTCGTTGCCGGTCGCGTCCCTGAACGCGACGGCTCACTGGCCCTCCTGCGCGCTTCATGGACTGCAAGATCCCGGGCGCCGATCGAATCGATACACGCCAGGGCAAGCACCATCTCGAGTCCACGGTGGACGGCGGCGTGGCCCGACGTCAGACTGAAGCCCCGTGACGACTCTTCGAGCTCTTCCATTCCTGACCGTGCTTGCCGCCACGTCCTGCGCCACTCCGACGCCGGCCGTCCTCGAGCCGGTCATCCGGGCCGTCGGCAGCCCCGCCCCCGCAGGAAGCCGCGCGCCAAACCTCGCCCGCGACAGCGGCGGCAGAGTGATTCTCTCGTGGGTGGAGTCGAGCCGCGACCGGAGCCGGCTGCGCGTCTCGGTCCGATCGCATGGGTCGCCGTGGTCCGACGTGCGCACCGCCGGCGAGGGACAGGACTGGTTCGTCAACTGGGCAGACTTTCCCGCGGTGGCCACCAGCGACGGTCGTCTCTGTGTCGCGACGTGGCTCGCCAGCAACGGGCCGGCGACCCACGCGTACGCCGTCCACTTCGCGCTCTCGCACGACGGCGGGCTCCAGTGGAGCGACAAAGGTGTCCTGCACACCGATCGCTCTGCGACCGAACACGGGTTCGTCTCGCTCACGCGGCTCGATCCGGACCGATTCGCCGCCGTCTGGCTCGACGGTCGACATACCCCGCCGGAGGGTGCCGCGGCCGGAAGCGAGGATCCGGGCGGCGCCATGGCCCTCTTCACGACGGTGATCGAATCCGACGGCTCGCGCACGAAGGAGGTCCAGCTCGACGATCGCGTCTGCGATTGCTGCCAGACGAGCGCCGTGCTCACCGACGACGGCTTTCTTGTCGTGGCATACCGCGATCGTTCGAACGAGGAGGTACGCGACATCTCGGTGATTCGCGGTCGCCCCGCGGACACGCAATCCTGGTCGCCCCCGAAGGTCGCTCATCGGGACGGCTGGAAGATGCCCGGATGCCCCGTGAACGGCCCGGCTCTCGCGGCGAGCGGGCAGCGCGTCGCACTCGCCTGGTACACACACGGCGCCGACAACACTCCGAGGGTCCACGTCGCGTTCTCGCCGGACGGCGGGCGCTCGTTCGCTTCGCCGCTCGCCGTCGATGACGGGCAGCCGATGGGACGCGTGGACGCCTGCTTTCTGCCCGGCGGTGAGCTCGTCGTCAGCTGGCTCGACGTCATCGAGGGCCAAGCCGAGTGGCGCGCCCGCGTGCTCTCGAAGGCCGGCAGGCCGGGACCATCACGGACGATCGCCGCCGCGACCGGCGCGAGATCCGACGGATTCCTGCGACTCGAACGCCTGGGAGAGAGGCTCCTCGCCGCGTGGACCGACCCCGCGGGACGAGGTGTTCGCGTCGCTCTCATCACCGCACGACGAGTGGATCGCGACGCCCGGGCGACCGGGGTCGCGCCATCGTCGTGAAGGGGGCACGACGTCTTCCCGGGTTGCCGGCAGACTCCCCGGGAGAGAGTCGACTGCCGCGGCGGTTCGAGCGCTCGTCGCTGTTTGCCGTCTTGGTCCCGGAGCCAGGGACGTGGTTCGGGGCGTCCGCACCCGAAGAGGCACGCAACACCGGCGGATCACGGAGCCGCGGATTCCACGGGTGTCGAGCCCGGATCGGCGCGACCGTTTTCCGGAAATCCGAGTGCGATGAGACTCCTCAGAGGAACATGGCGAGATGAAGTGCGACGACGCGCTCGAGACCCGCATCACGGAGAACCTGTCGAAGCTGAGCGTCCACCCGGCAAGACAACCCGATGGCCATCGCCATGCCGCAGTGGCCATCACGGTGGCTGACGAGAGCTTCGGGGCGGGTCTGCCGGGATTGCCGTCGTTCGACACCTGGCAGCATCGCGCAGCACTCATCCTCACCCGTCGCTCTGCCCGGTTGAAGAACCACCCGGGACAGTGGGCGATTCCGGGCGGCAGCCTGGACGAGGGTGAGACAGCGGAGGACACGGCGCTTCGAGAGCTGCGCGAGGAAGTTGACCTGAATCTTCCCGCAAGCTCGGTCATGGGTCGGCTGGACGACTTCGTCACGCGCTCGGGGTTCGTCATCACGCCGGTGGTCATCTGGGGCGGGCCGGATCTGGTGCTTCAGCGCAATCCGGACGAGGTGGCGTCCATTCACCGCATTCCGGTCGATGAATTCCTGCGAGATGACGCGCCACTGCTGGAGACGAGCCCCGCGAGCGAACACCCTGTGCTACGGATGCCGGTCGGCGACTCGTGGATTGCTGCGCCGACTGCGGCGATCCTGTATCAGTTCAGAGAGGTGTGCATCCGCGGCAACGACACTCGCGTCGCACATTACGACCAGCCGTTCTTCGCCTGGCGCTGAGCCTCCGGGGGACGGGGCGCACGAGAATCTCGGCAGGCCTCGGGGCTCGCCTACCTCCCCCGGCAGACGAATCCTGCGGCGTTCGACGCGTTCGCTCAGGCAGACATGACCGGCAGGGGGCAGCAGGTAGCTCCGGATGATCTTCAGGGACAGGCCGTGGAGGGCCACAGGGCCCGGACAGTGCACCAGGCGCCGGGACAGCACCCCGACGTCCGTGCCTTCCGCAAGACCCCGGTGGGTCGGAGCCGAGCAAGCCCACGACGTCGAGGAAAGCACCGGTGCCGAGAACCACGGCGATCCACTCGACGACGGCCCGGGGCGCGAAGGCGCTCACGATCCGGAAGATGCCTACCTGCTTCTTCGATGGATCCGTGGGAGATCTTGACTCCGTGATCGTCGCCACGGAGTCTGGAGGTGCGTCGTCGGAACCCGCTTTCACCCCGCCTGGACGGGAGGCCGCTCGGACCAGGAGACCGGTCGTCGGTGAGTCCCCACCGCCATCGCCCCGGACAGACACTCCTCGGCTCGAAAAAGATAGTGAAAGCACGGGCCGGGGGGCGAGACTCCAAGTTGTGTGTTCATCGACAATGACCTGTCAACCGCCGACCGCCTGTTGAAGAAGTGCTTCGGATGCGAAACGACCGCTCCCGGACCGAATCGACCTTGTCAACGGGCAGCCGGGCCACGGGACTGAAGGGATCGCGATCATGAACGTGTCACCCCGGAAAACCGGAAGAATCGACGTCGCCTGGGCCGGTGTTCTCTCCCTCCTCATCTGTGCGGTGTTCGTTTACCTGTTCGTGCGGTCGGATTCGGAGACCGACCCCGACGCTTCGTCACCCGGTGCCGAGGAGACGAGTGTTGAATCGACCGGGGATCGTGACGACGTCGTGCTCGATCCGGACGGCTCCGACGACCCACCTGAGACGCTGAGGGAGGAGCCCCCGGGGCCCGGCATCGCGGGGGACGACAAGTCGCTGACGGTCGAGGATCCGTCGTCCATGCGTGTCCACGGAAGGGTCACCGATTCGAACGGCGGTCCTCTTGCGCGCGTGAGCGTGCGCTGGATCCTGTCGCAGGAGGAAGATCTGCGCCGGTACCGTCACGATCGGTCCGTGCTCGGAAAGAAGATCGACACGAAAGAGCTGAGTGATGAGGAGCTGCGCGGGACACTCGAACGGAGCCGGGTGACCGAGAGCGACGACGACGGCGAGTTCGACCTCGTCGTTCCGCTCGTCCATGCACCCTCCGTCGCGGCCGCTTCCTTGCCCGGCTACGAGCTGGTGATCCGACCGGTGACGGGGCAGAACGGAGCGGCGCCCGCTGCTGACGCGGTCGCACCGGCCCTTTCCGGTGAGGTGAGCAGCGATCCGGCGATCGAGCGTGCTGCGGCAGTTCGAGTCGACTTCACCCTGGGGTTTGCGGGCACCATCTCGGGAACCGTCAAGGACCGGGAGTCCGGGGAGGCAGCCGTCGGGATGACCGTCCTCGCGGGCATCTTCGACCCCGACTCGCCTGCGGCGATGTCGTTCGTCGAGATGGACTCGGCGAGCGTTCAGGTCAGGGAGGATGGCGCGTACGCGATCGCTGGACTGGTCGCGGGAGAGTATCGGGTGGTCGCGAGAACCGCAGAGAGTGACTACGTCTCCATCCCCTCTCGCAGGGGCGAGAAGGTCGTTCTCGAGGCAGGAACGGACATCGTCGATGTCGATCTCCTGGTGACGCGCGGCGGAGTGATCCACGGGCATGTGACGGCGCCGGATGGCACGTTGCTCGAGGGGGTCGAGTGCCAGGTCCTTCCGGCGGACTTCATGGCGAAGGCCCTGCGTGGCGACATCGAGATCCTGGCCGGGGACCGGGAGGTCCAGACGGACGAGAAAGGGTACTTCGAGTTTCGTGGCCTGGCTCTCGGTGAATCGTACGTCGTCGGCGGCGAAGTGAAGGGCTTCGCCGTCACGCGGAGCAGCAAGGTCGACCTGACCGTGGAGCGGCCGGAGTCCGTGGTCGACTTCTCGATGGACGAGGGACGGTCGATCTCGGGCCGCGTCGTCCTCGAGAACGGAGTGCCCGCACCCGACGTCCCGGTGATGGTGGTCCCCGAGTTCGACAAGCTGATGGCCGGCGGATGGAACGGCGCAGCGACCACGAACAAACGGACGAGCTCGCAAGAAGACGGCTCGTTCGTTCTGAAGGACCTTCCGCGAGGCGAGTTCCGGCTCCGTACGGGCGAGCTGGATCCTCTGCGGATGTTCCGCGGCGAGACCGACGACACCACCCTCGTCAAGATCGACGGCGCGGACGTGGTCGGTGTCGAGCTGGTCCACAAACCCGATCCTGCAGGCGCAGGACGCCTGTCCGGTGTCGTCGTGGACGACACGGGAACACCGCTCGAGGGGGCCTCGGTCAAGATCTCGAAGGCGAGCGATTTCCTGGGAACATCGGCGAGGACCGTGACGACCGGAGCCGACGGGGAGTTCGCCGCCGGAAAGCTCAGCGGTGCGGTGCTCAAGCTCGAAGCCTCGAGATCCGGGTTCGCGAACGCGACGCTTCGAGACATCGCTGCGGACTCCGAGGACCTGAGGATCACGCTGAACCGGCACGGACACGTCTCCGGAAGGGTCGTGACCTCCGGAGGAGATCTCGTCGATGCCGGAGGAACCGTCCTGCCCAAGCCCGCCGGCGGCGACTCCCTCGCGGAACGGCTGCTGGCCTTGCGCGCGATGGACTTCAGGAAGGACAAGGACCTGAAGATCGCCGGCGACGGGACCTTCAGCGTGCCCGTGCCCTCGGGTCGCGTCGAGGTTCACGTCTCGGTCCCCGGTTTCGCGCCGGCTCGTTCCAAGCCCATCGACGTGGCTCCGGGTGCGGATTACGAGGGTCTCGAGATCGTCGTCACGAAGGGCGCGGTGATTTACGGCAAGGTGGTGCTGGAAGGCAACAGGAAGCTCGAGGGAGCGACGGTCGCGGTGAGTCTCGTCGACGGTGAGGATGACGATATCCTGCAACGGATGATGCCGCAGTACTTCAGCAAGGGCAGGAGCAGCGGGGTGACTGACAGGGAAGGCGAGTACGAGATCGCCCATCTCGAGCCGGGTCGATACTCGGTGCATGCGGCATATCCGGACTACGCCCCGTCGGACGACGCGAAGGTGACGCTCGATGTCGATGAGGTGAGGGAGATGCCGGCACTGGTCCTGACGATGGGTGGGTCTCTCTCGGTTCGGGTGCTGGAGGTGGAAGCTCCGAAGCCCGGCGTGATGGTCCAGATCATGAGCACCGGTGATCTCAAGCAGGGGATGACGGACAAGGCCGGCGTCTTCGTGCAGAAGGGTCTCAAGCCCGGCGACTACCAGGTGAACGCCATGGATATGACCGACGTGGCGAAGGGGAAGATGCGCTACAAGCCGCTCGCGGTGGTCATCGCGGACGGTCCGAACGAGGTCGAGGTGGTCTTCGGCGTCGGCCACAAGATCTGGGGCAAGGTCGAGGGCTTGCCACCGGCAATTCAGCGGATGGTCGTGCTGCGCCGTCCTGGCGGGCCGGCGCCCGAAGATGTTCGACCCACCGACGTGAAGGCGAGCCTGGAGGCGCAGAAGTACCAGATCGGTGTCGGCTTCATCACCGCGGACGACCGGTACGAGATCGAGGATCTCGACCCGGGTGAGTACATCCTCGAGATCCCGAAGATGCCGCAAGACCCGACGGATCTCGCAGCCTACGAGACGATGGACCGAACACCTCACTTCAGCAAGAAGGTCGAGGTGAAGGACAAGGACGTCGAGCTAGATATCAAGATCCGCGAGTAGGGAAGCACCGCAGGCGGTGAAGGAAGCCTCGTCGAGAGTCCGCCCCGGATCAGAGCCCTCGAAGGCGGCGCTCGACAATTCTCGGGAGCCCGGTCCTTCGAACGCCACACGACAACAGGACCCGAGCACCCCCGAGTCCGCGACGGTGTGGACCCGGTCGAGCCCCCCTCGGCCCCGGGCTCGGGCCACGAGAACGCGTCGTCGAGCACGAAGCTGAACAGCTCGTTCCGTCGAGGGGGTGCGCCGCAAGATCGAACCCACTCGCGGGCCGGAAGCTGACACGCGACAGCTTCACCGGAGGCTCGCCGGCCAGGAAGCCGCCACGAAGGCCCCTCCCGCAACGGAAGCGCGACCTCGAAGAAACCGTTTTTCCGGAAACGAACACTCCGGATCGGGTGCACGGGTCTGTATCCTGAATACCCGGTTCAACCGAGGAGCGAGGTACGCCATGAACGCTGCACACCCCCACCGGCTGAAGAAGAGCCTGGCCGTCTTCACGATTCTCGCGCTGTCTGCCGGAGCCGGTCCGGCTTCCGATGCCGAAGATCTCGTCGCGGGGAACACCAGGTTCGCCCTCGAGCTCTACGAGCAGTTGAGCGACGAGCCCGGCAACCTGTTCTTCTCGCCCTACAGCATCTCGACCGCTCTGGCGATGACCTGGGGCGGATCCCGGGGTGAAACGGAGCGCCAGATGGAAGAAGCTCTCGAGTTCATCCTGAAGCCCGACAAGGAAGGCGGCCCCCTGGGGAGGGAACGGCTGCACGCCGCCTTCGCGGGGCTCCAGCGAAGCCTGCGGGCGGCTGGAGGCAAGGGCGACGTGGAACTGTCCATCGCCAACGCTCTCTGGCCGCAGAAGAACTATCCCTTCCTGAAGACCTACCTCGAGATGATCGAGACGCAGTACGGCTCCGCTGGACGACCGCTCGATTACGCCGCCCCCGAGGCTGCCCGTGGCGTCATCAACCGCTGGGTCGAGGGCGAGACCCGTGACAGGATCAAGGATCTGATCCCGTCCGGCGCCATCGACTCCATGACCCGCATGGTCCTGACCAACGCGATCTACTTCAAGGGGAGCTGGGCCACCGGGTTCGAGACAAAGAACACTCGCAAGCTGCCCTTCAAGCTGACGGCCGAGAAGAGCGAAGAGACCCCGATGATGTTCCAGAAGGGCAAGTTCGGCTACTTCGCGAACACCGAGGTCGAGGTGCTCGAGATGCCCTACAAGGGAGACAAGGTCTCCATGGTCGTGCTCCTGCCCCGGAAGGTCGACGGGCTCGCCGAGCTGGAGGAGAACCTGGCCTCCGCGAAGCTGTCCGGGTGGCTCGGGAAGCTGCGCAAGGTGAAGGTCGACACCTGGTTTCCGAAGTTCAGGATGACCTCCCGCTTCGAACTCTCCAGCAAGCTCCAGGCCCTGGGGATGAGGAGAGCCTTCGGCGACGCCGACTTCTCCGGAATGGACGGCAGCAGGAACCTCTACCTGAGCGCGGTGTTTCACAAGGCCTTCGTGGAGGTGAACGAGGAGGGTACCGAGGCAGCCGCGGCGACCGGCGCGGTCATCCGGCTACGATCCGCACGCCGGGAGCCGCGTTTCCGGGCCGATCACCCGTTCATGTTCCTCGTCCGCGACAGGGTGACGGGAAGCGTCCTCTTCCTCGGTCGTTACACCGGACCGGTCAGCCGGGATTGATGCCTGGGGCGGGACTCCGCAAGGCCCGCTCCTCGTCGCCGGTCAGCGCCAGCGAGACCGAAGGGAAGGAGAAGACCCGGAGCGGGAATCGACTGCAGCTCCGGTTCACTCGCCCTTCGCTGTCGGTCCTCGGATCCACCCCGCAACCCGCAAGGAGAGCCCGGGGTACGACCACTGGTCGCAACAGAGCCAGTGGACGCCGAGCACCCCGTCGCCGGGGCCGAAGACGCGACCGACGTCGACGACACGGGTGCCGACCCGCCGGACCGGCAAGCTGGAGACCAGCGCTTCGCGCCCGCAACAACCGGATCCGGACGCGGCTGCAACTCTTCGTCGGCCTGCTGAAGATGTCCGGGCTCTCGCTCGAGCGACGCCGTGTTCCTGGAGAGTCCCGGCGAGCCACGCGGCTGTGGCCCATCGAGAGCCGCCGCGAGCGTCGTTCTCCACGAGTCTCGCTCTGCGCCCTGCTGAAGACCTTCTGCCAGCTCGCCGTCCCGACGTCCCGGACGATGTCGACTGCCCGCCTCTTCACCGACAGACCGAGCACGCAAGCGGCTGTCCGGAGCCCGGTCTTCCGGATTCGGCTATTTCTCGATGCGGTAAAGGTGTGTGAGCGATCGCAGGATCATCGCATCGTCGACGATCGCCGGCGACGCGTTGAAGCCCCGGTCGAACTTGTTCGCGGCCAGCAGCTGGAATTCTCGCGCCGCCGAGATGACCGACACTCTTCCTTCCTTGCTGAAGAAGTAGATCTTGCCGTCTGAACACACCGGGGAGGCCCAGTGGCTCTGAATGCCTCCGAGCCGCTCTCTCCAGACTTGACGCCCGGACTTCGCCTCCAGACAGCTCACGATTCCGCCGCCGTCGCTGATCATGAACAGGAGATCATCCACGATCAACGGAGACGAGATGCTGGAAGTGCTTTTTCTGGTGCGCCAGACGACATGGGTGTCCGTCACATCGCCAGTCCCCGAGGGGCGGACGGCAAGCAAGGTCCTGGCTACCCCCGTGGTAAGAAAGACGAGGCCGTGCTCGTAGACCGGTCGGCATGCCACGTTCCAGCCCCAACCCTGATGACGTACACGCCACAGCTCCTTGCCAGTTTCCGGATCGTAGGAGATCGTGACCTCGGCTGCAGGGCTGATCAGCTGCCTCTTTCCCTGATGCTCGATGATCGTGGGCGTTGCGTAGGACTTCCGGTTGTCGTTCGGCTTCTCCTTTGCAGCCTCTTCAGGGTTCTCGACACCCTGAGCCCTGAGGACGGCGATGAAGTCCGAATCGACCCGACGGTGCTGCAGCCACAGGGTCTTGCCGGTCGCCTTATCGAGGGCAACGATGAACTGCTTGTCGACTCCGTCAAACGTGAGGAACAGCGAGTCGCCACCGATGATCGGCGAAGATGCAGGGCGCACCCGGTGATCGCATCTCAGATCCCGACGCTCCCACAGCTTCTCGCCGCTTCTCGTGTCCAGGCAGGCCGTTCCGTAGCTTCCGAAGTGAACATAGACGCGTCCATCCTCGACGACGGGAGTGGGCGTCGCGTGACTGTTCAGTTCAGGGTACTCCGGCGGGGGCTGCTCCACGTCGAACACCTTGATGTCGTGTACGACCTTGCCGCTCTCGAAGTCGACACAGATGGCGAACAGCTGAGAGCCGTCCCACCGTCCGGTCGTCAACCAGATCCGGTCGCCCCAGACAACAGGGGAAGACCACCCCTTGTCGTGAATGGGCGTCTTCCAGCGTACGCGCCGCGTTTCGCTGAACTCGACCGGAAGATCCGTCGCCAGGCCCTTGCCGTCGCCATTCGGACCACGAAACTGACTCCAGTGCTCTTCCTTCCCGGTCTGATCCTCGCGCCTGTCCGTCGGCGCCAGGCTCCCGTCGCCGTCCAGCGTGCCGTCAGCATCTCGGTCGATGCCCAGCCGCCTGCCGCTACGGGGAGGCACGGCGACAAACGTCAGAACCGAGCCGGCTTGTCCGAGCGCAGAGGTGAGCTGAACCATGGTCAACGGCGCCAGGCCAGTGCTGTCTCGCGCGAAGCTCTTCTTCACGGCGTCGTAGACGAAACCGACGTGCCGATCGTCAAGGAGTCCCTTCACGACAAGATCGCACCTGCCGAGCTCTGCCTGTCCGACGAGGAGATGCAGATCCGTGACCACCGCAGTGGCCTTCGCGTTCGCCGCGGTCACGGTGCGGGTGAAGCCGACAACGGGAGCCGTCTCGGTCGGGAACGCGAACAAGAAGCGCTCGAGGGCTGTTTTCTCGTTCGCGGTCAGTGGGCTGAATCGGTGGGCGCTCGACAGAAACGCGGGCAGGTCGTCCTTCGATCCGTCGGCGCCGTAGCCGAACCCCGAGGCGCGGCCCTCCTCCGTCGGCTTCCGACCGCGACGTTCGTGGAGCCCGCGCAGCTGAGCGGCCTTCGTCGGCTGACCGATCAGGCCGGAAAACCCGAACGCGCCCGAGCCCGTCTCGTTCCCGTGGCAGCCGACACACCGGAACCGGGTGCTCCCTTCCCGGCCGACCTCGTTCTTCGTCAGAAAGATCCTCTCGCCGTCCCTGGCGCTCACGCCGACCGGCGTCGCTGGCAGAGTATCGTCCAGGTTGCGGTTCGGATTCGGAGCGAAGCGAATGCTCCGCAGGTATCTCACGAAGGTGGACAGATCCTCCGCGCCGAGGTGCTGTCCCCCCAGCAGGTCGTGAAACGCGGCGTTGAACGAGGCGAGACCTGGTCGGTCCGCACGCCAGTGGAAGATACGCTCGCCCAGAAGTCCACGAAGGGACTGCGTGAGCAGCGGCCCCTTCATCGGGTGCAGCAGGGTCTGACTGCCGTTGCTGAACATCCTCCCGCCGGGATCGCCGAGGTCCCAGGCCAGCCCGTCACGGTCCGCATCGACGTGGCAAGACGCGCACGACACCGTTCCGTTGCCCGAGAGCTTCGCGTCGAACAGGAACCCGCGGCCCTCGCGGATGGACGGCGGCGTCGGATCGAACAAGCCTACCTCGCGAACGACCTCTCGCGTCGTGGTATCGATGACCGAGAGGGTGTTCGACAGTCGATTGAGCACGTACAGCACGTTCTGGCCCGGATGGTGCGCCAGAGAGCGAGGCCCACGCTTCGTGCGTGGAGCCGCGACGTCACCAGGCGTTTCGCCGACCTCGATGCGCGCGGTGACCGAGCCCTTCGCGTCGAGCACGCCGATCCGGTCGGTTCCGAAGGCAGCCACGTACGCAACCTGGCCAGCGCCGTCGAAGACGACGTCCGTCGGCTGGGCCAGCGCGGTCGACAGCGCCTCGGCGTTCGGGAGCTTCCGGTAGTCGATCCCGGCGTTCAAGTCATCGATGAAGATGCCAGGAGCGGCCCCGGTGGCGATCCGCGTGATCTGGCTGTCGATCACGTGCCCCCTGAGCCCTGGCTCGAAGCGCACGAGGTTGCGCGCGTGCGTGTTCGCCACCCACAGCTCGTCCGTGCCCGGACGCCGGGCCAGATTGAACAGGATCGTACCGACACCCTGGTAGCTGCGGCGGACGGTGAGTGAGGCGACGTCGATCTCGACGACGTCGTGATCCGGGAGCGTGACATCGATCCGGCGCTTCCAGATCGGGTCATCGCAGTCCACGATGATGCCCTGCCGGGGAGCCGCCGGAAGCTCCTCGTTCGTCACCGCCGGCGGTGGCGGAGCCATCGTGTGCGGCACGACAGTGGTCTTGTTGCCGGACCGACCGATCGCGACCCAGACGGATCGGCCGTCTTCACTCGCGAGCAGCGTCCGCGGGTCGCTCCCGAACAACGGGATGATCTTCACGACTCTTCGTGTGTCCGGGTCGATGACGGACACCGCGCGCTCGGTCATCGAGGAGACGAACGCTCGCTGCGGGCTGCCTGCGAACACGACGTCACCCGGCCTGTCACCGACGCGAATCGTATCGACGACAACTTCGCGGGTCATGTCGACCACGCTGACCGAGTCGGAGACGTGATTGACCACCCACACCTCGTCTCTCGAACGCAACGCCACCGACACCGGATCGAGCCCGACGGGAATCTCCTTGATCAGCACGGGCTCCTTCGGCTTCCCCAGGGAGTAGACCGACACCGAATGTGCCGGCGTGTTGACCGCGTAGAGTCGCGACCCGTCGGCGGATATCGCCAGCGAACGTGCCTGCGGGCTCTCGAAGTTCGTGAACGAGGTCGGTGAAGTCGCCGTGCTCCGGCCGCCCGGGGACTCCGACGGCGTCAGCGTCGTTGTGCCGATCAGGCAGACCAGGGCGAGACCGGAGACGACGCGACCCGGCATGGCTGCCACAACCTCCTCAGTCATGGTAGTGGATGAACGGCATGCCCTTGGCGGCCGCGGTCCACGCCGACATGTCGGTTGGACTCGACGTGGCCGCGTAGGACGTCGCAGCCGGCACGATGCTCGCCTCGTAGTTGATCGCGCCTGCCGCCCGTGCTTCGCGCCAGCCGCCGTCCTCGGGCATCGAGTCGAGGAAGTACTCGAAGCCCTTCGGGTTCTGACCGACCCACGGCTTGCCGTTGTGCGCGGTGCCGCCGCTGAACTCGAACTCGAGGAAGATCGCGTCCCTGCCGTTGTACTGCCACGGCTTCGAGAACCGGAAGGTCAGGCTGTTCTGCAGGCCACCCCATGAAGCCGGCGTCAGCGGCGGCCGTCCAGTGACCGCGGGGAAGCTCCACTCCCGGTCGAAGACCTTGACCGGATCGTCGGTGAGGGTGTACTCCTCGGACTTGTTGTACTGAATGGACTTCCAGTCGCCGTGCGCGACACGAAGAATCACGTTGGACCAGGTTCGACCGATGGCATCGTGCTCTCTCTGGTCGAGCCGGAAGGAAACGGCGCGGATCTCGCGAGGCTTGCCCTGGTGCGTGCTGTCCATGAACCGGTGCGTCGCGTTCGCGGCCCATCCGAAGATGAGGGTCGAGGCCGAGCCTTCGCGTGAGACCGCGGCGGGGGGGGTCGTGAAGCCGCGCGCCGGTTGCGTCTCGTCCACCGCACCGGCATCGAGAGGCAGGAAGGGCTGGCGCTGGCGGCTCGCCTCGAGCCTGCGTTTCAGGACAGCCCTCTTGGCGTCCGCTTCCTCCCGGGTCAGCTTGCCGGCCTTGACCGCCGCCTCGAGTATCGCGTCCAGTCCCTTGCGATCGACGGGCTGCTTGGCAGCCTTGCCCTTCTTGTCGGCGCTCCTCTTGATCGCGATCATCTTGGCCTCGGCTTGCTCCTGCGTCAGCTTGCCGGCCTTGACCGCCGCCTCGAGCCGCTTCCAGACGCCCTCGAGGTCGTCCCCCTCGGGTTGCCTGCGACCCTTCCTGGCCTCGCTCTGCTTCGTCAGCTCCGCCCACTTGGCTTTCGCCTCCGCCTCGGTCAGCTTGCCGGCCGCAACCGCCGCCTTGAGCTTCGCACCCAGCTCTTCCAGATCGACTGGCTCCTCGGCAGCCTCGATCTTCTTGTCGGGAGCATCGTCGTCCGCGATCGTCCTGACCGCGGGCGCGAAGATGAAAGCGAACAGGGTCAACGCGATTGTAGTACGAGTCACCGTGGGATTCTCCTGACTGGATGATTGTCGAAGTTTGCTCCGCGAACCCAACGAGCTGATCACGGGGCGATGAAGACTATCGAACGAGCAGCTCCACGCCGGTGATCTCCAGCTTCGATCTTCTGTCGACGGTGTGACACCACCAGTCCGTGAC
>CAYMLL010000157.1:5131-17268 GCA_964390645.1 uncultured Planctomycetia bacterium | reverse complement strand
GAGATCCCGAAGCGGGCGTCGTTGTCGGCGTCTCCACGACGAAACGCGACCTCGGCCGGGCCGTCGGGCGCGGCGAACATCAGCGAGAAGGGACGCTCACCCGACGTCGGCCGGTACTGCCACGTGAGGTGCAGCCCGGCTGCAGCATGGTTGAACTCCGGGAAGAGGCTGCCACGGATGGTCGGAAAGGAGTACGCGTGCCGGCCCGTCGTCGGTGGAGCGAGGGAGCGAAAACCGAGGAAGCTCTCGTCGTCGATGGCCTTCGAGATGATCCCGAGCGCACCCTCTCGAGTCAGGTCGCGAAGCAGCACGGTCACGTCGCCGGTCGGCTCCTCGCAGGCGATCGCGACGATCCTGTAGCCGGCGATCCCGGAGTGCTGATCCAGCTCGGCCTCCAGCAGCGTCGACGAGTCCGTCCAGCCGCCCCGGTCGTCCCAGCGACGATAGGCGAACCTCCATACCTCCGAGTCGCGGCTCACATCCTCGGCGACGAGCGCGTGGACGTTGCCGAGCTCGTCCGCGGCGAGTCCGCCCCAGTAGTCGTTCGGCGCCTCGACGTTGCCGAGGTTGAAGCTCTCGCCCCAGCCACTCTCGCGGTCGAAGATCCGGTGCTCGTACTGGCCGTTACCCGTGTTGCGGTAGAACGAGCAGTGCACGCGTCCGTCCGCGTCGACGACGAGCTGCGTCGACTGTGCGCTGGCGGTCGGAGAGATCCGGCCCACATCCACGAAGGTCAGATCGGCCGCGTACGACTCGGCGCTGTGCGCGAGCCGCTCGACCCACGACCGCGGAGCGTGCACGACCAGCCACACGGTGCTTTCCTCGTCGACCGCGATGCTCATCGCCGCCGTGCGAGCGGTCAACGAGGCTCCCGACCAGGCGGAGACGTCGAGAACCTCCGACACATCGCCACTGGACGGGTCCCACTGCCGGTAGAACTGCCGGTAGCTCGACGGATAGTAGTAGCTCGCCCAGGTGACGTGGAGAACGCCCTGATCGTCGATCGCGACGGCGCAGTTGTTGGTCGGCTCCGGCGCGTTGCGACCGGAGACCTCGTCGTTGAGGACGACAGGCTCGGTGTCCCAGGTTCCACCGTCATCTCCGGACGACTGGACGATCAGCTCGTGATCGCCGGACGTGTTCTCGAGGATCGACACGCAGTAGAGCACGCCGGCGGCATCGCGAACGACGTTCTTCAGGGAGCCGCTGCCGGAGGACGCGAAGCTGTCGCTGTGGAGCGTCACCTGAGCGACCGCGGCGTGCTGCGTCGAGAGGACGACGAGGAGCAAGGCGACGAGCGCGAGTTGCGACGTGGCGCGTCTCATGGCGCCATCGTACTCGAATTCGAACGCCGGGGAGACCGTCGTCAGCGGAAGAACCCGGCGCCCTTCCTTCTCGTCTCGACCTCGTCGTCGAAGCGGACGCCGGAAGGTCGGTGGTGCGAGCCCCGAAAGAGCACGACCGACGAGAAGCCCCTGTAGGCGACGTCCATGTGTTGCCGCACGAAGCTCGAGGTCAGCGCTTCATTGCACAGCGCGTGAGAGTACGGCTCGAACACGTACCAGACCCTGTCGTGACGGGCGAAGATGTCCTCGAGCTCGTCACGCGTCGACACGACGACGGCGTCGCTGCGGCGGTCACGGAGCAGCGGCTCGCTCTCACCCAGCATGACGCGGTTCTGCAGCCGGGTCTGGAGCCAGTAGTCCGCCGGACGGTCGGGGAGGTAGTGATCGAGCACGTGCGGCTTCGTCGCGAGCACGATGTCGCCCTCTTCCAGGTGAGCGCGCAGGAAGGCCGCTGTGCTCTCCACGTCGGGATGGTCCATGCCGTCGACACCGTCGACACCATCGATCCCGTCGACGCCCGCGATACCGGCGATACCGGCGATGCCGGAACGCGACGAGGTCAGGTCCCCCAGCTGCCCGACACCGCTCGTCAAGGCGACGAAGACACAGACGACAGCGATCCCGACGCCACGGGCGTAGACGACCCACGCCCGCGGAGCGCCACGCCGCCCGCAGAGACGGGTCAGCGCCCGGATCGAGGCCGTCAGCGTCGCGGAGGCGAGGAGGATGACGAACGGAACGAGGTGATACCCGTATCGGAACGCACGGACCGGCAGCAACGACGCCATGAGCACGCAGGTCACCGCGAACGTGATACCCAGGACGCGCGTCGGTCTCTGGAAACCGTGGCGGACCGCCATCAGGAAGGCTCCGACGAGCGCCAGCATCGGCAGCAGAGGGTTCTCACTCCAGCTCGCGCCACGAAGATAGAACGAGGCGTCGAAGTCCCCGAACGTCCACATCGGCCCCAGGCCGAGGTTCGAGATGCCGGTTCCGATGTAGAGCCGCTGCGCCGCCTGGATGTCGCGGTACGAGAGGTGAAGCGCCACCACACACGCGACGGCGAGCATGGCGCCCCAGACCGCCGGCCGCGACAGAAGATCCCGGAGCCTGCCTCGCTGGTCGATGAGCGCCGCCACGACCATGCCCGCGGCAAGGGTCGCCGATCCCTGCCAGCTGAGGTACATGCCGCAGAACGCGAGCGCGGTCAGCCACAGGGCCCGACGATCGTCGGGTCGACTCAGACAGCGCCAGAAGCAGAAGGTCGTCAGCACCGAGAAGAACGCCAGCTGCGATGGATAGCGACCGAAGCCGCTCATCGCCACGCAGAGGGGGGCGAAGGTCTGGATCGTGGCGGCCACGAGCCCGGTCGTCACACCGAACATCCGACGCCCCGCGAAGAACATCAGGAGTATCGTCGCGGCTCCGAAGCAGACTGCCGGAAAGCGCACCACGAACCGGTCGTCGTCCGAGACCAGGGCGACCGCCGCCATGGGATAGTAGACGAGCTCGCTTGTCGCGATGACCTGCAGCGGCGAGTCGGCGTGCTGCGCGCTGGGGTACCCGCGCTCGAGCACCCCGAGCGTCTCCCTGTACGACCTCACCTCGTCATGGTGAAGCGGCTCGCGCTCGATCTCCCTGAGCCTCAGCCCGAATCCGACGACGAAGAGCACGGCCACCGTGACCCAGGTCGCGAACGACGCGCGCCGCGGCGACCACGGCAGCACGCCGCCGCTCGCCGGTGTCGGTGATCGGTTCGAGCGACGGTCGAGAAGGGCGAGCCCCAGCCACTGCAGAGGCACGCTCAACACCGCGAGCAGAATCCACGCCTGGTGATAGACCGTCGGTCGAGGAACACGTGGATCGAGGAGAAGAACCAGCACCGTCGCGATCATCAGCGTCGGAAGGACGAGAGCCAGGTACGCGATGTCGGTCGTGGGGGCGTTCGCGGCTCCCACACCGAGAGCCAGGGCACGGCTGGCGATGCGGCAGGCCAGGAGCGCGGCGATGGCGACCGCGAGGATGAGAGCGATCTGCTCGAACGTGTCGCTCATGGCCCTGGCGGGAGTCATCGCGGACGACGTGGCCCACTCCCGTCGCAGGGCCCCCCGGTCGACGCCGAGGTTCTCGGGTTCGGCTCGACAGACGGTCCACCCTGTCGCCTCCGCAGGGAGCGGCTCGCTCCACCGCGCCGGGGCCCCGGAAGCGGCGATCCAGCGCGAGTCCGTCGGCACGGACTGCAGTCTGCCGTCAACCGTCTCGATCTCGAGGTCGGCCCGCAAGTGAGGACGGCCTTCGAGACTCGACAGCAGGAACGAGACGGTGTTCTCCCCCTGGTCCAGGAACGCCGTGACATCCCAGATTCTCTCGACCGGTGCGGCGCCTCGCCCCGCTGCCAGGCGCGCCTCGCTGCGACCGACGACAACGCCGTTGACGGCGAACCGATAGCCTCCCGTCGAGGTCGCGCGCAACCATCCGCTTCGAGGCCGTGAAGGAATCGGGACGGTCCGCTGCAGACACCCGCGACCGTCGTCGGAGATGGGCGGCGTGATCCACGATGCGCGACTGGAGGCGCTGACGGCTGCCGGCGGGCCCTCGAGAGGCGCGCGCAGCTCGACATCGACGACCTCGGCGCGCTCCCAGTGGCTGTCGTCGAAGGTCGGCGCCGTCCAGTGTCCGTTCTGACGCTCGAACAGGGTCCAGGACCGCCACTGCTCGTCGGGCGAGAGCACGTGCTCGCCGTCCGACAGGGTGTACGATCCCTTGACGCTGATCACCGGCGGCTTGCCGAAGGTGCGCTGCTCGGTCCCGATCGCGATGACGTTGAGCCCCTCCCGCAGGTGGTGACCGATGCTGCGGATCGTCCCGACCTCGTGGTGGTCGTCCCGACGCCGAGAGACCAGCTTCTGGTTGACGTGAACCGCCAGGCGATCGCGGGCGAGCACCTGTATCCACGCGTTCTCGGGCTTCTCCGGCAGGTGGAGCGTGCGACGAACATAGAGCGCCGTCGCGGACTCGTCCGGGGAACGGAGCGCCCGCGTGGTTCCCTCGGCAAAATGCTCCGGCGCCTCGCGAGCGAACCACACGCTCCACGACAGGTGCCCCAGCAGCACCGAGAATGCGAGGACGATCGCGACCTTGACTGGATAGCTCGTGCGTCTCACGGGTAAAGCGTATGTCTGGTCAGAGCCCGGCAAGCCCGCGCCAGCTGCGAACATTGACGGCGTTCGGGCGGTTGAATGCATCCATCGACTCCCGGAAGTGCCTCCGGGCGGCGTCGAATCGTCCAGCGCCGAAGCACGCCTCGCCGAGCGTGGCGGAGATGTCCGCACGGATCCGGCGGTCCGCGAGCTGACGCAGAATCGGCCCGTAGTCCTGCTGCGCCAGCTCGGGGTGCATCGGGTCGACGTCGAGACGTAGCGTGCCCAGGAAGTACGACAGGTCGAGGCGGACCGGGTCGAGCTCGGCGGCACGAGTCCAGGCCGCGCCCGCGGCGCCGTATCGACGGTCCCGGTAATCCTCCAGGCCGATGAGGGTCATCAGGCGCGCCGACGCTCGAAGCGCCTCGGGGTGAGCCGACCCGCAGAAGGTCAGCAGGTCCTCCAGCTCGGCGCGGCCCTCGGCCCGCTTGCCGTTGTGGCCCAGCTGACGAGCCCGGAAGAGGCCGGCCTGCGGCGTCGACCGGCCCTCGACATGATCGAGTCGCCCGGCGAAGAGCCACGTCCGCTGCAGGTGGGCCAGTGGCTCGCATTGTGCCATCGCACGCTCGAGCGCCGTCCGGGCGCCGGCGCAGTCGCCCAGCTCCTCGAGCCGGACCGCCTCGTGCCAGTGCCGCTCGGCCAGAAGGCGGGCGCGACACACGACGCACGCCAGCACGATGCCCAGACCACCCCACGCGCTCAACGAACCGAGGCGAGACGACAGCGGCCCCCGTGCGCCCAGCAGCAGGAGCATGCCGGCGAGGGGAATCACCCAGTGACCGTAGACGAGGTAGTCGGCCCCTCGAGTCACGCCGCCCGACTCGCCCTCGGCGGCGACCGTCGAGACGGCCCGACCGCCGTGCAGGACGGTCAGAGGACTCGTCTCGCGTTGCCAGATCGTGCGGGCGACCCACTGACGCTCCTCGAGCTCGAGATCGAGCCGCTCGACGAGCTCCGGGTGGTTGAGACAGAGGGCCGCGGTGCTCGCGACCGCCCCGGCCAGCACGACGCCGGCGACGATGTCGACGCGGCGGGGATCCAGCAGGGCGACGGTCGCGCCGACCGTGATCAGGAGCAGCATCAGACCACCGACGCTGGTCAGCATCGCCGGCTCGAGGCCGTCGAGCAGCTCGGCGTCATCGAACAGGCCGTCACGTCGAGCGACCGACTCGTGCGCCTCGAGCGGCACGTTGATGCTCGAGATGTCCTGACGCAACGCCGGCCGCAGCCCGCCGTACGCCGTGAGCACTCCGGCCGCACCGAGCGCGACCAGAGCGAGCCCACGTCGAGAGACGACAAGCTCGGCGACGACGGATACCGTCGCCACGACCCACCGCAGGGCTGCCGACCTCATCCCGCGTCTCCTCACGCCAGGGCCGGAATCACTCCCGTCCGGACCACTCGCGCCAGTTGGTGTCGACTCGGTCATTGTCGTCGAGGTACTCGATTCCGTAGATCACCACCTCGTCGCCGGCGCTCAGTCCGTCCACGACCTCGTAGAATCCCACGTCCGCCGGCGGACCGAGACGTACTCGCTTCAGGTGCGCCTTGCCGTCCTCGACAGTGAACACGACGGCCTCTGCGCCACGGCGGACGACCGCGGACACCGGAACGGTGAGCGCCGTCTTCTCCACCCGTAGACGGGCGAAGCCGCTCAGCCCGGCCCGCACCCGGCGGTCTGCATTCTCCATCCCGAGCACGATCGGCAGGACACGAGTCCGCGTGTTGGCCCTCGCCGACATGCGAACGACCTCGGCCGCGAACGTCTCGTTGGGGAAGCTGTCGAGGACAACCTCCGCCTGCATCCCGTCGGAGACCTCCTGCAACCGCTCCTGGGGCAGATCCACCTTGACGTGGACGGGGTCGAGCCGGTGAATCCGGGTCACCTGTCGGCTGGTGTTGAAGTGCTCGCCATCGACGACATCAACCTTGTCGACGAAGCCGTCGATGGGGCTGCGAAGAAGGCAGGAGTCGAGATCTCGATGGGCGATCTCGAGGCTCAGCACGGCCGCCTCGACCTGGAGCTCCGCGGCGGCGAGCTCGAACTCGTTCGCGATGTTCCCGACCCGCAGACTCTCCAGCGCGCCGACCTCCTTGCGGGCGACGGCCACGGCCATCTCTCGCTGCTTCACTCGCTGGGTGAAGATCCTCTGGTTGAGCTCGAAGAGGACTTCGCCACTCTGCACGTACTGGCCCTCGTGAACGTGCACCTTCTCCATGACGGCGCGCAGCTCACGAAATCCGAGCTCGAGCCCGAGCCCGACCCAGATCGACGCGGTCTCCGACGGCACCGTCGTCGCCGTGGCGCCGATCCAGCGCTCGAACTCGCGTTCGGCGACGATGTCCGTACGCACCGGAACCGGCAGACCGAGCTGCTTGGCTCGCTTCTGGCTGGAGAGGCCCTTGGATTGCTGGGCGAACACCCCGAACCAGACGGTGATTCCCACCGTCGCCAGGATCAGCGTGCCCACCCACCACGGGATCTTCGATTGCCTTGCAGTCACCACTTCGAGCGTCCCGAAAGAACGCCTCCCAACAGCCCGTGTTCGCCTCTCCCCGATCGGTGTGCGCCGAACCGCACCCTCATCGGGCTCCGGTCATTCAGCAAGGTTGAGATTGAGCCCGGTTGCGATAGAGCGATGGATCCACAACGGCCGCCATCGCCTCGCAGTCGAGCCCACCACCGAGAAACCGGTCGACCTCCTCGACCAGCTGTCCCGGCCCCGAGAGCAGCTTGTTGTAGTCGACCTCGAGAAACGAGAAGCGCGGGTCGTCCCGCAGGAACTTCCTGCACTTGTCGATCTCGGCCGTGAACAGCTGCCGCATCGCGTCGTCGGAAACCGACTCCTCTCGCGTGCCCAGACGATCGAGCATCTTCTGCTGCGAGCGGAGGATCTCCTCGAGGTCCCGTCGCATGAAGACGACCCGGTACTGGTGGCCGTCAGCGAGGTCGTAAAGAAGGCTGTAGACCATCTTGACGACCTTTCCCGACGCCGACTCGAGCCACCGGGGATCGTCGCGAGTCGACTTGACCGGCTCATACTCGTAGTAGCCCCGCGGGTTGTCGATGTCCGCCTCGCGGATGTCGTCGATCAGAGCCTCGATGCCGCCCGCCTCGAGCATCCGCATCATCATCGAGGTTCCCGAACGAGGCAATCCGGACACGATCGTGACGAACCGGTCCTGTGCGCCCATCACTCACTCCTTCCCACACCGTCTCGAGCCCCCACCTCCCGGTCGCTGCCGGAGCCTTCTCCGAAACGAACCGACAGAGCCAGAGAACTCATCGAGCAGACCTATACCCCTGATTACTCAAACGCAGGGAAGTATAACATACTCAACGCGTTCGCCCCACGAAGCGGGGTTATCACCCTCACCAAGGTGATCACGAGGATTCGCCTCCGCTCGCAACGCCGACGGCGGAAGCCCCGCGACGACGGAACAGCCTCGAGACGACCCTCAGATCCTGCCGGCAGATGGCGCCCGTCGCGACACACAGGGCGACGTAGAGAACAGTCGCCAGAGCGGAGTTGAGCACCAGGACCGGCAGCGAGGAATCGCGGAACATCCACAGAAACGCGCCCATGCCCAGCGCCGAGCACGCCCCACCGATAACCGGCCGCCACTCGATGCGGCCGAAGCCGAGGCGACGGCACAGAACGATCCCGGCAACGACGAAGACCACCTCGCCGACGAGACTGCCGGCGCAGGCGCCGAAGTACCCCCAGACCGGAATCAGCAGCAGCTCGATGAACAGCTCGATGACGAACACGCCGAAGACGAGCCGTCCGTAGGCTCTCTGGCTGGCGACCGCGGTGAGAAAGAACCTCCACTGCACCGAGAGGAAGGAAAGGATCGTGATCCAGATCAGGATCCGCATCGGCTCGGTCGCGGCCTCGTAGTCCGGTCCGGCGATCACCCGGACGATCGCGGCCGCAGCGACGAAGATCACCACCGCGATCGGCAGGCTGATCAACCACAGGCAGCGGATGCTGTTCGTGAACATGCGCGACAGGCTCTCCCGATCCAGCGTCCCGATACGCGCCAGCGACGGAAACGTTGCCGTCATGATCGCGATGGGCACCCAGTTGAGGGGGGCGAGCGGCCAGTACCCGATCGCGTAAACGGCGACGACGGACGCCGGCTGAAGCAGGCCGAGCAGGATCGTGTCGAGCTGCCAGGTGAGCCGACGAATGACGTCTCCGATGCCCAGGGGAACGGACTGCGAAAGCCAGCTCCTGAGGATCGTCAGGCCGAATCGGACCTCGAGGCACCGTCTCCGGCTCTGCAGGGCGATGACGAGCACCACGGCGGCGGCCGCGTGGCTCGCCGCGAACATCGCCATCACCGTGGTGGTGCCGTGCTCCGCCCCCAGGAGCAGCCACGCGAGCCCCGCAAACAGGGCCCCCTGCATCACGAGAGTGAGGTTTTCCCAGCCGAAGCTCTCGAAGGCCCGGAACACGGCCGTCGCGAACCTCTGGACCTGGATCATCGCGACGGCGAGCCCCGTCATCACGAAGAGAGCCAGCGGCACGGCTCCGCCGGACCACTCGCGCCAGGCGAACCCTATCGCCGTGAGAGCCAGAAACGAGACCGTGACGACGAAGAGCAGGAGCCCGTTCGCCTCGGCAACGGTTCGCTTCCAGCAGTCGGGGGACCGGACGATGCGGTAGTTCACGACGGTCGCGATGCCTGACTCGACGATCATCTGGACCGCGAGCAGGAGCGCGAAGACCGTGTAGTAGAGACCGAACTCGTCCTTGCTCAGTCTGTGAGCCAGGACGTACACCGTCACGAGGTTGACGACCGCGTTGAGCAGACGGCTCGTGAGGTTCAGCAGGCTGTTGCGGACGACGAGCGGCCGTCCGGCGCCCGGACCACCCGTCGTGCCTGGCGTGACAACGCTGTTCTGTTGCATGTGGCCCCGAGCCGCGGAGGCGGTCCGGTGTTCCTGCTTTAGTCCCCTGGTCAGAACTCGTAGTCGAACTGCTCGAGGTCCGCTGCGAAGGTGTCCTCGACAAGGCGCCGCAGACGTGGCGAGTAGTAGCCCCGGTAGTTCCGGGGGGCCCTTCCCCGGCTCGACTTCAGGTGAGGAAGCTCGACGTCCCGACCCAGGCGATCGCAGACCGTCGCGAAATCGGAGGCTATCGTCTCCAGCTTGCCGACGTGGTCGACGATGATCTGGCCGCTGCCGTCGCTGACCCAGTCGATCTGCGGCATGAACATGCGCTCGCTGTCGTGGTAGCGATCGTCGTGATCGATGTAGGCCCGCTCGGCCCACTCCTCGAAGGAGATCGGGTCCGTACCGAGCCCGGTCTGGTTGGTCATCCTGCGATATTCGTAGTGCGAGACGATCTTCGCGAACGGATTGCGAACCAGCGCGAACTTGAAGCGACTGTCCCAGCGCTTCCTGCCCAGTCGCCGTCGCTTCTCGGCGGCGGTCTCGTGGTCGATCAGCGGGACTCCGAGGGCCTTGCTGATGCTCGTGCCTCCACACTTGTTGATGTGGATGAACACGAAGTCATCGATCCAGAGCTGGCGCAGACGCGTCATCAGGCGCAAGAAGGTGTGCCTGGGAAGGGAGAGCCAGCCGTCCTCACGGGAGACGAGGCGCAGGAGTCTCAGGCTACGGAGGAACTCGGCCGGGGTTCGTCTGGGTTCCAGTACCATCGAAGGCTCGCTTCCACAGAGAAGGGTGGTCGAATCGGCCGGTCGGATCAGATGTATCCGAGCGCCTTCAGACGCTGGGCGACCGCCTCCGCCTCGTCAGAGGAGAAGTCCTGGTAAGCGTCGGACGGGGCCGACTCGTCGGACGCGTCACCGGTCATCAAGGGCGGATTCTCGTCGACCCAGAGCGGATCGATGGCCTCCAGAAGGGGGCTTCCGTCCATGTCGGCCGGGATCGGCAGCCCCATCATGTACAGCACGGTGGGCGCGACGTCGGTGATCTTCGCGCCCTCGAACACGTAACCCGGCTTCACCGGACCGCCCGTCATCGTGAAGATGCCGTCCAGCCGGTGAGATCCCGTGAACTCGACGCCGCGCCAGAGATCGCCCTCGGCACGGAAGGCATCGCCCTCCGGTCCGCCGTGAGGGTCGCTCTGCTCGATGAGAAAGCCGTCGTCCCACCAGGACGGGATCAGGTCCGGAGCCCGGTCGACGAAGGAACCGTGGTAGATGTCCCGGGTCCGGTAGACCTTGTTGATCGCGCGCTCGCCGGTGCTGGAGTCCGTGATCGACAGCAGGGCCGCCGCCGTCGTCTCGAGCGCCGCCTCGTACTCGGCCCCGTCGCCGACGGTGCCGTCCGGGAACCGACCGCTGCGGTTGATCCAGATCGCCGGCGAAGCGCGGTAAAACTCGCTGGCAAAGGCGATTGTCTCGGACCATTCGAGGCGAGCCTCGTCGAGATTCTCGAACCACACCCTGAGGCGTGGGAAGCGGGCCGCCAGCTTGCGCTTGAAGTCGCAAGACAGCGTCGAGCGCAGGAGCCGGTCGACGGCACCCGCGAGCATGCGCTTGACACGACTGGCTCCGCCCTCGCTCTGGAAGCGCAGGTGCTCCCGATGGGCGAGAGACTGGTTCAGCCTCAGGCGCAGGCTCGACGTCGGTCCAAAGCCATGGTCCGACATCGTCATCACGATCGTGTCCCTGTCCTTTCCGTCGAGCACCCTGGCGATCAGGTGGTCGACGTGCACGTAGACGTCGCGGATGGCGTTGCGGAAGAGCTCGGCGCCCTCGGAGTCGTACTTGTCGTGCGACGGGTCCATGTAGTGCCAGAAGTGATGCTGAACGCGGTCCGTCGCGGTGTAGACCAGCATCTGGAACTCGCTCGGATACTGGCGCCGCAGGTACTCGAACGCCTCGGTGCGTGCCGTCTCGATCTCGCAGATCTCCGCCAGGCGGCTCCGGCACTTGGCGTACGTTCCCATGTCACCCATGTGCTGGAGGTCGATGCGATAGTCGATCGACCGTGCCGCGATCTCGTCACGAATCGTCGCGGGATAGGTGAACTCGCTCTGCTCGTGAGGAGCGTCGAGTCCGGAGACGAGGTAGCCGTCGACCTTCTCCGGCGGAAACGTCATCGGGACGTTGACGACGCCCGTCTTGAGGCCATGGCGGTTGATCAGGCTCCACAGACTCGATCCGGCACGGGAGGACGCGTTCGTGAAGCGAAAGTCATGGCTGCCGGGAACCGGCTCGACGAAGTCGAGCAGCCCGTGCTTGCCGGGGTTCTTGCCCGTGATGAAGCTCGACCACGCACAAGGCGTGTGGGGAGGGATCGTCGACTCGAGCGGGCTTCTCGCCCCCGTCTGGACGAGCTCCGCAATCGCCGGCAGATAGCCCTCTTCCATCCAGGGCAGCATCAGGTCGAACGTCGCCCCGTCCAGCCCCAGGACGATCACCTTGTAGCCGTCAGACATTCCTTCTACTCCCGGTTCCTGCTGCGTGTGCCGCGAATTTGCGACGCTTCACGGCATGTCCTTCTCGATGCTCACCACGGTCGCGGCCGCCCGTGGGGGCTGTTTCTCTTCGCCGGCTTGCGCCGGCTTCGGCCGCCCCCCCCCCCGCCGCGCGCCCCCCCGCCCCGGGC
>CAYMLL010000157.1:0-5121 GCA_964390645.1 uncultured Planctomycetia bacterium | reverse complement strand
GGTCCCCCCGGGGCGGGGCGGCGGGGGGGGTATTTTCTTTTCCCCTTTTTGGATCGGTTTGGGGCCCCCCCGCAACGCGCGGCGCGACCACAGGATCAGTACGACTGCTCCATGACGGCGACGGGCCGACAGCGGCGGCGATCGACCACGGTCCCGAGGCGTCCGCGCGCCTCCAGCGCCCGCAGATAGGTCGCGGTGACGCTTCTCGCCATGCCTCGTCGGTCGTGGTGCTCGAGAATGTAGTCATGGGCGTTTTCCACGAGCGCGCTCTGCAGCCCGGGGTCTTCCCAGAGCTCGAGGATCGCCTCGCCGAGCGACTCACCGGTGTCCTCGGGTGCCAGCATTGCCTCCCGGCGGTGTGTGAGCCTCGGAGTCGAGCTCGCAAAGAGTACACACGGTTTCCCCGCTGCCATGTAGTTGATGAGCTTGATCGGAAACCCGGGGATATTCGGCCGTGACACGACCGCCAGGTCACACGCAGCGATGACATCCCGAACCGCGTCCAGAGAGTCAGGGCGAGTGAAGACGACATTGTCGAGAATGCCCAGCTCGCGGGCCTGTGCGCTCAGACTGTCCCTCTGGAAGTCGTTCGCAATGGTCTCGGCGATGAGCAGCTTCGCTCGCGGCTCCCGTTCAAGGACGGTCACCATCGCTTCCAAGAGTAAATCGAGACGCTGGAATCTGTCCACTACACCGGCGTAGAGCACGACGGGCTCGTCTCCGAGTCCGAGATCTTCCCGGACCCCGGCCGGATCTCCGTTACCGGCCTCGAGCAGGTCGACGCCGAACTCGATCACCGGCTCGGTACGGTCGCCGAGCCCCTGGGCGCGAAGCGCCGAGTCGAGGTTCTTGCTGTGCGGGATACATCTCTCGGCAAGTCGCGGTATCCGGGAGTCGAGGATCCTGGCGAGGACGCCGGCCATCCAGCGAGGCCGGATGAAGTCGTAGGACGGCAGCTCGTCCGCCATCGTGTTGTGCCCGCTGTAGACGACCGGAATACCGGTCAGCACACGGCAGATCCAGGCGATGGCCGCCGCCTCGTGGCCGTGGGCGTGGATCACGTCGAACTTGTGACGACGGAGCACCGAGAGGGCCTTGAAGACCATCTGCAGGTCGTAGATCGGCCGACGCGCGGTCGGTCCGACGGTGACCTTCTTCTCGGGCAGCAGCGGACTGATGCGGTGGATTCGCGGCCCCCGCACCGGAATGTCCTCACTCGTGTGATAGGTGACGATGTGAACGTCGTGCCCCTGATCGACGAGCGCTTCGGACATCTCGCGAATCGATCCCGCCGTGCCGTGGTTGGCCGGGAAGGGACAGGTCGCGAGCATGCAGATCCTGAGCTCGGGTGGCTCGTCGACGTCGATGCCCTCGACCACCGCGGGATCGTCGGCCGTCGATCGGCCCACGGGGGCCTCTTCGATAGCGGCGAGGCTCAGCATCGCCTTGCGCTTGTACTTCCAGAGCCGCGGCAGCTCGCGAAACGCGCGCAGGATGACGCGAAGGTCGGCTCCCGACTGCTCACCATGGCAGCGTGGATAGTGCAGCACGGGCACCTCGCAGATCTTCCGACCACGAGTCGCGCACTGCACGAGGATCTCGGCGTTGATACAGGCCCCGTCGGCGTCCATGCGAATCTCATCGACGACCTCGCGGCGGAAAACCTTGAGTGCGCAGTCGAGATCCCGTACGCGGACGCCGAGCACGGTCCGGATCAGCCGGCCCCAGGCCCAGGCGTTCAGTCGACGCGGCCACGGGTCGGCGCGCTGGTAGCGGTAACCGACGACAACGTCGTGTCCGTCGAGCCGCTGGAGGAGCTGGGTCAGATCCAGTGGGCTGAACTGGCCGTCCGAGTCCATGAACGCGACCAGGTCACCGGTCGCGGCCATCATGCCGCTGCGCACGGCGGCGCCGTAGCCACGGTTCTGCTCGTGGGTGACGAGACGTACGCGACCGTCCAGGTTCGCGACATCACGGACTCGCTCGCCGGTGCCATCGGACGAGCCGTCGTCGACGACGACGACCTCGAAGTCCTCGACGAGCTCCGGGAGGATCGAACGCGCTGACAGCAGCGTGTCATCGATGTTCTCGGCCTCGTTGAACGCGGGCAGACAGAGCGACAGCTTGCCGGGCAGAGGAAAGCCGCCGGACGGCGCGTCCGCTCGCGCCGCGTTGGCCATCCACGCCGCCTGCAGGCGCAGCGTCTCGGCTATGTCATCTCGACTGACCAGGTTCCTTCGCTGGAGAATCTCTCCAAGCCGCTCGCCCTGTCGACGCGCCTCGTCGAGACAGGACTCGAGCTCTCTGGACGTAAAGTTGGCCAGTTGTCGTACACATTGCCCGAATGGAGGCCGTTCGAGGGCGACGGGGAGGGCTCTGGGCTCGTTCGTCATGATTACTTCTTCACTTCAGAGTTGCGAGGTGTACGAAGCCCGTCATGAAAGAAACATGCCCGGAAACTCCGCCGAATTCCGGATCGTCGCCAAGACCTGCCTGCCAGGCGGCATTGCGGCCTTCTGAAGACGGCGGCTGGCCCCGCGAAGTCGTCCCACAGCGTCCCGGGAACCGCCGAGATCCTGTCGCGGACGTGGACACTGGCGAGGGCGTCGGACGGCCCCACGAGTCGAGACCGCAGCGACTTCGGGTCCGGACACGATCACGAAGGGCGGGGGACACGAACCCACGCGGACGCGGGCACGGACTCACCTGGAGAGAGATCGACCGTCAAGCCGGGGCGAGGGTCCAGGGCTCCCTCATCGGACGAGCCAGACGCCGGTTCGCCTCGTCGTCGTCGATGAAGCGCTCCGTCTTCGGACTCCACCTCAGCTTGCGGCCGAGGACGCTGGAGATCGCGCCGAGATGACAGGTCGACGCGGAGCGGTGAGCGATCTGCACACGCGCAGCGGGCTGCTGCCGCGACCGGACGCAGTCGAGGAAGTTCCCGTGGTGATCATTCCCCGGGTCGTGGAGGTGGATCTCGTCCTCCCCGATCGTCGTCGTCCCGATGTTCGCAGGGTCGGTGACGACCTGCTGCGACTCGACCCGGACGCTCCCCTTCTCTCCGACGAACCTCATTCCCCACCGGCTTCTGTCGGTCGTCGAGATCAGCACGGCCTGCGCGCCGTCGGCGTAGGTGTAGACGATGCGGAAGCTCTCGGGAGCGTCGTAGATCCCCTTGTCCCGCAAGCGCACGTCCTGCGCGTCGATCTCCACGGGTCCGCTCTCATCGGCCCCCAGCCCCCACTGGGCGATGTCGAGGTAGTGAGCGCCCCAGTCGGTGATGTAGCCGGGCGCGTAGTCCATCACCCAGCGAAAGTTGAAGTGGCAGCGCGCCGCGGTGTAGGGAGCGTCCTCGCAGGGGCCGAGCCACCTCTGATAGTCGAGCCGGGCGGGAACCTCCTGCGCGGCCTCCCGTCCGGTGAAGCCGCCGCGAATCGCGAAGCGTCCCGGTACAGCGACCTCGACACGCAGAATCTTCCCGATGCGTCCGTTGCGCACCAGCTCGCAGGCAAAGCGGCAGCCGGCCATCGAGCGACGCTGCGTGCCGCACTGGAGGATGCGGTCGTGATTCTCGACGGTGCGCACGAGCGCCTGGCTCTCGGCGATCGACGCCGCGAGCGGCTTCTCGCAGTAGACGTCCTTGCCCGCCTCGACGGCAGCGATGGCGATAAGCGCGTGCCAGTGATCCGGCGTGCCGATCATGACAGCGTCGACATCCTTGCGCGCGATGACCTCGCGAAAGTCCCGGTAGCCGGACTTCGCATCGAGGTCGGCGGCGCGCAGCGCGCTCGCGAGGTGGCCGCTGTCGACGTCGCAGGCCGCGACGACGCGAACCTCCTTCTTTCCCTTGAAGGTCCGAAGGTTGCTGCCACCACGACCGCCGACCCCGATACACGCCATCGCGATGCGCTCGCTCGGCGCCGGCCTTCCCGGCACCCGGCCGAGAATCTCGGCGGGAACGAAGAGAGGCACCGAGAGGGCGGCGGTCGAGCGGGCAAGGAAGCGACGGCGACTGCTCTGTCGACGCATCAGCGGGTCTCCTGTGCGAGCCGAAGCGGTGAACGCGCCGACATTGTAGGCGAGCGGGACGAGCGTTGCACGGCTTCGCGTTCGTACCAGGAGCGTCCCCGGCGCAGGAACCGTGTGGTATGCTGTCGCTGCATGTCGGTAGCGCCGCGCCAGAGCCCTGGCGGGTGCTCGAGAGTGGGAACCAGGACCTGCGGACACCCGGATGCGAGTCTCGATCATCGGCGCGGGGGTCATCGGCTGCGCGAGCGCGTTCGAGCTGGCGCGCAGAGGCTGTGAGGTGCGCGTGCTCGAACGTCACGGCGCGGTCGGTCACGGCTCCACGTCGGCTTCCTGCGGCATCGTACGGCGCTTCTACTCCCAGCCCGGCATGGTCCTGATGGCGCAGGAGGGCGCGCACGTCTGGTCGGACTGGGAATCGCACGTCGGTCCGATCGACGACGACCTGGCCGAGTTCCGTCGTCCGGGCATGCTCTTCATCCCCCCGCGGATCGACGACGCGACCCGGGAGATCCTCGCGAACATGAAGAGGGCCGGCGTTCCGGCGCGGCTCCTGTCCATCGACGAGATCGCCGAGCGCTTTCCGTTTCTCGAGACGGCCTCGCACGACCCGCCGAGGCCTCGCGACGACACGCTCTTCTTCGAGGCCACCGGGCGTCGGGTGGAGGGAGCGATTCTCGAGGAGGACGCGGGTTACGTCGTCTCGCCGCTGCTGGCGACCCAGAACCTCTACAGTGCCGCAAGGCGCGAGGGCGCCCGGTTCCTGATGCGCCGCGGAGTCGAGGCGATCCATCGCCTGCCGGGTGGCGGCTTCCGGCTCGAGGCCAGCGGTGGCGAGCCCTTCGAGTCGGACGTCGTCCTCAACGCGTCGGGCCCGCACTCATCGAGAATCAACCGCCTGGCCGGCGTCGACCTCGAGCTCGAGACACGACCTCTGCGCCGGGAGGTCCACTGCCTCGCGAACCCCCTCTTCGACGAGCGGACCGGCAGCCCCGTGCCGGTGATCGGCGATCTCGACGGCGGCATCCACCGCCGCCCCCCGGCCGGCGGGGGGGGGGTGGTGGGGGGGGGCCCCCCCCCCCCCCCCGCCCCCCC
>CAYMLL010000156.1:0-17746 GCA_964390645.1 uncultured Planctomycetia bacterium | reverse complement strand
GCAGATGGCGTCGTTTCTGCCGGGGCTGCTCCACTGTCGCGACTGGGAGCTCGAGGCGGAGGTGCGCTGGGGCCGGCAGCGCGAGCGCCGCCGTTTCGAGCTGACGTCGCAGCAGGGGCTGAAGCCGTACACCAGCGCCCGGGGGCAATGGATCCCCGAGGAGGTGACGTGGTTCGAGGCGCAGTTCGCGAAGCTGCAGAGCGACTGGACCGTCTCGAGCGACACCGAGCTCGTCGACCTTGGCGGCCAGGGCGTCCTGATTCCCGACTACGTCTTCACGCATGTTCCCAGCGGCAAGAAGGTTCACCTCGAGATTCTCGGCTTCTGGCGCAAGGGAGCGGTCGCTTCGAGACTGCGGCTTCTCGAGGAGCGTGGGCCGCAAAACCTCATCCTCGCGGTCTCGAAGGAGCTTCATGTCGCACAGGAGAAGCTCGACGAGCTGCCGGGGCAGGTTCATGTCTTCCGGTCGACACCGGTGGCGAGGGAGGTCAGGAAGCTGCTCGATGGATTCGGGGAGTGAGCGAGCCTCCGCCGCTCGCGGCCTTCTCGCGTCGACCGACACCGGGCTACCTCGACGAGACCGGGGACCGGCGTCCTGGCGTCTTGCGGGGCCCGTGTCTCCACCCCGGGTTCTCGCTGCTCTACTCGAGGATCACCAGCGCCAGGTAGTGGGCCTCGCGCGCCCCTGACTGCCGCTTGCGGGCGACGACGACGACCCGGTCCCCGGGGGAGGCGGCGCCGGCGGGGCGCAGCTTGCGGATCTTCGGCGCGATCCGCGACTCGGGGGCGTCGTCGGGGGGCAGGGGCGCGACCGTGATGCCGCGGTGGATCAGCAGGCTCCTGAGGACCGCCTGGTCGACGACGGCGCCGTAGACGGGCACGCGAGGACGGGCCGCGGAGAGCGCCTTGAGCATGCCTCCTCCGAGCGAGAAGCTCAGAATGCAGCGCGCTCCCAGGTCGTCGGCGAACGCTGCGGCCGACGCGGCCATCTTGTCGTAGAGGCTGTTGCGCTCGCGGGCGGGAGAGCGATAGTGCTCACTCGTCGTGTTGATCTCGCTCTGCGCCTCCCGGCAGATGCGGTCCATCTCCTGGACCGACTGGATCGGGTATCTCCCGGCGGCCGTCTCGCCGGAGAGCATCACCGCGTCGCTGCCGTCGAGGACGGCGCCGTGGACGTCGTTCACCTCGGCTCGCGTGGGCTTGTCGCGGAAGGTCATCGACTCGAGCATCTGCGTCGCGGTGATCACCGGCACGCCCAGGCGGTTGGCCTTGCGGATGATCGACTTCTGGAGCCCCGGCACCTTCTCGCGAGGCAGGGTGACACCGAGATCGCCCCGCGCGATCAGCACGCCGTCGGCCGCATCGAGGATCTCGTCGAGGTTGTCGACACCGTCGCGGTCCTCGATCTTTGCGATGAGCCGGGTCTTCTCCTCGCCCCAGCCGGCGAGATGGCGGCGCAGCTCACGCACCTCGACGGCGGAGCGCACGAAGGACATCGCGAGCAGATCGACGCCGAGCTCGACGCCGAAGCGCGCGTCGCACAGGTCCTTTTCGTTGATCAGCGGAAACTCGAGCTGCGAGTCCGGGAAGATCGCACCCTTGCGGCTTTTCAGCACGCCGCCGATCGACACGCGGCAGGCGAGGTCCTCGCCGGACATGCCGGTGACCTCGAGCTCGATCTGCGCGTCGTCGAGGAAGAGGCGATGTCCGGCGCCGACGTGGCGTGTCACGTTGGGATAATCGACGCCGATACGCTTCCGTGTCACCCCGTCACCTGCGCCGACGAGCACCTCGTCGCCCTCCACGAGCGATATTCCATCGGTGTCGACAACGGTGCCGACGCGGACCTTGTGACCCTGGAGATCCTGTAGAATCGCGACGGGCCAACCCAGTCGAGAGCTCGCGCGGAGGTTCTTGACCGTGGCGGCGTGCGTCTCGTGAGTGCCGTGCGAAAAGTTCAGTCGTGCGACGTTCATACCGGACTGCAACAGCGCTCTGATGATCTCGGGAGTGCTGCTCGCCGGTCCCAGGGTGCAAACGATCCGGCAGGCGCGCGGCTGCTCGTCGAATGGCAGGTTGAGCAGCTGCTTGCTCGTGTTCGTGGATTCCGTCAACGAGCTCCCTCTTGCAGGGAGCGCCAGCGGGCTCGAAGGCGCTCGAGGTCGCCACGGTGCTTCGGGTCGTAGGCCAGGTTGCGCAGCTCGGAGGGGTCGCCGGCCAGGTCGTAGAGCTGCTCGTAGGACGTGCCGAGCGGCTGGCCCTCGTCGTTGCGCGGCGCGGGCATGTCGAGAAAGTTCACGTACTTCCAGGTCGCCGTTCGCACACCTTCTGATCTAGGGATCCGCTTGTGACGGAAAAGATGCTCGTAGAACCACCCATCTCGCCATTCGGGGTCCTCGCCGCGCAGGAGCGGGACAAGGCTGCGTCCTTGCATCGACTTCGGCGTCGGTGCGCCGGCGAGCGCGGCCAGGGTCGGCGCCAGGTCGACGGTCAGCGCCATCTCCGTGACCTCGACGCCTCGTCGGGACCTTGGCGCGCGTGGGTCGTGAATGACCAGTGGCAGCCGGATCGACTCCTCGTGCATGAACCACTTGCCTGCGAGGCCTCGCTCGCCGAGGTAGAAGCCGTTGTCCGAGGTGAAGACGATCACCGTGTTGCCGGCGAGTCCTTTCGACTCGAGCTTTGCCACGAGCTTGCCGAGGGCCTCGTCGACGCCGGTGATCAGCCGGTAGTAGTCCTTTACCGACTTCTGGTAGAGCTCCGGAGTCTTGAATCGCACGTGCCATCGGCGTCGTGCCTCGGAGTCGCGTAGAAACTCCGGGAGCGTTCGAAAGATCTCGTCGGTCGCGATCTCCGGAACGGGGGCGGAACCGTCGCTGTAGAGCTGCTCGTACTTGCTGTCCGGCTGGAATGGCCACGCGTCGCCGTCCTGGCAGGGAGCCGCCTTTAAGCTGATCTGGAGACAGAACGGCTTGCCTTCATCGCAGCCTTCGAGAAACTCGAGCGACTGTGACTCGAGGACGCGTGTCAGGTGCTGTGCGCGCCCCTTCTGGAAGTAGCGTCCCTGACCCGAGAAGCCCTTGAAGAAGTCATATTCGCTTCGCGGCAGCGCGCCGCCGATCCCCCACTTGCCGACGAAGCCCGTGCGGTAGCCAGCGGCGCGAAGGAGTGCGGGAAAGGTCCGTGCGAACGCGGCCTCGGACAGAGGCGTGCGGAACTCGTGGATGCCGTGGCGACGTGCGTACTGCCCCGTGAGAATCGTCGCGCGGCTCGTCGCGCAGATCGACGTCGTACAGAACGTGTTCGAGAACGACACTCCGTCCCGTGCGAGGCGATCGACGTTCGGCGTCTTGACGACGGCGTTTCCGGCGTAGCCGAGCGTGTCGTAACGCAGGTCGTCGACGACCAGCAAGACGATGTTCGGACGCGGCGCATCTTCTCCCACCCGTGCCTTCTCTCCCGCCTGTGTTCCGTCCCGCAGGACGAGCAGCGCACAGACCGCGAGCACGAGGCGAGCCGATCGGCCGCCTGGCCGGCTCGGACGATCGGAAGAATGAGTACGGGGCATTGTCGGACTCCTGGAGGGTCGCCCGGATACCGGGCGTCCGCTCTCGACTCGTCGTCGTGAGATGTTCTAATGGGGCCGCCACCTGCGTCGACGGAGAAGGAGCGGCGGGCCACATGGATCTTAACGGAAAAGCGGCGATCGTCACGGGGGCGTCGAGCGGAATCGGTGAGAAAACCGCCGAGGTGCTCGCCGGGCGGGGCGCCCGGTTGACACTGATCGCGCGTCGCGAGGAGCGCCTGCGAGCGGTCGCGGAGCGAATCGCGAGCGCCGGCGGCGAGGCGCCGCTGACCGTCGTCGCCGACATGCGGTCGGAGGAGGAGATCCGCGGTGCCTTCGATCGCGCGCTCGAGCGCTGGGGTCGTCTTGACGTCCTGATCAACAATGCCGGACTCGGGCGCCACGGCTCCTGGAGTGACGGCGCAACCGACGACTGGCGGGAGATGCTCGACGTCAACTGCCTCTCCGTCGCGATCGCGACGCGCGAGGCGCTGCGGCGCTTTCCCGGTGACGGCGGTCACGTCGTCAACCTGTCGAGCATGGCCGGGCACCGGGTGCCGGCCGGAGGGGGGTTCTACGCCGCGACGAAGCACTTCGTGCGCGGTATGACCGAGTCCCTGCGCATGGAGCTTCGAGCGAGCGGCAGCCCCAGCCGGGTCAGCTCGATCTCGCCGGGCTTCGTCACGACCGGGTTTCACGAGGTCTACTACAAGGACGATGGAGACAAGCTCACGGAAAGCCGCCCGCGCTACCGGGTTCTCGACGCGGACGACGTCGCGGCGGCCGTTCTCTACGTTGTCGAGGCCCCCGATCACGTCGCGATACACGACGTGTTGATGCGCTCGAATGAGCAGTCGTCGTGAGCTGATCCCCATCCTGGTGGCTTTCGCGGCGACGCTCGTCGCGGGCTGTGGAGCCGAGCCCGCGAGCGATGCGCCGGCTGCTGAGAGCCCCGTTTCGCAGAGCGACCGCCAGGGCGACTCCGATCCCCGGCTGGATCGGGCTCTCGCCTCTTACGGCGGACGAGACCATGCCGGCGGCCGTTCGCTGGCCGCGGCCGTGCTCGAGGAGCATCCCGGCTCCTACCGCGCGCGCTTCCTCCTGGCGCTCGGCTTCCACAGGGAGAAGCGCTACGACGTGGCCCGTACCCGCTTCCGGGAGATCGTCGCGTCGGGCGTCAGCTTCGAGGGGGGCGAGGCCGTCGACCACTTCCTGGGCTGGGCGCATTACCACCTTGGTGAGCTCGAGGCCTCGCGTGCCGCATTCCGGCGACATCTCGGCCGCGACGACGGCTTCGCGGACTCGCACTTCGGAGTCGGTCTCGTCGCGCTGGAGCTCGACGACCTCGACGAGGCCCGGCGCCGGCTCGAGCAGTGCGTGGCGCTTCTGCGAGCCGCCCCCGGCAAGCAGAGCCGCCTCGCGAAGGCCCTTGCGCGTCTGGCCGACGTTCACATCCGGCGTCGCGAATGGGAGGCCGCGGAGGGCGCGCTGATCGAGGCGCTGCGGATCTCCCCGAAGCAGCGGAACGCGCGGTACAAGCTCGGCGTCGTGAGGCGCGGCAAGAGTCGTGCGGGCGTGAGCGCGCCGTCCTCGACGACGGAGGACAGGGGCCCGTCGAGGCTTCGCTTCACCGCTCTCGACGCCGGGGCGACCGGTCTTGACGTCCTGATGACCTCGGGACGCGATCCGTCGACACAGATTCTCGAGGTCAAGGGTGGCGGCATCGCCCTGATCGACATCGATGACGACGGTCACCTCGATGTTTTCATCCCGAACGGCGCGACGCTCGACGATCCCGAGAAGGGGCCCGGCTGTCGTCTTTACCGCAACACGGGCGACGAGGGCGTCCTGCGTTACGAGGACGTGACCGAGCGATCCGGTCTGGCTCTGCGACGCTGGTCCTTCGGCGTCACGGTGGGGGATCACGACGGCGACGGCCGCGACGACATCCACGTCGCGTGCTACGGTCCGAACGTTCTCTTTCGCAACCTCGGCGGCGGTCGCTTCGAGGACGTCTCGCGCAGGGCCGGCATCGCCGACGCAGGGTGGGGCACCGGCTGTGCGTTCGGTGACGTCGACGGAGACGGCGACCTCGACCTCTACGTCTGCAACTACCTGAGCTTCGATCCGGAGAGTCCGCCGAAACCGGCCGCGTTCAAGAGCTTCCCGGTGCTCGGAGGGCCGATCGGCTCGCCTCCGCAGCACGACGTACTCTTCGAGAATCTCGGCGACGGCAGATTCCGGGACGGCAGCCGTCGGCTCGGCGTTCGCGACGTCGCACCGGCGTACGCGCTCAACGTGGCGATGGTCGACTTCGACGGAGACGGCCGCACCGAGATCTTCGTCGCCAACGACTCGATGGCGAGCTACCTCTTTCGCTCCGACGGCGAGCGGCTGCGCGAGGTCGGTATGCAGAGCGGTATCGCGCTGAGTGGCGACGGGCTCGCCCAGGCGACGATGGGCATCGCGGTCGCGGATGTCGACGGGAACGGCCGTCCGGACCTCTTCACGACCAACTTCTCCGGCGACACGAACACGCTGCACGCCAATCTCGACGGCGAGATCTTCGAGGATCGCACCCGCCAGCTCGGGCTCGGTCGCGTGTCGATGCCCTTCCTCGGGTGGGCGTGCGGCTTCGCCGATCTCGATCACGACGCAGACGAGGACCTGCTCGTCGTCAACGGCCACGTCTTTCCGCAGGCGACGATGGATACCTTCGACTCGTCCTATCGTCAGACGCCGCTCCTCTTCGAGCGTCGTGGCGCTCGCTTCGAGCGCACGATCGCTTCGACGGCGGGCGCGTGGCTCGACGAGCCCCACGCGGACCGTACGGCCGCCTTCGGCGACCTCGACGGCGACGGCGACATCGATGTGATCGTCGGCGGGCTCAACGAGCGGCCTCGTATCCTGCGCAACGATGGCGGCAGCGCCTCGGGAGGTTTCGTCCGCGTTCGTCTCCTCGAGACCTCGAAGAGCGACGGTTGGCGACGACTGGCGCGCCAGGGGCTCGTCGAGCTGAAGGTCGGCGAGCGCACGCAGCGACGATGGATCGTCCCGGGGGGCCCGTTCCAGTCCGTCAGCGAGCCGGTGGCGCACTTCGGCGTCGGCGAGGCGAAGGGACCCTTCGAGATCACCGTGCGGTGGCCCGGCGGGATGACGTCGACGGTCGAGGCCCGGCGCGATCAGACGATCGACGTCGAACGCATCAGAGACTGATCACGCTGCCGAGGTCTCGCTCTCGCGCCGTTCCGAGAGCGGCAACTGCCGCGCCGACGTCGAACCCTGCGCTGCCGACGGACTTGAAGATCGTCACCTGGTCGCTGCTCGTGCGACCCGGCTTCACCCCGAGCACGACCTCGCCGATCTCGTCTTCGAGCGCCGCTGCGTCGATCAGCCCTTCACTGATCGGGATGAGGATGTCACCGGCCTCCTCTCGCACGCCGTCCCTCGTGTCGACGACGATGCGCGCGCGCTGCACGAGCTCGCTGTCGAGCTCCCGAGTCTGCGGCGTGAATGCGCCGATCGCGTTGACGTGTGTGCCGGGCTCCACGTCGTTCCCGTCGAGGACCGGCGTCGGCGAGTTCGTCGCGCAGCAGATGATGTCAGCGCCCCGCACCGCCTCGGCGGAGGTCGTGGCGGCGCGTAGTGTCACGCCTCGTGTGAACTCCTTCGTAGACATCTCCTCGACGAAGGATCGCGCCGACTCCGCCGTGCGACTCGAGACCCGCACCTCGCTCAACGCTCGGACCGCGAGGATCGCCTCCAGCTGGACCCGTCCGTGCCGGCCGGCTCCGATGATCGCGGCCGTGCTCGAATCCTTGCGAGAGAGCAGTTCGGTCGCGAGTCCGATGAGCGCGCTGGTGCGCAGCGCCGTCAGCGAGCTCGCCTCGATGAGGGCGGTGTGCCGTCCGGTGCTAAGCTCCTGGAGCGTGAGGATGCCGTGGAAGGTCGGCAGACCGCGCGCGGTGTTCTCGTTGTAGACCGAGTTGAGCTTGGTCGACATCGCATCGCGTGCCGGCCACAGCGCGCTCATCGTCAGTGTGACGCCATCACCGGTGGCGAGCTGCTGGCGATCCGGCACGAGGATGTCGCCGCGGGACAGCGAGGCGGTGGCCTCGCGCACGACGTCGAGGCACCGTGCCATCGGCAGGACGCCGACGACGTCCGCGGCGGAGAGAACGTGCAGGTCGGCCATGGCGACGAATGATACCGTCGCGCGGGTTCGACGGTCCACGACCACTTTGGAGCCGTCGCCGGTCGTGGCCTTGAGTTTTTCCGTACCAGCGTCTCCAATGGGTACGTCGACCATCGATCCCGCTCTGACGGGTGAGAACGACACGTGCGATGGGTCCTTGGCGTTGGAGGAGGGTGTTTCTCGATGTCACGATCGAGCTTCCCGTTGCTCGCGACCATGCTCGCGCTCTCGGGTTGCGGACCGCTGTCCGGGCGCGTCGTGTCGAAGTCTCCCGACGAGGTCGCACGGATCGGTGAGGGCGTGTTCTTTCGCCACGGCGAGCTCGAGCACAAGGCGCACTGCAACAACGGTTGGGTGATCTTCGACGACTTCGTGCTCGTCGTCGACGCGAACTTTCCGGACGGGGCGGAGGCCTGTCTCGCGGATATCCGTGCGACCACGCTCAAGCCGGTGCGCTTCGTCTTCGACACGCATCATCACGGCGACCACGCCTACGGCAATCCGGTCTGGTCGGCGCGCGGCGCCGTGCCGCTGGCGCACGAGAACGTCGTCCGCGAGATGAACCGGTACGAGCCGGAGCGCTGGAGACAGGCGGCGCGGGACCGCGCGGACGTGGCGAAGCTCGACCGTGAGAGCCCCATGCCGCCGACGCTGACCTACGAGAAGCGCCTGGTGCTGGACGACGGAACACGCCGCGTCGAGCTCCTCTTCTTCGGCACCGCGCACACCGCGGGCGATGGCTTCGCGTACCTTCCGGAGCAGAAGATCCTCTTCACCGGTGACTCGGTCGTCAACGGGCCACACAACTACATGGGCGACGGTCATACGGGATCATGGCTCGGCGTTCTCGACAAGCTGCTGGCACTCGACGTCGAGATCGTTGCGCCCGGACACGGACCGTGTGGTGATCGTGGCCTCATCCAGCTTCAGAGAGACTACATCGCGCACCTGCGCCAGGAGGTCGCTGCCGGCATCGCCGTCGGCCGGAGCGTGGAGTCCCTGAAGCAGACCGTTTCCGTTCCGGAGCGGCTCCGGCGCTACGTGGGGGAGTTTTTCGCGGATCAGATCGCGAAGATTCACGCCGAGATGACCGGGAAGAAGCAGGGGGGACCGTCGAGGTGACGAGACGAGCGTGAGTGAAGTAAGACGCGATCCGCTACGCGGTCTTCTCGTTTCGCAGTTCTTCGGCGCGTTCAATGACAACGCGTGGAAGATGATCGTCATCGCGCTTGCTCCCGCGGCGGCTGCGGCGGCGATCGACGTCGAGGCCGAGAAGTCGAAGATCCTCAACACGACGCTCGCCTTCCTCGCGTTCACCTTCCCGTACATGCTCGTCTCGCTGCCATCGGGTGTGATGGCCGACCGTTTCAGCAAGCGCACGGTCATCATCTGGATGAAGGCGCTCGAGCTCGTGCTCATGGGCGCGGCGGTTCTCTGTGTCGCCTTCGCGTCCGGCAGCTATCCGCTGCTCCTGACGATGCTCGGGCTGATGGGGCTCCAGAGCGGCATGTTCGGCCCGGCGAAGTACGGCATCCTGCCGGAGCTGCTGCCTCGCGAGCGTCTGTCGGCGGGCAACGGGCTCCTCGAGCTCTGGAACTTTCTCGCCATCATCGGAGGAACCGCGACCGCCGGCTTCCTGCTGCCGGGCGACCCGGAATCGGGAGCCTTGTGGGTCGCGCCGGCGGTGCTCGTCGCTCTGGCCGTTGTCGGCCTCGTCGCGGCGCTCCGGATTCCTCGCGTGCCGGTGGCTCGCGGCGAGGGCGGCATCGGCGAGACGCTGAGGGCTGCATGGGGATCGGTGCGCGCCGACCGCGTTCTCTGGCTCGTCATCCTCGGATCGTGCTTCTACTGGGGGATCGCGAGCCTCGTCGGTGCGGTCGTTCCGGTCTACGGTGAGCAGGAGCCGCTCGATCTCGGCAAGAACGCGGGGCTCCTGCTCGCGGTCTTCGGCCTCGGCGTCGGTGCGGGAAGCATGCTCGCGGGCAAGGTGTCGGCGAACAAGATCGAGTACGGGCTCGTGCCGCTCGGCGCCGGTGGCCTGGCGACCTTCCTCCTCCTTCTTGGCGCTCTGCCTCCGACCCACGTCGTCAGCTTCACGTTGATGCTGCTGCTCGGAGTCTCCAGCGGATTCATCGTCGTACCGCTTCATGCGCTCCTGCAGTCGCGCGCGCCGGAGGATCGGCGAGGTGCGGTGATCGCGTTCTCGAACGTCGCCAACGCGATCGGCATGATCGTCGGCAACCTGATCGGACTCGGTATCTCGCAGCTCCTGGATCTGTCGGCGCGCGGTACGCTCATCGGCGCGTCCGTGCTGACGTTCGCGGGGACGGTCTGGGCGCTCTGGCTGCTGCCGGACGCGTTCCTGCGCTTCGTGTTGATCCTCCTCACCCACACGTTCTACCGCGTGCGCACCGTCGGCGCGTCGAACGTGCCGCAGAAGGGTGGTGCTCTTCTCGTACCGAATCACGTGTCGTTCGTCGACGGGCTCTTCCTGCTCGCGAGCGTCGATCGGCCGGTGCGCTTTCTGGTGGACTCGTCCTATTTCGAGCACCGCGTCTACGGACCCTTCCTTCGCTCGCTCGGCGCGGTCAAGATCTCGTCCGCGGGCGGAGCACGCGTCATCCTCCAGGCGATGCGGGACGCGGGCCAGTACCTCGACGACGGCGAGGTGGTCTGCATCTTCGCGGAGGGACAGATCACCCGCACGGGAACGATGCAGCCGTTCCGGCGCGGAGTCGAGCGCATCGTCAAGGGACGTACCGCGCCGATCATCCCGGTCCACCTCGATCGAGTCTGGGGAAGCATCTTCAGTCGCGAGGGCGGGCGTTTCCTGACCAAGATTCCGAAGCGCGTCCCGTATCGCGTGACGGTCTCCTTCGGTGAGCTCCTCGACTCGCGGACACCGGTCAGCGAGCTTCGCAAGCGTGTCCAGGATCTCGGCTCCGACGCCTGGGCGGAGCGGAAGAAGGACCGCGAGCCGCTGCATGCCGAGTTCTTGCGCTCGGCGCGCCGCCATCCCTTCCGTCTGGCCTTCGCCGACACGCAGAGCAAGCGCGTTTCGTCCTGGCGGGCGGTGTCGGGGACCATCGCGCTCGCGGGCAAGCTGCGACCGCGCTGGGAGGATCAGCGGCACGTGGGGGTCCTGCTGCCACCGAGTGTCGCGGGCGCGCTCGTCAACATCGCCGCGAGCCTCTGCGGCAAGACGAGCGTCAACCTCAACTACACGGTCGGCGCCGACGGCATGAGCGCCGCGGTGCGGCAGGCCGAGCTGCAGACGGTCGTCACGAGTCGGCAATTCCTCGAGCAGGCGAAGGTCGAGCTGCCGCCGGGTGTCGAGCCGATCTGGGTCGACGAGCTCGTGGAGTCGGTCACCGGCTTCGACAAGTCGCTGGCGGTGCTGCAGGCGTTGCTGGTTCCCGCTCGCTGGATCGAGAAGCGACTCACCGGAGGTCGTCGCATCGAGGTCGACGACATCGTCACGATCATCTTCTCGAGCGGCAGCACCGCGGAGCCCAAGGGTGTGCTTCTGAGCCACCTCAACATCGACGCGAACATCGACGGTGTGGGCCAGATACTCCGAGTCGACAGGCACGACAGGATTCTCGGGATCCTGCCGCATTTTCACTCCTTCGGCTACATGGCGCTGTGGTTCTCGGCGAACTTCGGCGTCGGCAGCGTCTTCTTGCCGAATCCACTCGATGCGGTCGCGGTGGGTGAGAAGACGCAGCACTATCGCGTCACGATCCTGATCGCCACGCCCACCTTTCTGCAGCTCTACCTCCGCCGATGCACGGCTGCGCAGTTCGGCTCGCTGCGGCTCGTGCTCGCCGGCGCGGAGAAGCTGAGCGAGCGCGTCGCGCAGGCCTTCGAGGATCACTTCGGCATCCGGCCGCTCGAAGGCTACGGTACGACCGAGTGTGCGCCGGTCATCGCGGCGAGCACGCTCGACTACCGCGCGCCGGGGTTCTATCAGCCCGGGTCGCGACGGGGTTCGGCGGGGCAGGCTCTGCCCGGCGTTTCGGTGAAAATCGTCGACCCGGACGAGCACGGTATCGAGCGTCCGGCGGGTGAGGAGGGCATGCTGGTCACTCGCGGACCGAACGTCATGCGGGGCTACCTCGGCCGCGACGACCTCACCGCGGAGGTGCTCCGGGACGGCTGGTACGTCACGGGAGACATCGCGGTGCTCGACGAGGACGGTTTCCTGCGCATCACCGGTCGGCTGTCGAGGTTCTCGAAGATCGGCGGCGAGATGGTTCCGCACGGCAAGATCGAGGAGGCCCTTCAGCAGGCGGCGGACTCGGACGTCCAGATCTTCGCGGTGTCCGCCGTGCCGGATGAGAAGAAGGGCGAGCGCATCGCCGTGCTGCACACGATCGAGGAGGAGCGCATTCCTGGAATCCTCCAGCGTCTCGGGGAGATGGGGCTTCCGAATCTCTTCATCCCGAGGGCCGATCAGTTCGTTCGCGTCGATGAGCTGCCGCTCCTGGGGACGGGGAAGCTCGACCTCCGGGCGATCCGGCAGGTGGCGCTCGAGAGACTCGGTTGACGGAGGCGGGGCTCGGCCGTTACCCCGTTGGCCCGTCCGCCACCCGTGCTACAATGCCGCTTCTTCCCCGTAGACTCACTGGAGGCCATCATGATCAGCTTGCCGTCCGTCGTCCTGGCGGGGAGCTTTCTTCTCGGCATCGCGGCGACCGCCGTGACGGCCGATGATGGTGGCAAGCTGCCGGCCGGGAAGGTGCTGCCGCTGCGTCGAGCGCACGCGCACAACGACTACTATCACCGTCGGCCGCTCCTCGACGCACTCGACCACGGCTTCACGAGCGTCGAGGCGGACATATACCTCGTCGACGGGAAGCTTCTCGTCGCGCACAGCCGTCTCGAGCTGGATGCGGAGCGCACCCTGCGGGAGCTTTACCTCGATCCGCTGCGAGAGCGCGTGCGGGTGAACGGCGGTCGCGTGCAGCGCGGCGGACCCGAGTTCACGCTGTTGATCGACATCAAGGACGACGGCGCGAAGACCTTCACGGCCCTCCACGAGCTGCTCACCGGGTACGCGGGGATGCTCGGCGAGGTCCGCGACGGTAAGCTGAAGAGGAGAGCCGTGAGCGTGATTATCAGCGGCAATCGTCCGCGCGAGCTGATCCGGCGAATGAAGGTGCGCTATGCCGGCATCGACGGGCGACTGTCCGATCTCGACTCGAAGGAGCCGGCTCACCTCCTGCCGATGATCAGCGATCACTGGGGGCGCAATTTCAGCTGGCGCGGCAAGGGCCCGATGCCGGCCGAGGAGCGCGCGAAGCTGCGGTCGGTCGTCGAGAAGGCGCATGCGCGCGGTCGTATCGTGCGATTCTGGGCAACGCGCGAGCTGCCGGCCGTCTGGAGGGAGCTGCATGCGGCGGGAGTGGACCGTATCAACACGGACGACCTTGCCGGATTGCAGAAGTTCCTGCTGCAGATCGATCCGAAGAACAAGAGCCACGACCGACCTCGACGAGAACCCTGAAGGAGAGCTGTCTCGACGATGGCCAGCATCGATATCAAGCCTCGATCTTCCTGCCGGTGGGACGCGGTCGCGCTCGGGGAGATCATGATCCGCCTCGACCCCGGCGATGGTCGCGTTCACACGACCCGTCAGTTCACTGCGTGGGAAGGCGGCGGCGAGTACAACGTCATCCGAGGACTCAGGCGCTGCTTCGACCTGCGCACCGCGGTGGTCACCTCGATCGTCGACAATGCGGTCGGACGTCTGCTCGAGGACCTCATCCTCCAGGGCGGCGTCGACATGAGCCACGTGAGGTGGGTGCCCTTCGACGGCCTCGGACGCGACTCGCGTAACGGCCTCAACTTCACCGAGAAGGGCTTCGGCGTCCGGGGCGCTGCGGGCTGTGCGGATCGAGGGCACACGGCGGTCAGCCAGCTGCGACCTGGTGACATCGACTGGAACGAGATCTTCGGTCAGGAGGGAGTGCGCTGGTTCCACTGCGGAGGCATCTTTGCCGCTCTCGGCGAGCACACCCCCGACGTCGCGATCGAGGCGATGGAGTGCGCGAAGGAGAACGGCACGGTTGTCAGCTACGACCTCAACTACCGCCCGAGCCTCTGGAGCAGCTTTGGAGGTCAGGAGCGTGCGCGACGGGTGAACCGGCGCATCGCCGAGCTGGTCGACGTGATGATCGGCAACGAGGAGGACTTCACCGCGTGTCTCGGCTTCGAGGTCGACGGTGTCGACAGGAACCTCTCGAAGCTGGACCCTGCCAATTTCCAGCGCATGATCGAGAAGGTGCTCGCCGACTTCCCGCACTTCAAGGGCGTCGCGACGACGCTGCGCGGGGTCAAGACCGCCGGCGTCAACGACTGGAGCGCCGTGCTCTGGGCCGACGGGGGGTTTCACGTGGCGACCGCACGACCGGGGCTCGAGATCCACGATCGAGTCGGCGGTGGCGACTCCTTCGCGTCCGGGCTCGTGTACGGCTTCCTTGCGGACAGGACCGCGCAGGAGGCCGTGGAGTACGGCGCGGCGCACGGTGCGCTCGCCATGACGACCCCGGGAGACACGACCATGGCGCGTCTTGCTGAGGTCGAGAAGCTCGTTGGTGGTGGTGGAGCTCGAGTGGATCGATGAGCGTCGGCACGCTGATGACCCTGATTGGAGTCCTCACGCTCGGGGGAGGGCAGGACGTCAAGAAGCCCGCGGGGGTGGCCGGGCCTGCCGGGGCCGAGAAGCGAGCCGCGGCTGCCGGGTCCCCGCAGCCCCCGAGGGCACAGCTCGCTCCCGGAGTTCATGTCAAGTTTCCCTCGGAGTCCGAGGCCAGCTTGATGCTCTACCGCCGCGACGACTTCGTCGACGCGCTGAGCCCGTTCGACCGCTCGGCGCGCCTGGCGACGGACGAGGAAGTCGACGTCTCTCGGTTCGTGAAGTTCGTCTCCGAACAAGTGATCGGGTGGAAGCCGGTGGAAATTCAGAAACTCTACCGGTCGATCGCCGGAGTGCGGGAGAAGCTGGCGCCGTTCGAGGTCTCGTTTCCGAAGGAGATCATCTTCATCAAGACGACGGGCAAGGAGGAGGGGCAGGCCGCTTACTGTCGCAAGAACGCTGTCGTCATTCCGGCGCATTACTTGACGCGTCCGGCGAAGAGCCTCGAGAAGCTCCTGCTGCACGAGCTGTTTCACATTCACAGCAGCCATCAGCCGGCGGAGGCTCGTGACCGTCTCTATTCCATCCTCGGGTTCCGGGCTTGCGGCGACATCGGTGTGCCACGCTGGCTGGATCGCCGACGCATCACCAATCCCGACGCGCCGCGCATCCGGCATCGACTCGTGGTGACGGTGGACGGAGAGTCGACGAGCGTCGTTCCATTTCTCTACTCGTCGAAGGCGAAATACGACAAGAGTCTGGGCGGGCGGTTCTTCAGGTACCTGGTTTTCCGGCTCATGGTCGTCGAGCAGAAGGGCGGACGCTGGGTGTCGAAGCTGGTCGATGGCAAGCCGATCCTGCTCGCTCCCGAGAAGGTGCCCGACTTCGGCAAGCAGATCGGTGAGAACACCCGGTACACGATTCACCCGGAGGAGGTTCTCGCGGACAACTTCGTGTTGCTGGTCAGCGGCGCCGAGAAGGTGCGGACGCCGAGGATCATCGACGAGCTGCGACGTGTCTTTCGGCGACAGGAACCGCAGAGTCCAGGGATCTCCGAGACGAAGCCACAGGAGGCGAAGCCCAGATGAGTCAGAACGACGCGAGGAATGCGGTCGGGGGGGGCAAGGGGCGCTCGCGACGGGCCGTCCTGCGCGGCGGCGCGGCGGCCGGAGTCGCGGCCATCGGCGGGATCTTCCCGGCGGGGCTCCCGGCGGCGGCGCCGGACGAGCCGTACAGGGCTCACCGGGGGCGTATCCGGCAGTCCGTGGTGCATTGGTGCTTCAACAAGCGCTTCGACGTGCCTGCTCTGGCGCGGATGTCGAAGCAGATGGGGATCCGGTCCGTCGAGCTCTGTCCTGTGAAGGACTGGCCGATCCTGACCCGGCTCGGGCTCGAGTGCGCGATCACCAGCACGCACGGCTTTCGCGTCGGCTTCGCCAATCCGGACGAGTGGGCGGAGTGTATCGACGCGCTCGAGAGGAAGATCGATGTGACGGCCGAGGCCGGCTTCAAGAGTGTCATCTCGTTCTCCGGGTTCCTCAAGGGAGGCATGCAGGTCGACACCGCCATCGACAACATGGTGGAGGGCTTCAAGAAGGTCGTCGGCCACGCGGAGAAGAAGAAGGTCAACATTTGTCTCGAGATGCTCAACACTCGTGTCGACGAGCAGATGAAGGGCCACCCCGGCTACATGTGCGACAAGATCGAGTACGCGCTCGAGGTCTGCAAGCGCGTCGGCTCGCCGCGAATGAAGCTCCTCTTCGACATTTACCACGTGCAGATCATGCAGGGCGACGTGATTGTGCGTTTGCGGGAGTGCAAGGAGTACATCGGGCACTATCACACCGCAGGTGTCCCCGGTCGACGCGAGATTGACGACGACCAGGAGATCAACTACTCCGGCGTCATGAAGGCGATCGCTGCGACCGGGTACCGGGGTTTCGTCGGCCAGGAGTTCATCCCGACCTGGTCGGATCACGCCGGAGCGCTGCGTCACGCGGTGGAGGTCTGTGACGTCTGAGTCAGGGGACTGGACGACTAGACGATCGACCGCAGCGCCGCGAGCAGCTCGTCCTCGTCTTCGTCGAGAACCGTGCGGAAGTCGATCAGCACGCGTTCGCCGTGGATGCGTGTGAAGACCGGCGGCGATCCCTCTCGCAGCAGATCGGCGAGGTCCTTGGTGCCGAGCTGGCGGTGCTCGAGCGCCAGCGCCCAGCTCGGGACGCCCTGGTCGGGAAGCGAGCCGCTTCCGGTCTGTGACGTCGTCTCCACGCGCTCCCGGCTCAGCGCACCGCTCGCCGGCCCCAGCTTCGCCTCGAACTCCTGCACGCGCCTCTCGATCGCGCTCGCGGGCAGACCGAGCAGGCGGAGGATCGGCACGGTCTGCCACAGCTCCTGCGGATCCCGGTAGAGGCGCAGGGTCGCCTCCATCATCGTCAGCGTCACCTTGTCGACGCGAAGTGTGCGGAAGAGGGGATGGCGACGCACGCGGGCAACCGCCTCCGCGCTGCCGACGATGACGCCGGCCTGCGGACCACCCAGGAGCTTGTCGCCGGAGAAGCAGACGAGATCCGGCCCGTCGCGCACCGCGTCGCGCACCAGCGGCTCCGGCTCGAACCCGAGCTTCGTGAGGTCGAGGAAGCAGCCGGAGCCGAGATCGCTGACGACCGGGATCCCGTGTGTGGCACCGACGGCGACCAGCTCGTCGAGCGCGGTATGATGCGCGAAGCCGCGGATCGCGTAGTTCGATGTGTGCACCTGGAGCAGGAGCCCCGTGCGTGGCGTGATCGCCTTCTCGTAGTCTCGCGCGTAGGTACGGTTCGTCGTTCCGACCTCGACCAGACTCGCGCCGCTCTCCTCGAGGATGTCGGGGACGCGGAAGGACCCGCCGATCTCGACCAGCTGCCCGCGGGAGAGAACGACCTCCTTGCCACGCGCGAAGGCCGCGAGGATCAGCAGGGTCGCCGCGGCGTTGTTGTTGACGATCGTCGCCGACTCGGCGCCGGTGAGCTCGCACAGCAGCTCCCGCAGCGCGGCCTCGCGCTGGTTGCGCTCGCCGCTGCGGGCGTCGACCTCGACGACCGAGTAGCCGCGGAGGTTCTCGGCCACCGCGTCGACGGCCACGGTCGGTAGCGTGGCGCGGCCGAGGCCGGTGTGCAGGAGAATCCCGGTGCCGTTGATCACGCGGCGGTAGTTTGGCAGCGAGCGCGCCGCGAGCAGCTCACGCGTGCGCTCGAGCACGCTGTCGCGAGAAATGAGCCGCTCCGCGGCCTGTGGCGAGAGGCTTTCCGAGAGCAGCTCCTCGCGCAACGCCTCGATCGTAGCTTGTAGCGCACGAACTACTTCG
>CAYMLL010000155.1:0-17839 GCA_964390645.1 uncultured Planctomycetia bacterium | reverse complement strand
GGGCATCGCGGCAAGGTGTGCAGGGCGAGGGGCCGGCGCGGAACGCTGCGCGGGCGTCGGGCGACAGGTCGTAGGGGTTCTCGCCCTCGATCGTAATCTGCCCCTCGGTGGGGGCCAGCAGCGCCCCCGCCGCCAGCAGCAGCGTGCTCTTGCCGCAGCCGGACGGACCGGTGACGGCGATGGCCTCTCCGCTCTGGATCGTCAGGTCGACGCCGTCGAGGATGACGAGAGGCTCGCGTGCGGTCGGATAGCTCTTGCGCAGGTCGTGGACTTCAACTCTCACGGGATGACTCCTTCGTGTCGCGCGCAGGACCGAACTCGAGCGCCGCCAGCGGCGACTCCACGAGCCGCTCGCGGACGATCGCCGGAATCGGTGTCGACTCGATGCGCCCGCCGGGCAGCACCCGTACACACGACGCCGTCACCTCTCCCCGTGCGACCTCTCGCCCCCGGAGCTCGAAGAGGAACTGATAGGTCAGCGACTTGCGCCCGATGCGACGAACTCGCAGGTGGATGTCGACTTCATCCTCGAAGCGCAGCGGCCTCACGAACTCGCAGCGCGTCGCGAGTCGCGGAAAGCCGATGTGGCCTTCCTCGCCATCGTCGAGGGTGACGCTGAGGCCGAGCGAACGCAGGAAATCGTGCTCGGTCTCTTCCATGTATCGGAAGTACGCGCAGAAGTGGATGATCCCGGCCATGTCGGTGTCGGCGAACTCCACCCTCCGGCCTCGTCGATGTTCGTGACTGCCCGATTGCGCCATGGCGCGTAGCGTACCCGAGGACGGGTCCGCGGGCTACGGTATGGCAGGTCGACGCTGTCCGGTTCCGTCGAGAGACTCGAAGAGCCTTCCGCCGTCGTCTCCTCCTCGACAGCTTCCCTCAGCAGCTTCCCTGCGGATACGCGCACTCCGTCAGCGAATCCACCGTCGAGTCGGAGCCGCAATCCACCGGTCCCGGCGCCGTCGGACTCGCTCCTCCCTGAAACAGCCAGTTGAGCACGTACGCTGTATCCGACAGGTCGACGCTGCCGTCGTCGTTGCTGTCCGCCGCGTCGAGACAGACGGGAGCCGCCGTGCCGAGGAAGAGGTACTCGACGATGCTCACACCGTCGGAGATGTCGACTTCGCGGCTGCCGTTGACGTCGCCGCGCCGGAAGCGTGGCGCCGGTTCGCAGGCGTCTCCGACCCCGTCCTCGTCGCCATCCACCTGGGCGGGGTTGGCGGTCTGCGGGCAGTTGTCGCAGACGTTGCCGAGACCGTCACCGTCAGAGTCGGTCTGGATGGGGTTCGAGACCGCCGGACAGGAGTCGCAGAGGTCGCCAATTCCGTCACCGTCGCTGTTTTCCTGCTCCCGGTTCCCGGTTCGCGGGCAGTTGTCGCAGAGGTCGCCGACTCCATCCGAATCACCGTCCTCCTGGCCGGGATTGAGCTGCAGACGGCAGTTGTCCGTCTTGTCCGGGACACCGTCACCGTCCGCATCGGGCGGCGGGACTCCTGAGGCGCAGACGTCGATCCCGATAGCGAGGGTCCCGGGCCGCCGGGCGGGGGTCCCCCCCGCGACCGGGGTGACGCCGGGGTGGCCACTGCCCTGGCGCCCGTCGACGAAAGCCAGCTCGCAGGAGACGCAGGTCTCCTCGGTCAGGGGGGTGGTCGCTCCGAGCGCCAGCGTCAGCACGCGGTGGTCCGGAGCGCCGCCGATCGGTAGCACCGACATCTCGACGAAGCCGAGGACCACCGCGCTGACGGCGCCGGCACCCTGTGGATCGGTCTCTGCGCCGGGAACGAGATCAGGGTCGACGAGCTCCGTGAGCTCGAATCCATCGGTGAGAAGCCCTGGCGGGACAGCGTCGTCCGAAGCGGCGACCGTGCCGTCCACCGTCGCCGCGAGAAGCTCGCAGCCGGACAGGCTGACGCTGATCGACCAGCCGTTGACGCCCTCCTCGGTGAGTGCGAGCCCGTGTCGTTCGAGGGAGGCGTGAACGTCGAGCCGGTACTCCGTGAGAGGAGGCTCGACAATCGGCGTGTTTCCCTCGTACGCGAGGAAGAACGTGAAAGCGGGCTCCTGCGCCCTCGCTGCGGTGGCGAACAGTAGAAACGTGCAGATGAAGGCGGCGAACGACCGCTGAGACATGCCGCATCGTGCCTTTCTCGACCGACGGGTGACTCATCGAACCCCTCGACACTCTACGGTCAGACCTGACGCCAGTCCACTTCCGATCGACAGCCTCTGCGGAGCCGGTCAGGAGGGTTGATCGAGGACGCGGCGGTACACATCCAGCGTCTCTGCCGCCATGCGCGCGGAGTGAAAGTGCTCCTGCGCCGAGCGTCGTGCCGCGACCCCGAGCTTTCGCCGCAGCTCCTCGTCGAGGAGGACTCGCTCGAGCTGGGCGGCGAGGTGCTCGACGTCGTTCGGAGCGTGGAGTACACCGGCCCCCGATTTCTCGACGATCTCGGGAAACGTGCCGTGGTCCGGCAGCACGAGCGGCAGGCCGCTGGCGAGGGCCTCGAAGATCGAGAGCCCCTTCGGCTCGGCGCGGCGCGTGGGCAGAGCAAGGACATCGAGCTGCGACAGGAAGTCGAGCTTCGTCGTGCGATCGACGGTGCCGAGAAGCTCGACACGTGCCCCGAGGCCCGCCCTCGCGAGGTGACGTCGCAGGGTCGCGAGCCAGCGCACTTCGCTGTTCGGAAGATAGCCCGCGGCCTTCAGACGTACCCGCTCCATCCCGGGGCGCCGCGCGATCATCTCGAAGGCGGCGCAGAGCGATCCGAGCCCCTTCTCCGGAGCCATGCGCGCGAGGAAGCCGATCGTCAATTCGTCGCTCGCCGAGCGAAACGGGGCGGGCTGATGCTCGTCGACCGCCACGCCGGAGTGCACGACCCTGATGCGGTCGGGCTCGATACCGAAGTGCGTGGCGCAATACTCCGCGTAGAAGTGGCTGACCGACACGAATGCGTCGACGTCCGCAGCACGGTCGCGGATGAGCTCGAGAGCCTGTCGGCGGTAAGGCTCGACCAGACCTTCGACGAAGATGTCCTCGGACTGCAGCGAGCAGACGATCGGCGCTCCGCAGGCGTCCTTGATACGGCGAACCATCCCCAGAAGGAGCGCGTTGGAGAGATGAACGAGGTCGGGTCGCTCCCCGTGGAGCCAGCTCGCCAGCTCGTCGAGCTCGGCACTCTGGTGGCCGTCCTCTCCACGGAGCATCGATACGGTGATGTCGCCGAGCTTCGATGGATCCGTCGAGGCCTGCATGCGCGACAGCGTTCCGAGCAGGTAGCGTGAGCCGAAGACACGATCGAGCCAGGCCCGACGCGTGCGAAAGAACCGCGCCTTCTGGGCGAGGTAGGTGCGGACCCCGTTGAAGAAGAGCTTCGAGCCGCGTACCTCGTCGCCTTGCGGTGAATCGGTCAGCAGTGGCGTGTAGGTCGGGACGAGCGTCAGGTCAACATCATCGGCGCCGTCGAGGTCACGCATCGCGAGGGCGAGCGCGTGGTCTCGCAGACAGTTGCCGCAGTACATGCCCGCCGCGCCGGCTGCGATGTAGGCGATCTTCACGAGTGCTCGTCAGCTGTCCGGGTCCGTGTCTGTCGCGCCGGATCCTCGTGGCGAACTGCGCCCAGGATTCGCGGCGGGACGGACGCCGTCGGAACTCGAGACGTCGAAACAGTAGACCAGACCGCTGTCGCTTCCGATGACGAGCTTGCCGCCGGCCAGCGCTGGTGACGCGGGAAACCCGCCGTCGCTCCCGAACTGCCAGACCTCCTTCCCCGAATCCAGGTCCAGCATGTAGAGCTTGCGATCGTTGGAGCCGACGATCACACGGTTGCCGGCGACGAGCGGTGAGCTCTCGACGCGTGCGCGCGTCGCGAAGGTCCACTGCTCCTTGCCGGTCTTGCGGTCGATGCAGTGGATCATCTTGTCACGTCCGCCGACGATCACCGCATCATCGGTGAGCGCGGCGGAGGAGTAGTAGGGGAAGTGCCGTGTCGCGTGCTCGTAGACCCACTTCGTCTCGCCCTTCTTCCAGTCGATCGCGACGACCTGACTCCCGAAGGTGCCGACGTACAGCATGTCGCCGGACACCGCCGGCGAGGCCGCCGTGTTGACCCCGAGCTCCATCTGCGAGATCTCCTTGCCGTTGGCCAGGTCGATGACCCGCAGGACCTCGTCACAGCCAGCGACGAAGGTCTTGCCGCTCGTCACGGCAGGTGTGCAGTGGAGAGGCGCACCGGTGAGAAAGTTCCACCTCTTCGTGCCGGTCTTCATGTCCATCGCGTAGAGGTTGCCGTCGTAGGACCCGATCAGCATCACGTCGGCGACGAAGTTCGGGCTCGAGATGATCTCGGCGCCACCCTCCGTCTCGTGCTTCCAGACCTCCTTGCCGTTCGCGGCGTTGACTCCGTAGATGAAGCCGAAGTCATCGCCGAAGAAGATGCGGCCGTCCCGGATTCCCGGCGAGGAGCGGATTCCCGCCTCGGCCTCGTACCTCCACAGCAGCTTGCCTTTCTTCGAGCCGGCAGCGATGGCGAGCGCCAGCAGGTGGCCGTCGTTCGTGCCGACGTACGCGACGCCATTCTCGATCGCCGCCGAAGACTCGATCTCCGAGGACGTGTCGAAGGTCCACAGCAGCCGAGGCTTGTCGCTGACGCGCAGGTCACGCACGCCATGAAGACGCGGGCCACCGCGGAACATCGGCCACCGCGCGCCGTTTTTCGCCGCGGTCTCGACACCGGCTGTGTCCGGTGCCCCGCGGACCTCGGAGGTCCGGTCCTCGCTGCGACCATCGACCGCGCCCAGCACGATGGCCGTCAGGAGCGTCAGCGACAGGATCGACGCTCTCGGGGTTCCGCGTATGTTCGTCATGGTCAGGTTCTCGCAGATCGATAGCCGCAAATCACAGCGCGTTGCGGTAGAGTCCGAGGAAGTCCTCGCTGCTCAGATTACGGGGGTTGAACTGTGCTGTCCACTGCGCCGCTGCCTCTTCCGCCAGCCGGGGCAGCGTCGACGGATCGACGTTCCAGCTGCCCAGGTCGCCCGGTAGCCGACTGAGCTCGCGGAGCTTCTCCAGATGATCCGCGAGGTTCTGTCCTGACGTGTTGCGGGTGCCCGCACAGGTGCCGAGGAGCTCCCGGTAGTCCTGCCCGACGACCTCGGTGTTGAAACGCACGACATGCGGCAGCATGATCCCCACCGCGACACCGTGCACGACGCCGAAATGCGCGGTCAGAGGATTGGCAGCCGAATGGGCCGCGCCGAGCATCGAGTTCTCGATCGCGAGACCGGCGAGGCTGGCGCCGAGCTGAACCTCGGCGCGCGCGGCGAGGTCGCTCGGATTGTCGAGTACGCGCTCGAAGTTCGAGGCCAGGAGCCGCCAGGCCTCGCGTGAGAATGCCATCGAGATCGTGTTGCGGCTGTTCGTCACGAAGGTCTCGACGGCGTGCGCGATTGCGTCGATTCCCGTGGCCGCGGTGACGGCTGCCGGCTGCGAGACGGTCGTCTCGGGATCGAGGATGGCCACGCGGCATGCAGCCCGTCGATCGCCACAGGCCATTTTCTGGTGGGATGTCTCGTCGGCGATCAATGCGAAGGACTGCGTCTCGCTGCCGGTCCCGGCGGTGGTCGGTACCGCGATCATCGGGAGCATCGGTCCGGTTGCCTTGCCGACACCCCAGTAGTCCTTCATCTCTCCGCCGCACGAGACGATGAAGTTCGCTCCCTTGGCGCAGTCGATCGAACTTCCCCCTCCGAGACCCACGATGAGGTCGACGGCGTGCTCCTTCGCGGCGGCGACGCAGTCCCGGACGTGGCGTGTGGTCGGGTTCTCCTCGACGCCTTCGAAGAGAAAGGCCTCGATGCCGCGGCGGCGAAGCGACTCGATGCCACGCCCCGTGTGTCCAGCCGCGACCACGCCCGAGTCGGAGACGACGAGCGCTCGATGGCCGCCGAGCTCCTCGGTGAGCTCGCCGAGACGATCGAGCGTGCCGGGCCCGACGACGAGACGCGTGCGTGATCGAAACTCGAACGCGGAGCTGCTCATCCTCTCGCCGTCAGTAGACCCCGACGACGACCTTTTGCTCGAGGCTTCCGAAGGGCCGCACATCGCGGACACCGTCCCACGGGAAGGCCTCGATCGGTCGGCTGCGGTACGCCTCATCGCGCTCGAGGAAGCCGGGGACGAAGAACTCCTTCGTCAGCGTCGTCAGCTTGACGCGTCCCAGCTCGCCGTACTCCACGACGTGGTTCGGGTCCTCAGGACGCACTACTTCGAGAACCGCCCGGGGATGCGGGGGGTAGTAGGTGATCGCATAAGGGTCGTCGGAGTCGGGGCCGGCTTCGCCGGTGAACGGACGGTGACAGGCGAGCCCCATCAGCGTGTTGCCGTAGGTCGGCACGAAGTCGACTCCGGGAACCAGCTTCTCGCGCGCCTTGCGATGGAAACCGGCATCCATCTCGGTGCCTCCGCAGAAGATTCCCGTGATACCGAGCTTCGGAAGGGAGACCTTCTCGCAGAGGGCCTCGAGCAGCTTCGGAGTCGTGAACATGCAGCGGATGTTCGGATGTGCGCGCAGGATCGTCAGAGTCTGATCCATGACGTGATCCTTGTATGCCTCCGCGCCCTCGATCCAGCCGCGCTTGAGACACTTGATGACCCACCGAGGGTCCATGTCGAGACAGAACGAGATGCCGCCGCGGTGCTGTGCGAGATGCTCGACAGCAAGCCGGAGCCGCCGCGGGCCGGTCGGTCCGAGTGAGATCCAGTCGGAGCCGCGGGGAAAGGTCTCATCCGAGAGAGTGTCGCTGAACAGCTCGTAGTCGATGCGGAAGTCCTCGCTGGCGATGCGGCTCTTCGGGATGCCGGTCGTACCGCCCGTCTCGAAGACGTAGATGGGCTTTCCTTCGAGGGCTCTGGGTACCCAGCGGCTCACCGGACCGCCTCGTAGCCACTCGTCCTGGAAGAGATCGAACTTCGCGAGGTCGTCGAATCCCTCGACGTCGTCGAGCGGACTCCAGTCGAGCCCCTTCGCATGCTCCAGCCAGAACGGCGACCCCGTCTCGGGACTGAAGTGGAACTTGACGACCTCCCGTACCCACCCGTCGAGCTTGTCGCGCTCCGTGCGGACGACCGCGTCGTCGGCTGGAGCCGTCTTCGCTTCCGCTGTCACCATCGCCCTTCTCTGCTCACTTCTCTTCGCTCGCGTCCTTGCGAATCGCGTAGAGTGTCGTGCGATTCGCTATGTAAAGCGTCTCGCCGACCGCGACCGGTGTCGTGTAGACGGCGTTTTCCATGTTTGTCTCGAAGAGCAGATTCATCTTCTTGCCGTGTTCCAGGATGACGACGTCGCCGTCCTCATCACCGAGGAAGACCTTGTCGTCGATGACCGTCGGCGACCCCCAGACCGCCGCGAGCGTGTCGTGGACCCAGTAGGGCTTGCCTGTCCTGGCGTCGAGACAGTGGAGGAAGCCGCTGAGATCGACGGCGTAGAGCAAACCGTCCGCGACCGCGACCGTCGAGATCGTGCGACGGAAGTCCTCGCCGCCGTAATGCCATTTCGCGGCCTTCGCGGTGATGTCAGCGCCCCCTGTCGCGCCGCTCGCATCGATGGCGTAGAGGTGTCCGATGCCTTCGCCGTGCTCGGGGTCCTGACCGACGGCGAGATAGACCGTGTCACCCAGCATGACGGCCGTGGAGATGATGTTGTTGCGTGTGCCGAGCCCGCCGAGTTCCCACTTCGAGTCCTTCGGGTTGAGGTCGAACTTCCACAGCAGTTCGGCGTCGTCCTTTTGATGCTTGTAGCTGTAGAGCCAACCGTCGCCACCGGGGAAGAGAACCTGCCCCGTGCCGTCGACATGGCCGTAGGTGGGGTTCGACCACTGGCCGTGCAGGATGCCGTCTGCCGGTGCACGACTTCCCCAGAGGAACTCCCCGCTGTTCTTGTCGACGGCGATGAAGCTCGGCGCTCTCGGATTGGGAATCGTGATATGGTCGCGCTCGACGCCGTTTGCGGTGATCACGTAGATCACGTCGTCGATGATAATCGGTGAGCAGGTTGCCAGATTGTGCGGAAAAACACCGTAATCGTTGAGCATGTCGAGGACCCAGATGAAGTCCCCGTCGGTCGGGCTCGTGTATTTTTCGTCCTTGAAGGGGCCATCGTTCTCACCGTCGGTGAAGCCCTTGGCGTCCGCGCAGACGATCTCGCAGCGGTTGCTGACGTAGTAGTACATTCCGTCCTGGGCGACCCCGGTCGAGCAGACGCCCTGCTCCGGCCAGTCGTTGACGCGTCCCTGAGTCAACTTGTCATGGACGGATTGCCAGAGGAACTCGCCGTCGGACTGACGGAAGCACATGACGACGCCCTTGTCCTTTTTGATCGCCGGGTTGCGTTCCGCGTCGTTGTTGGTGCCGACGAAGATCTTGCCGTCGCTGATGATCGGGTTGCCGTAGGACTGTGAACCGAGAGCGGCCTTCCAGAGGATGTTCTTGCCCGTGGTGACGTCCCACTCGGACGGGATGTTCTTCGCGTCAGGGTTGTGCATGTTGCGAGAGGGCACGCCCCCCCACATCGCCCAGTTTTCGGGGACCGTCGGAAAGACGGCCTCGAGGCTCCCGGCCGCAGGCACCTTGCCGGCTGTCTTCCCGGCTCCGTCCTTCCCGGTGACGAGCCCGGTCCGGGCGGGGGGGGCGGTCACAGCGTCACCGTCGCCGACCGGCGTCGGCAGCAAACTCCTCCCGTCTTCCGCCGGCTCGGCGACTTCGCCCGACTCCTCGGGGGCGGCCCGTGGCTCCTCGAGGGCAGCCCGTGGCTCCTCGGAGGCGGCCGGTGTCTCCTCGGGGGCGGCCGGTGTCTCCTCGGGGGCGGCCGGTGTCTCCTCGGGGACCGCCCCCGACTCTTCCGGGGTGTCGGCGATCGCCTCGACGCCGACAGCTGGCGCCTTGCTCGCGGTCTTCGCGACCGCGTCGTCGTCGGGGCTCCCGGCAGAGACGGCAGGGGCGTTCGCCGTCGGCTTCGTCCCGGCCGTCTCTTCAGCCCCCGGCTCGTCGGCAACCGGCTCGACGGACGGTGTCGGGCGCGGGTGCAGGCAAGCGGTGAGGCTTGCCAGGATGAGCGGGCCCATGAGGTACAGGCACGCCGCCGGTCGACGGCGAGTTTCGTTGGTGTTCGTACGCATTCGCGGCGAGTCCTTTACGAGTTCGGGGTGACGACGATGTTGTCGTAGAAGATCTCGGCACCGATCTTCTTCTCCGTGCTGCCGGCAGAGTAGCCGTAGATGCCCGGCGCTCCGCTGCGGTTCGGATTCGGGTCGACGACCTCGAGAAGCCACTCCGTCGGCTCCGGATCGTTCCGTTTCCACACCTTCGCCTTGACGAGGCCCTTGCCTTGCTCGGTCTTGACACGAAGCTTCAGGGTGTACCAGATCTTCGGGTCCCAGGAGAAACGCCGGGTGACGGCGATGCGTGGCATCGGCGCCCACGCAACGATCCGTGCCTTCTGGTGGTTACCCTGCAGCTCGAGGCGGTAGCGACTGTTGAAGATGCCGATTTCTGGCATCTGGAACTTCTCCTCCGTGCCCATGACGTCGGCCTGAATCGTGTAGTCGTTCGCCGTCGCGAGCCCGAAATAAGCGCGCGCAAGGATGAACTTGGGGTTCTTCGAGAGCTTCGTCAGCGCCCGGGTGCCGTCGACTTCGGTAACCTGAAACTTGATCTTCGTCGCGGCGACCCAGCCGGGCGGCGGCGAGCCTACCGCGACGCCTTCGAAATCGATCTTCAGCGGCATCGGCGGCGCGATTCGCACCCGAGCGTTGGCCGTCAGGTTGCCGAAGGACGCGCCGAGCAAACCTCCCTGGAAGCCGGAGGTCGCCGGGATACCAAGACGCCCGTCGCCATCGACGGTCGCGTCGAGCCCCACGAGTGACCACTTGGGCTTGCACTCGCGTAGCAGCCGGCCGTTCCCATCGAAGAGGAGCGCCCGGAAAGAGCAGCCCGAGGCCGGCACCAGAGCGACCTCGCCCGGCACGATCTGCAGATGGGCCGCCGTGGCGTTCGGGTCGACGATCGGCTCCTTCGGACCTGGTGGCACCCTGGCGTCGCCCCCCGTCGCCCCCGGCTTTCCGATGCAGTAGGTGCGCTGGAAGGTCGAGAAGATGACCTTGCCGTTGGACACGCACGGCGAGCCGTTGATCTCCTGCGGACGGCCGTCGTCGAACGCGAACCGCTCCTTGCTGAGGAGCTGGGGGCGCGAAGCTCCTCGGAGCCCGAGGATCGTGAAGTGACCGCTTACCTCGCCGACGTAGAGCTTGTCGTCCGCAACGATCGGGGAGGCCTTGAGCACCGTGCCGACGTTGTGTTCCCAGTGGTGCTCGCCGGTCTTGAGGTCGAAGCAGTGGATGTTCGCCGAGTTGTCTCCGACGTAGAGCCGCTCATCATCGCAGGCCGGAGACGCGTATCCGGCGGTCAGGGAGTCGTGCCGCCAGACTTCGTGGGTGGCCGTGATATCGCCCTTTCCGGACGCGCGAAAGCAGACGATACGCCCCATCTCGGGTTTCGCCGGATCGCTGTTGATCTGGTTCTCTTCGCTGTGGCATGCGTAGACCAGGCCGTTCTTGTAGACGGGCGATGCATTGATGCCACGCTTCGACAGACGGAAAGTCCAGATCTTCTCGCCGGTGCGCGACTTCAACCCGTAGAGGTTGCCGTCGGCGTTTCCGGCGATCAGAGTGCGGACACCATCCACGACGGCAATCACAGGAGTGGAGTAGGTCGTGTCGAGAGGTCGGCCCGCAGGCTCTGACCACCAGATCACTTGCCCCGTGTGCTTGTCGAGCGCGAGGTAGCGGTGTGTTCCCTTCGACTGGTTGCCCCACGCCGAGCTGAGGAACGAGATGACCACGCGGTCCTCGTCGACGACAGGTGTGTTCGTGCGACCTCCGTATCCGGAGATGCGGCCGAACTCCTCCGTGAGCGATCGCGCCCAGACGCGTTTGCCGTTCTTGTCGACGCAGACGAACATGCCCTGCACGCCGTGAACGTAGACGTTGCCGGTCTCGGTGTCGACGCAGGGGTTCGACCAGCCGACACGGGTTGTCGGGATGTCGGTGAGGAAGAGGCTGAACGCGTATCGCCAGAGAATCTTGCCGGTGCCAGCGTCGAGGCAGGCGACCTCCTCTTGCCACGTCTCCTTGTCTCCCGTGAGGTGGAGAATGTAGACGCGACCGTCCCAGACGACCGGAGCGGAACGTGCGCCGACCGGCTGGCTCCACAGGAGGTTCTTCTTGTCGTCGTCGGGAGACCAGGTGGCAGGCAGACCCGTCTCCCGGGAGAATCCGGACTGCTCCGGTCCTCTCCAGCTTGGCCACTCGCCCGCCTTGGCGAACCGGCCCACGCAGATGAGCGTTACGGTGGCCAACGCAGCGAGGGTCATTCGCGACCTGGACGGATTCCGCTTCCCGGGCATCGAGCGTTCGGCGCTCTCTCGTGCTTGATTCATCATCTTGCGTCTCGTTACGTTTCCACGTCGCCGTCCGGAACCTCCGTTCTCACGGTCTTGGACTCCCGGACGAGCCGCTGGGCTTTCATCTCGTACCGCGGCAGGCTGCCGGGCGGCAAGAGGCGCACGCTGGCGCGAAACAGCAGGCGCTCCTCGATGGCACGCGCGACGCGCTCCGCCAAATCCTCGTTCGCTGCGTTCCTTCTCCGGTGCTCCCTCCTGTGGCAGTCCTTCGTTTCTGCCGTGGAGCCCGTGGAATCGGCGGTGGGCCTCGCCTCCAGCTCGATCTCGAGAGCCGACAGATCCACGGACTCTAACACCCGCAAGCGATACTCCGCAACCTCCGTGAAGTCGCGCAGAATCGCCTCGAGAGCCGACGGATAGACGTTATTGCCGCGGACGAAGATCATGTCGTCGGCACGTCCGACGATGCCGCCGTCCAGTCGGCCGCTGCCGAACGTGCCGTCGGCACGCGGTATCGCGGGATCCTCGGCGACCCAGCGGACGGTGTCGCCCGTGCGATACCGTAGCAGCGGGCTGCCGGTACGGCCGAGGCCGGTGAGCACCAGCTCGCCGGGCGCACCGTCCGGGACGGGCGAGTCGCTCTGCGGGTCGAGGATCTCGACGACGAACTCGTCCTCGACGATGTGGAGCCCACCGGGGCCACCGTCGATCTCGTAGCTGACGCAGCCGATCTCGGTCATCCCGTGGTGGTCGAAGACGCGTGCGCCCCAGCACTCCTCGATGCGCTTGCGGGTGCCGGCGATGTGACCGCCGGGCTCGCCGGCGACCACCAGGGCGCGCACGCGCGAGTCGCGCAGGTCGATTCCCTCATCGCGGGCCACCTCGGCGAGGCGTAACGCGTAGGTCGGTGTGCAGGCCACGACCGTCATGTCGTGCTCGATGATGGAGTGCAGTCGTGTGACCGTCGACAGGCCGCCGCCGGGCAGGGAGAAGACCTCGAGCTGTTGCGCCGCCTCGAAGGCACCCCAGAAGCCGATAAAGGGACCGAAGGAGAACGGCACGAAGACACGGTCGGTCGGTACCAGACGCAGGCCTCCGTAGACGCGCTTCCAGCAGTCGATGATCCACTGCCAGCTCGCGGGCGTGTCGAGCCAGAACAGCGAGCGACCGGTCGATGTCCCGGAGGTGCGATGGAGGCGCGAGTAGCGCGCCGCGGGATAGGTCAGGTTCGTTCCGTAGGGCGGATGTCGCTCCTGGTCCGCGACGAGCTCCGCCTTGGTCGTCAGCGGCAGCGCGGCGACCAGGTCGTCGAGTTCCACGGAGGGATCGAGCAGGGCGTTTTTCCAGCCAGAATTCTCGAGCCGGCGACGATAGAACGGATTGGCCGGGTAGACCTCCGCAAGGAGATGGCGCAGCTTCTCGGCCTGTATTCGTCGCAGGTCGGCAAGACTCACGGCGGTGTTCCGCGGGATGAGTGTCGAGTCGGAAGGAAGCGCCCGATTATAGCTGTCGGTGCGGTTACATCCACCTCTGCCCGCGGCGCCAAATCAAGGAGCCGAAACATCTTGCAGGTGCTTTTCGAGCCTCGTTATACTGCGTTTGCCCGTTGCGCCGTTCGCAGCGTCGAGCGCGCGCTACCAACATTTTCGCCAGTGTGGTTCCGGCAAGGTCGATGGAGGGGTCGGTCCTCCTGGTCGAGAGTTCCATGCCGCGGTTTCCCGGAATTCGCCACGCGCACCTTCATCACGGATGATTCACGGTCCAGCTGTCACGAACGAGTCTCTGTTTCGACCGGGTGGCGCAGCGACGAGAGCTCCGGTCCTCCATGGATCGAACACCCGCTCGCGACGGATGCCGGCGTCGTACCTGTGCGAGCTTGCACCTGCGCATGCTCGCGACGGTCGGCCATGAATCACCCGGGATCATCAACGAGTCCTCGGAGAATCGCCATGTCCCCGAACCTTCGTTCCCGAACGATCCTCCGCCTCGGGCTCGTTCTCGCCGGTCTGGTGCTGTTCACGGCTGCCGGGGCGCACGCCGAGGACTCGGCGCAGCCCGCCGCGGCCACCCCGGAAGATGCCATCTCGGAAGATGCCATCTCGGAAGGTGGCATCGAGAGTCTTCCCGGTCTGCGGAAATGGGTCACGTCGATCGACGTGTCGACGGACGGCGGCCTCATCGCCACGGGTGGCGGCGACACTCTGATCATCCGACCGGGACAGGCGAGCTTCTTCGACGGTGAAAGCGGCAAGCTCCTTGCCAGCTTCGAGCCGCACCAGAGCACGGTCTGGGGGGTCGACATCGCGCCCAGCGGAGACGTCCTCGCGACGACCAGCAACGACAAGCTCGCACGTCTGTGGACATCCGGGCTCGGTGGAAAGATGAAGATGCGGCACGAGCTGGCCGGCCACAAGAACTGGGTCACCGATGTCGAGTTCTCACCGGACGGTTCGATCGTCGCGACCGCGAGCGAAGACACCACGATCAAGCTCTGGAACGTCGAGGACGGCAAGGAGATCGCCACGCTCACGGGCCACGGCGGCACCGTGCGTGCGCTGGCATTCTCGCCGAACGGCAAGTGGCTGGCGAGTGCCGGCTTCGACAAGAAGGTCAAGATCTTCGACGTCGCGGCGAAGGCCGAGAAGGCCAGCCTTGACGGCCACGGCGACGCGGTCTGGTCCGTCGCGTTCAGCCCCGATGGTGGGCTGCTGGCGTCCGCCGGTGCGGACAACTCGATCAAGATCTGGACCGTGACCGAGAAGGATGGGAGCGTCGCCGCCGTGGAGAAGCTCGGCTGGCGTGCGCACACCAACTGGATCAGCTCGATCGCGTTCAGCCCCGATGGCAAGCTCCTGGCCTCCGGCAGCTTCGACAAGCGCGCGAAGCTGTGGAAGGCCGACGACGGCAGCCACTTCGCGACGGTCGCCAAGGCGAAAGCGACCATCTGGTGCGTGACGTGGAGCGGCAGGTCGGTCCTGCTGGGCACGTCGAGCGACGCCGGGCAGAACGACACCGTGCTGCGTGCGACGGCACCCGACAAGGCCGTCGCGGACCCCGAGGAGGCCGTGCGCCTCGAGGCCCTCGCGGCTCGCAAGGCGCGCGAGGAGATGGACGCGAAGCGCGTCGCCGCCGAGAAGGCCAAGAAGGACGCCGAAGCCGCGCTCGCCAAGGCGGAGGATACGCGCAAGAAGGCCGAGGAGGCGCTGAAGAAGGCCGCCGATGAGGCCGCCAAGGCGAAGGGCGTCGCTGACAAGGCGATCGCGGAGCAGAAGAAGGCCGAGGAGACCTTCAAGGCCGCTACCACGACGCGCGACAAGAACGTGGCCGACGCCAAGTCGAAGGCCGACACCGCGGCGAAGGCACAGGCCGCGCTCGACGTTGCAGCGAAGGCCAAGTCCGACGCCGAGGCGGCGGTCAAGGTTGCTGCAGATGCGCTCGCGACGGCGGTCGCTCCGGAGAAAAAGTGACCCCGGCCCGGGTTCCTGTCGGATAGGATCTCCATCGTGGAGGGCGGCGTTGAGGAAGCTGCCGCGCTCTTTTTCCGTCACGGCGACCTTGTCCGGACGCCCTTGGCGGCGAGCATTCCTTACCTCGACGAGTCACGCTCCGTGTGCCAGCGAACCCTCAGAGGCTGTTTCAGAACCCGCTCCGTCGGTCCGAGGCCGAACGAGGCGGCGCCAGGTAAGGTGGGCCGACGAGTCGGTCTTACGGAGGCGGTAGTCGAGGAGGCTCGCCGGAGCACTCGCTCCGACGTAGTCGACCGAAGCCCGGATGGGGTCTTGAAGCACCCTCTTGGCCTTGTCCTTCTGCTCTTGACTTCCGCCGTCGCCCTGAACGCCGGACAGTCCGACGGTACGCTCGACGTGTACTGGACCGACGTCGAGGGCGGCGCAGCCACACTCGTCGTCACGCCCGCCGGCGAGTCCGTCCTCATCGACACGGGCCTTCCGGGTGATCGAGACCCCTACCGCATCTGTCGCACGGTGACACAGCATGCCGGGCTTGAACGCATCGACCACCTGATCATCACCCATTTCGACGTCGATCACTTCGGCGGGGCGGCCGATCTGGCCGAGCGGATTTTCATCGGTCGGGTCTGGGATCCGGGTATCCCCGAGCTGGATGACCGTCGCAAGGCGATGATCCGGCGATACCTTGCGGCACTGGGTGGCCGGCGCAAGGTGCTCCGTCCCGGCGACAGGATCCCGCTGCGCGCCGCGACCGGGCGTGAGACGTCGAAGCTCGATCTCATCTGTCTTGGAGCGGCTCGCGAGTTCGTCGAGGCTCCCGACGGAGCGCGGGAGAATCCCGTCTGCGGGAAGCACACGAGGGAGAAGGCGAGGGACACCTCGCAGAACGGTGAGAGCACGGCACTCCTCCTGCGTTTCGGGGGCTTCGAGCTTCTCGACTGTGGTGATCTGACCTGGCAGCTCGAACGACGGCTGGTTTGTCCGGTGAACCTCGTCGGCACGGTTGACGTGTTCCAGGTGGACCACCACGGGCTCGACTCGAGCAACAACCCCGTGCTCGTCGACAGCGTCAAGCCTCGTGTAGCGATCATGAACAACGGTTCGCGAAAGGGCTGCATGCCCGAGGTCTTCGCGACATTGACTGCGAAGGGCTCCTCGATCGAGGCTCTTTACCAGATGCACCGCAACCTGCGTGTCGGGGACAAGGGCAACACCGCACCCGAGCTCATCGCGAACCACGCGAAGGACTGCACTGCGGAGATCATCCGTCTCGCGGTTTCCCCGGACTCGCGCCGCTACCGCGTCGAGATCCCATCCTCCGGTCACGTTCGCGAGTTCGCAGCACGGTGAAACCGTGTGAGAACGTGGCACCGATCTACCTCGACAACCACGCCACGACGCCCTGCGACCCGCGGGTCGTCGCGGCGATGCTGCCCACGTTCTCCGAGAGCTTCGGCAACGCCGCAAGCCGGCAGCACGGATTCGGCCGCGCGGCGTCAGCGCTCGTGGAAGCAGGACGTGAGCGCGTCGCGCGACTCATCGGCGCCACGTCTCGGGAGATCGTCTTCACATCGGGCGCGACGGAGTCCAACAATCTCGCGATCAAGGGGGTCGCGTGCGCGTCGGCCACCGCCGGGCGACATATCGTGACGACACGCATCGAGCATCGATCGGTTCTCGACACCTGCGCCACGCTCGAGCGCCAGGGGTTTCGCGTCACTTACGTCGGGGTGAGCGCGGACGGCGTCCTCGACGTCGACGAGATCGCTGACGCTGTCGTCGATGACACGGTGCTTGTCTCGGTGATGTACGCGAACAACGAGATCGGCACCGTTCAACCCATCGGGGAGATCGGCGCGGTCGCGAAGAAGCGGGGTGTCATCTTTCACTGCGACGCCGTGCAGGGTCTGCCCCACCTTGCCTGCGACGTCGAGGCACTCGGCATCGATCTGCTGTCGATGTCGGCGCACAAGATGTACGGACCGAAAGGTGTCGGGGCGCTCTATGTGCGTCGTCGTCAGCCTCATGTGCGGCTGTCGCCGCAGATCGACGGCGGCGGTCACGAGCGTGGCGTTCGATCGGGAACTCCGAACGTCGCCGGCATCGTCGGGCTCGGGGTCGCCTGCGAGCTGGTCGCGGCGGAACGTGAGGCTGACGGTGCTCGACTGCGTGCGCTCCGCGATCGCCTGCACACCCGGATTGCCGACGCGGTACCCGATGTCCGGGTCAACGGGTCGATGGAGCGTCGGCTGCCGAACAACCTGAACCTCTCCTTCACCGGGCTGCGATCGGACGCCATTCTCCACCACCTCGAGGATGTCGCCGTGTCATCCGGCTCCGCCTGCAGCTCGGCCTCTACCGACGAGTCCTACGTTCTTCAGAGCCTCGGTGGCGAGCGCCATCAGCATGCGTCGCTGAGATTCGGGCTCGGGCGCTTCACTACCGAGAAGGAGGTGGATCGGGCCTCCGCGCACGTGGTCGAGGCGGTCGCGAGAGCTCGCCGCGCGGGGACAGGGTCCCTCTCCGACGTTTGCGACGGTGGTGGTCACTGATCCGTTCCCTTCGTCCCGTGCTGCGGCGATAAGGCTTGACCCCTGTGGAATTCCGAACTTAGACTGAGCACGCGGTTGGCGGCATGGTCCGCCATTTTTTTCTGGAGCTTCAGCCGTGGATCATCATGTCGGGCACGCCAGCCGAGGTCATCTCCTACCGGCGCAACCATTTCTCGACGCGCCTTCCGGCCGAACGTCTGTACAGTCGTTCGCACTTCTGGCTGCAGTCGACGGAGCCGGGGCGGTGGCGCATCGGGATGACGGGATTCGCCACCCGCATGCTCGGCGAAATCGTGGAGTTTGATTTCGAGGTGCAGCCGGAGAGTTCGGTGGAGATCGGTCAGACTGTCGGCTGGATCGAGGG
>CAYMLL010000154.1:0-17855 GCA_964390645.1 uncultured Planctomycetia bacterium | reverse complement strand
GATCATGGTCACAGATCCTGCCGCCGGGTCGTAGCGGGCGACGTCGAATCCCGGAAGGGAACGATCGGGGTCGGTAGAGAGATCGATGATCTTCACGGAGTCCGGCCCCAGAGTCCCCAACCCTCCTCCCGGTTGAAGGCTCTGAGACGTCGTGGACTGGTTTCCGGAGAGGTGGGACGCGACGTAGATCTCTCCCTTGAACTCCACGATTGTGCGCGGCTCGTTGAGACTGATTTCCCGGCCGTTGTGGATCCCGGTGAGATCAACGACCTCCGCCACCTTCTTGGTGGCGGTGTCATGGACCACCAGCTTGTTCGTCATGCTCGCGGCTACGAACGCCCGTTCCCCCGGCTTGATCAAGTTCCCGGCGGGGTCGACGTACTCGTGAGTATTGAACGCGATCCCTCCCGGAGTGCTCGCATTCCCGGCTCCGGTTTCCAGATTCTTGATCCGTGGACGAAGGACATGAGTGACGTGAAACGACCGTCGGCTGATGACGACCACGGCTGTCTGGTGACGTAGCGTCACCCAGATCTCTCCGTCGGCTGCCGGAAGCCCCGGTCGTTCCGCGATGGCGGAGATGCCTTGACCCACTCTCGTCTCGGCCAGCAGCCGCAGGTCCGAGTCGAGAAAAACCACCCGGTTGTCGGCGTCGTTTCCGACGATCACCAGCTCCCCGTCGGCAGTCACCGCGATGGGCTTGATCTGCTGGGTCTCCAGGTTGACCCACTCGCCGCGTACTTCATCGAAGGAGTACGGAGGAGTCTTGAAAGGACCGAACTGGTTGAATTTCGGTTGAGGTTTGAGCACGCCGACCGGCACCGGGCCGGGGCCGGGCGTGACCACGAGCTGGGCCGCGGCCGGAGTGGTCAGGGACAAGACACACAGGAAGAGGGTCCAACGAATCGACTTCATGATGCTCTCCTTCCTTGCAGGATTCTGCTGCTCGTCGTTTCGGTTTTCGCGACAGTCCGAGTCTCGACTCTGAGCTTCGTGGCACTTCGTTGGTGTCCGGAGACGAGCCGAGAGTTTCAACTCGGTCGTGGTCCGCTGCGAGGCGGACTCCGCCGGCCGGGTCGAAGGGCTCTGCGGGCAGTCCGATTCCAGGGGCGATCTCGCAGGTCGTCGCGGACAGGGGCTACCACCGCGCGAAGTTGCCTCGGGATGCTGATGGCGGACTCGGAGCGTGGGTGAGGCGCGTCACCGTGACGAAACGCCACCTGACCCGGGTCGCCTCGCGAGATCTCGGAGTGATCCCCGGGTCGCTGCTCGGAGTCGGAACCGGCAGAAGTCTGTGGGGGTTCCCGGAGCGCATCGAGGGGCGCGACAGGGGCTCTGACGAGGTCGCCGTCGCTCGCCCTGAAGACCATCCGGCGGACGTCCACTCTCCGGTCGAGGCCGGGCGTGGTCTTGCGGTTCGAATCGGCCGTCGCCTCGACCCGACGCGGTCGACGGGGATCGCGTCCGTCGGCCGCTTCAGACCCGGTCTTTCAGGGGTCTGCCAGGGCCGAGGATCACGGAGAGTGCCCGGTCAGTGTTCCCGATACCCTCCCCGACCGAGTGGGCTGGCAAGTCGGGGCGAGGGGGCTTGAACGCACGGGGAGAGTCGATTTCTTTGCGTCCTTGCCCGCACGGGGTAGGATCTACGGGCACACAAATACCCTCTGAGGGTTGGCGCACACGCTCGATTTTGTCGAAAACCCTGAAACTCTGATCGTCCCGGACGACACAGACTTGCCCAGGTGGCGTGGTCGTTCAGCCGTGGGTCGCCGCGGCCCGGATCAGGATTAGGCTTTCCATGAAACTCTCAGCGGTCCTCTCAACACTGGCGCTGGCTCTGACCTCCCCGGTCGTGGCGCAGCCGGTATCGACCTCATCGGGAAGCGGGAGTTCTCCTCCGGGTCCCGACCCGACTCCGGACCCGGACGACATCGAGCTCATCGTCCCGGGCAGGCTGGATACGCTGCCGGTCTCTTCGTTGGGAGCGGTGCCCAAGAGAATTGTCTCCGGTCAGTTCACGGACGATACCCTCCTCGACCTCATGCTCACGGACGGTTCGTCGGAGGCCCTGATCTACGGCGTGGACGTTTTCGGCAACACATGGGCGAACACGTTTCCGATCGAGGACGTCGCGGCGTATCCGGTTGCCGGAGAGATGCAGGATCGACTCCTCGTCGTCACGAGTGCGGGGCTCGAGTCCTGGGTCTATGACCCGGAGGGGACCGTCATCCGTACCGGGCTCGGCTCGTCTGCCTGGAGCAGTGCCCGCTCCCTGGCAGTCGGAAACCTGGGAGGTGGAGGTGCTCCCGATCTCGCCGGTCTGTCGGCCACGGGTGAGGTTCTGGTCCTGATGGATATTCCCACCTACCCCGAGAGTGAGGTGGCGTTCTCCCCCGACTCCTTTCCCTACGAGCTGGTAGTGCTGGACTGGGATCATGACGGGGTCGACGAGATCGTGGCCCGTACGGAACGAGGCCTGCGAATTCATGAGGCCGACGGCGGCTTCGTGGACAGCATCCGGTCCTTCCATCCCGAGGGAGCGATGGCGCCCCTCCGGTTGTACGGCGCCGACGGGCTCGCATGGGTGACCAGAAACCGCTCGGGTGGAGAAGAGTCTCTCGTTCTCCTGTCCTCCGTCGCTCTGCCCCAGGCCTGTCTTCTAGGACCAGCGGGCACCGGGGCCATGGCGGCGGGAGACCTCAACGGCGATGGGCTCCAGGACCTCGCTATTCGGCGCGGCGACGAGGGTGAGGTCTTGCTCCTGGTCAACGGCGGGGACTCTTTTGATCCCACAACCGAGGAGTCTGCCCAGGTTCTCGAGGGGAAGCCCGGAGATGGAGCCGACGGCCAACCCTGCTTCGTGGATCTCGATCGAGATGGCGATCTTGATCTGGTCTGGGGCTTTCTGGGAGGAGCGGGCCTCACGGTTCTTCGCTCGTCCGTGGTCGTGGAGGCCGAGCAAGCGCCTGGTCTCGTGGAGGTCCGGTTCGATGTCGACGAGGATGGCGGTCAGGCCTATTTTCGTCTTCGCTTTAACGATGGAGACTGGATTCCCGAGCATCTCACACACCTTCAGGCGACCCTGTTTCGCCAGGGATCGCCGCAGGACCCGACGGAAGTTCTGGCGCACGACACCTTGCTCACTCCAATCGCCCCTCTTCTCCAGGGAGAGCTCGAACCGGGAGGACCGTCCCTTCCGCTCCCGGGCTCTTCACCCGGTGCACCGTCGCAAGGCATTCTTCCCGGGAGTCCCGAGGGAGGAGGAGGCAACGGTGGGGTCGAGAGCCCGTACCCAGACTGGCTGGTCACGCTCGATGAGACGGACAAGTCATTTCCGGCTCTCTACTTCCTCGTCGTCCGCTACGTGCAGGTTGTGGGCAGCGGAACTCCGACGATCGTCGAGACCGCCCCAGCCCGGATCCACGGATTCACCACCGAGACTTCCGACGATGTGGGTACTGGAGGCTCCCTCGACTACCTCCTGTCCATCGGCGACTCCCAGGGCTGGTTCACCGCCTTGCCGGACGTGTTCCTCGAAGAGGGGCAGGAGGCGGAGCTCGAGGCTGTGGGCACGCTCATCGAGGTGAAGCCCGTGCCCAAGATCGAGGACAACGAGAAGCCAGAGTTCTCGGGTTCCTAACGGCGTCACTGGAAGGTCGGACTCATGAAGCTCGTGCGACTTGTTTCGCGCTCTTCCGAGTGCCGAGTCGCGCGGCGACGACTTCGATGTCGGGGCGGTCACGAGGACGCTGGTATGCGGGCTCTGCCGGACGGTGGAGCTCGGGTGGGTCGGGTTGCTGCTCGCCGTTCGCGCCCCGGACAGTCATGGCCAGAGAGGAACCGAGGTGAACCTCGCTATCCGGACGCGACGTCTGTCGGGGGCCCGCCTCGACGGCGCCGGCGGCCAGCGACCCGGACCGCGCCTCCCACGACTGCCGCCAGGGCAGCCATGATCGCCACCCACGCGAGAGCTCCGGAGCTCCTCTTCTCGAAGAGCGGCTCGTGAGCGAGCCCTACCACCAGGTAGCCCGCGGAGTACGAGGGGTGCGCCCAGGTGCCGTCGGCGACCAGAGCGTTGCGAGCTTTGCGCAGCGCCTCGGCCGGAGAGTCGCCGCGCGCGAGGTACTTGTGGAGTTCCTCGGACAGGGCCAGCGTGGCGAGCAAGGAAAGGTCGCCCGGGGACAAGATCACTGCCAGCGCCCCCGCGCTCAGGAGCGGCCCGGAGAGATCGGTGGCCCCGGGATCCCCCAGCCGCATCGGTCCCTGTCCGCTCCCGCACGCGCTCACGATGACCAGCGGCGGAGCGGACAGTTGCTCCAGTATCCGGGCATCGATCGCTTCGGCCCCATCCCCTGCCAGTAGAACCGTGAGCTGACCGGCCCGGTCGGGGTCGCGCACGCCGTGGGCGATGAGCTGGAGGACCGAGACACCCTCGGCTCGCGTCGACAGCTCCCGCCAGGTCGCCTCACGTCCGCTGAGCACCGTGTGACGTTGGTACGAGGCCAGGAGCCGCCTGCCGCGATCGTTGTCCAGGGAAAACGGTTCGGCGGAGGGAAAGCGGCCCTGGATCTCTTCGCTCAACTTCGGCGCAGCGATCAACAGAGCGTGGTGTGGAAGCGGCCCCCGAGCTCCATGGCGCTCCTTGAGGGCGAGACCGATCGATACCGACGGGAGCGCGCCGATCGCAACGTGACGCCCCAGCTCCGAACCGTCGGAGAGGACGAGCGCCGCGTAGGGGACCGCGCGAATCAAATCCCCCCCGATGACCGTCAACGAGCTCCAGCCACGCAAGCGCGCTTCGGCCGGGGCCGGGAAGAGAACTTCTCGTAGCGCCCGAAGACGACCTGTGAGCTCGGGATTGCCCGGGCGCGATCCCTGCCGCGGAACATCGCGGAGCAGCTCGTTGGCGCGCGTCCGGACCTGCTCGATCTCGTCACGCGGCGGCAAGAACCAGTGCGTAGCCCCCTGGTGGTCCAGAAGAAAGAGGTGGGAACGATCCGCCGCCGGGAGGAAGAACGCAAGGCCACCCCGAGGCGAGACGAGGGTCTCCCGAATCGCGGCGAGCGTGACATCGGGCGCCCCCAGACTCTCGTGCAACTTACCGTGCCGGCGGGCCTCGACAAGAACCATGAGAGCGGCTTCGATCCCTTTCGCACCCGCGTTCTCTCGCAGAGCCACCTCGACGCGTTCGGAGAGCAAGAGCCGGACACGCTTGTAGTGAAGAAACCCGCTCCCTTCGGTCTCTCGCAGCTTGTCGTTCCAACGCGTGGCCAATCGCCTCCACGCATCGCGCAGGGAGACCGTCTCCTTCATCGAGCCTTCTCGGTGCCGCCAACGTGATCGAAGCGCCGTCCGATAGGCCTCGTCGAACGACATGAGAGTTGCAGGAAGCTGGTCGAGAAACGCCGCCGCTTTCGACCAGGCTCCCGCGTTCGTGGCCAGGTGAGTGAGCCGCAGGAGGGCTGCCGTCTTGTCGGCGTCGGATACATGAGGGTCGTTCAAGACCTCGTGGAGAATCACTTCAGAGCTCGGGGTCGAGGCCTGGCCCAGGCGCTCCTCGGCCATCCGCGCGAAGGCGAGCCGTAGCTTCATCTTGCTCGGGAAACCCGGCTGGAAGGCGGCCAGGGCGGGGTCCTTCAGGGCTTCCTCGACCAGCCGGTACAGCTGCTTCGTCTGACCCGTCGCGAGTCGCAGGTTGGTTCGATGGAGAAAGGAAGCGATGAGCGCATCTCTGCGCTCTTCAGGGGGCGCTGCCTCGAGAAGCTCTTTCTCTCGCGAGAATGCCGCAGCCGCAATCTCGACGCGTCCTCGAGACAGAGCGATCTGCCCGCGGGCTCCCACCACTCGGGCTCTCAAGGCCGGGGTCGTCGCTGCCCCTTGCGCTGCTTCGAGATACCTCAAGGCATCGTCGAATCGCCCCTCGTAGATCGCGAACTCGGCGAGCGGTTGGGCGAGGTAGCAGACCGTGACGTGATCCGGAGGCAGGGTGGGGAGCACTTCTTCGGCCAGCCTCCGGCCTCGACCGGCTTCCCCTCGTTCGTCGAGGAAGGGGATGAAGTAGACGAGCGCCCGGCCCCGGATCTTCGCGTTACCGGCGTGCTCCGTGGCCATGAAGGCGCGTTCCGTCCACCGCTCCTTTTCCGCGGCGTCCGTCGCGCGCTCGGCCAGCCGAGTCGCACCCCGGTAGACCGCCCAGGCCGCGACCTTCCCTTCCTCGGCGAGGGCGGACTCCACTTTCGCTGGCAGCTCGGTCCAACGCTCTGCCTCGATGAGCGCCATCACCTCGTCGTAGAGGTTGGGAGGATCCGCAGCCATAGACGGCTCGGTCAGGAGGGAGACAGCGATCAGGAGCAGAGCAGGGGACCCGATGAACGCTATGAACGGTCGGCCCGAATTCGCCCGGAGGAACCACGGGTGTCGCCCATCGCGTCGTAGACCCGCACTTCCCATTCGATCGCCTGCGGCCAATCTCTCACCTCCGTCGCCGTCGGGATCCACTGTGGTTCATCGATCTGGTCCGACTCCCCCATGGAGGTCGCCCCGGGCGGGGCCCCGACGGAGTAAACCTTGACCTCGTACCACCCTTCGTCGGGGAGCTCTCCGCGCCATCGAAACACGGGTTCCGCATCGTAGGAACCCACGGGTGAGATGACCTCCACGATACGAGTCCCCAGAATCGTATCCGGTTCCGTGGGCTTATCGTCGCCAGAAAACGGTCCGAGAAGAAGGAACGCGATCGCGAGCGAAGCGGCGATCGCAGCGGGTAACGACCAGCGCCAGGATCGCGTATTCGGCGCCGACGGAGAGGAGGAGGAACGCGAGCCGGCCGCAGCCTGTCGCAACGTCGTCTCAACCCGGTCCAGGCCTGGCGCGCTCTCGCGATTGCGAGCATCTCTCAACATGACGTCGCGCTCTCGGGCTGTCCGGTCGAGGTCGGTCTGCACCTTCCTGAGCTCGGCCAATCGGTGTCGACAATCGGGGCACTTCCCGAGGGTCTTCCGTGCTTCCACCGACTCTTCGCTGATGTCTCCGACGAGTATGTCACGCAGGTACATTTCGTGCCGTTCGTCGTGCGGAGTCATGACTACCCCCCTTCCCCGAGCGATCGCATCCGTCTGCGCAACCAGTTGAGACCTCGATAGTAATGGGTCTTGCAGGTGTTCGTTGGCAACCCGAGGACGTCTCCAATCTCGTCAAAGGTCCGTCCCTCGAAGTGCTTCAAGCGAATCACCTCCGCTTGCGGGGGACCCAGTTCTTCCAGTCCGATTTCGATGGCCTCAAACTCTCCTGCGGGCTTCACTTCGGGAGCAGCCAGGTTCTCCACCGTGGCCTCGAATCCACCGGCCTGGAGCCGGCGTCGGCGGATCGTGCGACGAAACCGGTTCCGCCAGGTGAGGGAACAGAACCGGTAGGCCCACGTTTCTAGTGTCGCGTGTCCCTCAAAAGTTCTCAGCTTTTCCCAGATGATGATCAGTACATCCTGGCCGAGGTCTGCCAGCTCGGCATCCGATAGAATTCGTCCGGACCGATCGTTGAGCCCGCCCAGGATCCGGGGGACGCAGCGGAGTCGATCGATCAGCTCGTCGAGCGCACGGGCGTCGCCGTCCAGGACGGACCGGGTGAGACGAAGGTCCGTCTTGTGGGCCTCCGTCGCCGGGCGTGGGGGTTCGGCGGTGTCGTCTGAGGGACGGTCCATGGTTCTTCGCTGACCGGATGTCGGCAACCGGGGCGATCGGAGCCGAGGAACAGTCGACCGTCAAGAAGCCGACAGTCGCTATCCAACAACAAGAACGACTCCGTACGAGGGTCTCTCCCCGGCGCTCGACCTACCAGCAACGAGCAGTTTCGACGGGTGGGGCGAGCTTGTCAACCGAAGCGGGCTCGAGGGCACGAACACGAAGAGATCGGCGGGGTCTCCGCTCGGAGCCCGCGGGGCCAGGATGCTCGAACGTCCGCGAGAGGGCCAGGTTGCGAGCCGCTCACAGCCCCTCTCACACCTTGAGCCCGTCCGTTGGTGGAGCCCGCCGTCGGAGCCACGCGCTGAACGAGGTGTGCGGAGGACTGGCGGACTGGAAGGCGCTGCCGGCCTGCATCACCGGCCCGGTCGACGAGGAGCTGCTTCCGGGAAACGAGTATCTCGCCACCGGGAACCGGGTTCTCGGGTCACGGATCACGGATCACGGGGCGGCTGAAGTTGACCGATGGCGAGCGCCGGACGCTCCTCGCGCGGCATCGCGGTCTCGTTGCCGAGAACCTCGACGGATCGAAGCGATGCTTCCCCCGGACAATCCGCTCGGATCCTAATAACCCGCCTGCGTCGAGCGTCTTGTCGATGTCGCGGCTGTCGCGCGAAACGCGTCCGGATCCCGGCTCTCTTCACGGCGACTCGAGGCGTGGCTTCACCGCGTTACGAAACCGTTACCCGGAACGGTACAGCCCCGACGCACACTTCTCGTGTACCCCTGCTCAGGACCTTGAACCCCCGGAGGTAGGACACCATGAAGACCCGACGAACGTTCGACACACTCGCGGCGCTCACCGCCGCCCTGGGGCTGATCGTGGCCGGCTGCCGCAAGCCGGAGTCCCCGGTGACGGAGACACCCACCGCCGAGGGTGACCCTCCGCGCGCCGTCGCGGTGGGCGGAGCGAGCTACACGATCTCCGGACCCTACACCCACGAGAACCTCACCTGCTTCCTCGTCCACGGTCGCGACACGACCAGCGAGGAGTACGTGACGCTCGCCGAGGGCCTCGAGTCCGGTGCGGTCGTTCTGACGGAGAAGGGCGGAGACGTCGTGGCGCAGGTGGCCGAGGTCCCCGCCGCCGACGAGCCGGCCGGGGACGAGCCGGCGCAGAGCCAGGCGGAGATCCGGTCTTCCGGGCTCCGGATCGGGGACGTGCCGCAGACCAACGCGGTGTCCCAGGTTGGCTCGGGCGCCACGGTCAACGAGCTCCTCATCGAGAACACGGGCAATCAGGCCGTCTACCTGCAGGCCGGCGACGTCGTCAAGGGCGGCAAGCAGGACCGCACCATCGGCCAGGACATCGTCCTGGGGCCGAAGTCCGGCAAGGTGCCGGTCTCGGCGTTCTGCGTCGAGAGTGGCCGCTGGTCGACGCGCTCCGGCCAGGGGCTCGGGTTCCTCGCCAGCTCCTACTGCGTCAACACGAAGGGGCTCAAGCTCGCCGTCATGCTCGACGCGGATCAGGGGAAGGTCTGGGAGGAGGTCGCGAAGGCGCAGACTCTCCTGAAATACTCGGTGGGTGAGGAGCTGGCCGACGCCGCGTCTCCGACGAGCCTGCAGCTGACTCTCGAGAACGACAAGCTGACGACCAGGGTCGACGAGTACGGTGCGGCCCTCGAGGCCATCGTCGCGCGCCACGACGACGCGATCGGCTACGCCTTCGCGGTCAACGGCGAGCTCAACAGCGCCGATGTCTACGCCTCCAACGCGCTCTTCAAGAAGCTCTGGCCGAAGCTCCTCAAGGCATCGTCGACCGAGGCCTTTGGCCGGATCGGCGGCGAGAAGGCCGCGCCGGGCTGCAGCGTCGACCACGTCGCCGCCTGCCTGTCGAAGACCGGCGGCAAGGAGACGTCGAAGGACGCCGGCGGGGTGACGATCGTGTCGCGAGAGTCGAAGGAGGACGTGGTTTTCGAGACCCGTGTCGGGGCTAAGCCGCTGCGGTGGAACTACCTGACGAAGTGAGGCGGGGAGAAGGTGTCAGGAGCCTCCCGCGCTTTCGCGGCTCGAGAGCGTCCCTGCTCCCTGGCGGTGAGGGGCAAGATCCCTGACGTCTTCTGTCAGCCTCGGCGCGACCTGCGGATCATGCCTTCTTTGTTTTCTTCTTCCGCTGCTGCTGCTTTCGCTTGCGCTGCTTGCCCTGTCCGGAGGACGTTGCGGCGTCGAGATCGCCCAGCGTCTTCTGCAGCAGCCGTCCGACGTAGCCGTTGTAGCGTCCGTGGGGAGAGCGCCCGCCGCCGCTGGCCGCGTTCGGGAAGGCCTTGATGGCGCCGAGCGCGTAGGCCGCCTTGCGGTCGAGCTTGTCGATGGCGTTCAAGGCTGCCATGGAGACGAAGACGCTGACGCCCTCCGTCCACGGTGCCACCTCGACGAGACAGTCGGTGCCGCGACGCTGCTCGGCCGGGCTGCCGTGCTTGCCGAGCGCGTAGCCCGCGACGACGCGTACGTACGGCGAGTCGTCCTCGAGCGCCAGGCCGAGCTCGTCGACCGACGCGGCGACGGCGTCGGCTCCCCGGTTGAGGATGCCGACCGCGCCCCAGTAGCGAACCGCGCTGTCGGAGTCCCGGAGGTGCTTCTTGAGGACGGGGAGCGCGTCGGCGGCGCGCCTCGTCGCGACGTCCGCGGCCGCGAAGATCCGGTCGAAGGGGTACTTGCCGTCGTCGCGCGCCATCTCGTAGGGCGTCGTTCCCGCCGAGCGGCTGTGGATTTCCCCTTCCGGCAGGAAGCCCACGTCGCGGATGCGGCGACACCAGTCCTGCTGGGCCTTGCGGAGCTCCCTGAGCTTCTGCGCGTGCTCCGGTGACGCGGCGAGGTTGTTGACCTCGTCGGGGTCCGCCCGGAGATCGTAGAGCTCCTCGGCCGGCTTCAGCCCCCAGAACCGCGACTGCGCCTCGTTCAGCTTGCCGGCGTCGTGGTCACGCTTCCACGCGGCGGTCGACGGGGTCACGAAGTTGTAGTTGACGTGCTGGCCGTAGAAGAAGTGCGGGTTGTAGTTGCGGATGTACTCGTAGCGACCGTCGGTGACCGTGCGGATGAAGTCGTAGCGCTCGTCCATGCGTCCGCGAAAGCCGAACATGTACCGCGGCTTCTCCCGCTGGTGCTCGCCGGCGAACGCGTGACCCTGCATCGTCTCCGGCGGCTCGACGCCGGCGAGGCTCAGGAGCGTCGGGGCGAGGTCGACGAAGCCCACCAGACGGTCGCTCCTGCCGCCCGTGCTGTACTCCTTCGGCGCCAGGTGCTCCCACCGCTTCGGGAAGAAGACGACGAGCGGGACCGCGAGGCCCGAGTTGTAGGTCCAGCGCTTGCTGCGCGACAAGCCGGAGCCGTGGTCGCCGTAGTAGAAGCCGATCGTATCGTCGCTCAGCCCGGCCTTGTCGAGGTCGGCGAGGTGCTTGCCCGCGATCGCGTCGGCTCGCGTCACGACGTCGTAGTACTGGGCCCAGTCCTGCCGCGACTCCGCGTTGTCGGGGTGGTACGCAGGTACGCGGACCCTGGCGGGATCGTGCTCGGCGCGGTGTGGTCGAGCTCGGACCCGGCTCTCGTGGCTGACCGTCGAGTTGAAGATGGCGAAGAACGGCTGTCCGTCGCGTCGCTTGCGGTAGTGCGCTCGGCGCGAGGATTCGTGCCACCCCTTCTCCCGTGCCTGGACGTTGTAGTCCTCCTTCGAGCTGTTCGTGCAGTAGTAGCCGGCCTCGCGCAGGTAGGACGGATAGAGCCGGAGGGAGTCCGGTAGCTTCACCATGCTGCGCATGTGCTGTCCGCCGAAGGACGGAGGGTAGAGCCCGGTGATGATCGTCGTGCGAGCGGGCGCGCAGACCGGCGCGGAAGACCACGCTAGCTCGAAGAGCATCCCCTTTCTTGCCAGCGCGTCGACGTGCGGGGTCGTCGCGAAGTCGTCGCCGTAGCAGCCCATCTCCGGACCGTGGTCCTCGGAGGTGATCCACAGGATGTTCGGCAGGTCAGCCGCCGGCAAGCGGGCTGCGGTCGTCGACAGCAGCAGCAGAGTAGAGAGCCTGAGATGCATCGCGTCGGTTCCTTCCTCGCAGAGGGTTTCTTCGAGAGCCCGCCGCATCGTAATGGCTGCGGTGCGGCGTCGTCACCGACCTTTCCGGGCCGCCAGGGCTTTTCGTCGGGCTCGCTTCACTGTGCGACTGGCGTGGCTACGGACGCAGGTACCCGGGTACCCAGCCCCGCGAGCCTTGCGGAGGGACTCCGTCCGCCACGTCCTTGCCGTCCGCGAGCTCGAAGGCGACCGCGAGCGGGAAGCGGCCCTTCGGCGCGCCTCGCGTGTAGGTACCTTCGCCCCGGAAGTCACCGAGAGCGACGATGTCGAGCCGCGTCACCTTGCCCTGGCGGGTCTCGACGACACCGCGAAGCTGCGCCTCGTAGCCGCGCTTGTCATCGTCCGTTTGCAGTCGCGCCTTGCCGCTCAGCTCGCCGTTCTTCAGCCGGATGTCGAGGTCGCGGATCTCCTTCGCCTTCCACATCGGCGGCTCGCCGCGCGTGTTGTCGACGAGATGGAAGCGCGCGATGCGCTTCGCGAGACTTCCGGGGAAGGAGCCCTTCGCGAGCGCCTGGTGCTCGTCGGCGCTGATCCACAGGTTGTCGCGAGAGAGGGCGCTCTGGAAGATGCTCCTCCAGCGGTCGCTCGTGGGCTCGTAGCCTCCGAGAACGCGCGCTCGCACCCGTACGACGAGCCCGCCTTGCGGCGGTCGGACATCGTAGCGCGGGTCCCGCTTTCGCCTCTCGATCGCCGCGACGCTCTCGCGGCTGGCGCCACTGGACTGGAAGGCCGCGAGCTTCTTCTCCATCAGGCGTCGGACCTTCTGCGGGTCTCGGTTGTTGTTGTAGAGAAGCAGCTTTCCCGCCGCCGTCGCGATGTAGAAGCCCTGCGTCGTCGAGCGGAAGTCGCTTCGAGGCCCCTGGCCGGCGATCTTGCGATAGAAGTCGCCCTCGGTGTCCTTCTGGCGGCGCTGGTAGGCCTGGTCGATGGCCACGGGGACGAAGCGGGTCTTCAGCATGCGGACGATCCCGGGCTCGGCGAAGGTCGACTCACGGTCGAGCACGCCGTTGTTTCACGTGCAGCCGAGCGGGTGACCGTCCATCGCCCAGATGAAGATCGGCTTCTTGCGATCGGCGGCGACGCGCTGCGCGTCCAGCAGGGAGATCTTCCACGGGATGCTGCGCCAGGCCGCGCTCGGCGACGGGCGGAGGTTCTTGTGGAGTCGCTGGAACCCCGATCGCGAGAGGCCGTCCGCCAGAGAGGTCGGCGCGGCGCCGACGGACAGGAGGACGCAACACCAGCTCGCCAGAGCGATGGATCGAGGACTCATGTCGGAGACTCCTGAGATATCGGGACGCGTGTCCGAGACGGCGGTTCATGCTAAGGGACCTCGTGAGCCGGTGCAAAAGGAGCCTCGGTGATATCGCGGCGGATTGTCGCGCAAGCGCCGTCGCCAAGACCCTGGAAAGGTCGATTCCCTGCGCGTAGCATCTCCCGGGTCGCGGGCATCGGTCCGCTCACCCGATCGAAGAGAGTCCGCGAGCACCACCATGATCTCGATCCGCCAGCGGAGGTTTGTGGCGAGCCTGGCGATTCCGCTGCTCTGCGTATCGACGCTGAGCGCGCAGTCGGTAAAGGGCCGGCCGAGGAAGGACGCACCGCCGCGGACGCTCGACTACCGTGGCGTCGTGCCGGGCGTGACGACGGTCGACAGGGTGCGGGCCGTGCTCGGAGAGCCCGCCCACGAGGCCGAGTGGTACGCGTGGAAGATGCTCTATGCCGCGCCGGGCTTCCCCGGACGCTTCGATGCGATCCACCTGCAGGGCGAGACAGCCGCCGGTGGTCGGGTCGGCACGATCGAGACCGTCAGCGTGCCGCAGGGATACGGGGACCTCGACGCGCTGCGAGGGAGGCTCGGCGCCCCCGGGTATCATCTGACGCTTCCCTCCGGGCAGCACGTCGTCGACTACTCCGAGAAGGGCGTGCGTTTCACGCTCGACTCGCGACTGCGCACGATCGGTGTGGCACACTTTCCGCACGGCTGGCCGCGCGTGCACTCCGGCGCGCGACGACGCGTCGACCTGCGCCATCTCGTCCAGGGCGCCCGCAGGGTGACGGCGCGGGCGCCCTCCGTCTCGCGACTGTCCGCCGGAGCCGCCGAGATCGACATCTCGCCGACCATGGAGACCTACCCGAAGCTGCTGCGGATCGTCACGCCGCTCAAGGCGCGGTGCGCGGTGTTCTCTCGCGGGGGGATGCGGGTGGCGGTCGTCGGCGCAGACCTCTTCGGCATGCTGAAGAGCGAGGTCGACCCGATCGAGGCGAAGCTGCGCGAGAGCGGAATCGACCACCTGCTCTTCGCCATGTCACACAATCACGCGGCGCCGGACAGCATCGGCATCTACGGCTCCTACCCGAAGGCCTTCGTCGAGAGCATCCAGCAGCGGGTCGTGGAGGGCGTGCTCGCGGCGCTGGGGAACGAGAGACCCGTCGCCCGGCTGCGCATGGCGTCGAGAGATCTCTCGCTGCGTGGCGCGCGTGTCGAGGGGCTCTTTCGCAACGCGCGCAATCCCGGTCTCGTCGATCCCCAGATCGCCTGCGTCCAGGCCCTCGACGGCGAGGATGAGCCGATCGTCACGCTCGTGCATTTCGCCTGCCACGTGGAGGGGATCTCGAAGGGCGACGAGGAGATCACCGCCGACTTTCCCGGCTACCTCTGCGACGGACTGCGCGAGCGCACCGGTGCACAGGCGGTCTTCCTCAACGGCGCCCTCGGCGGCATGGTCTCCGGCGACACGCGGGCGCGTACCCACGAGCAGGCGAAGGCAAAGGGAGAGAGGCTCGCCGCGGAGGTCGAGAGCCTGCTGGAGATTGCGACGCCCTCCGTCACCGACGCTCTGGGTTTCGAGCGCGAGCGCCTCGAGGTGCCGGTCACCAACCTGCGCTTCATCGCTTTCCAGCGCCTGTATCCCGGACGCCGTCCGGAGGTCCGCGGTCGCCTGGTCACCGAGATGTTCCACCTGCGCCTGGGCGATGCCGAGCTGCTCACCATCCCCGGGGAGCTGCTGCCCGAGATCTCCTTCGAGCTGCTCGAGAAGATGACCGGCTACCCGAGGATGATCGTCGGTCTGGCGAACGACCAGCTCGGGTACATCATTCCCGCGTACGACTTTCGCACCGGTTTCTACGAGGAGTCGATGTCGGTCGGCCCGGCGATCGGCCCGCTGGTGAAGGAGTGCGGCTGGAGAATGCTGCGCGGGCGCGACTGAGAAGCCGCAACCGTCGACCTCCGCTCGGTGCGGCTGTTCGTCGAGCTCCGCGGCCGATCCCTTCTCCCCTGTCCCTTCCCCGCGAGGCTGCGCCTTCCCGACTCTCCTTACGTCCGCCGACTCGTGATACGATGAGCCGATCAACCGCAACCGCCGGTGAGGACTCCGACCTTGCTCCTTTCTCGCTGCCTCGCTCCTGCGGGCGTGCTTTTCTTCTTGTCGTCGAGCATCTGCGCCGATGGCCGGTCGATCTCCTTCGACCGGCTCGTGCTCAGTGAGGAGTTCTTCAGCGAGGGCGCCTGCTTTGTCGACGTCGACGGCGACGGCGACAACGACGTCGTCTCCGGACCACACTGGTACTCCGGTCCGTCGTTTCGCGAGCGTCACGCTTACGCGTCCCAATCGGCGGTGCCGATCAAGGCGTACTCGGAGTTCTTCTTCACCTACGCTCACGACTTCAACGGCGACCGGCGTCCGGACATCCTCGCGATCGGCATGCCGGGCAATACCGCGCACTGGTTCGAGAACCCCGGACGTGTCGATGGCCTCTGGAAGAAGCACGCCGCGATCGACGACGTCGGCAACGAGTCGCCCGAGCTGGTCGACATCACCGGTGACGGGCGGCCGGAGCTGGTCTGCGTCCGTGCCGGCGCCTTCGGCTACGCAGAGCCGGTGTGGAAGGCACCCACGGAGCGCTGGACCTTCACGCCGATCACGCCGGCGCGGGGCTTCGGGCGGTTCACGCACGGCCTCGGGGTCGGGGATGTCGACGGGGACGGCCGCCTCGATCTCCTCGAGACGAGCGGCTGGTGGGAGCAGACGCCGACGAAGGGCGAGCTCTTCCGCTTCCATGCGGTGCGCTTCGCCGAGGCGGGTGGCGCGCAGATGTTCGCGTACGATATCGACGGCGACGGTGACAACGACGTCGTGTCGGTTCAGAACGCTCACGGGTACGGGCTGGCGTGGTTCGAGCAGCGGCGCGACGGTGGCAAGGTCTCCTTCGTGCGTCACGACATTCTGACGGCACGGTCGGCGGACAGCCCCTGGGGGCTCAGCATCTCGCAGATGCACGCGCTCGCTCTCGTCGACATCGACCGCGACGGCGTCAAGGACCTCGTCACGGGAAAGCGCTACTTCGCCCACGGCGGCGGTGACCCGGGCTCTCATCAGCTTGCGGTGCTCTACTGGTTTCGCACCTTGCGTGGCGACGGCGGCGTCGAGTTCGAGCCCCGGCTGATCGAAAAACGTTGCGGAGTCGGAACCCAGCTGGTCGTCGGTGACGTCAGCGGCGACGGCTACGCGGACATCGTCGTCGGCAACAAGCTCGGCACCTCGGTGTTGATCAACAGGCCGCGGACGGTCGGCGACGCGGAGCTCGCCGCTCTGCGTCCGGCGCGTCGGAGCTCGCCGGCGCACGTCGCGGGCACCGGGATCTTCGCAGGCCACGTGCGCGGCACGGAGCCGCTCGATCCGGAGGCCGAGCGACGCACCTTCGTCCTGCCTCCCGGGTTCGAGGCACAGCTCTTCGTCGCCGAGCCGGACATCGCGAAGCCGATGAACCTCGCCTTCGACGCCAGGGGACGGCTCTGGGTCAGCAGCTCCGTCGAGTACCCGTTCGCAGCCCCGGCGGATCGTGAGGGGCGTGACACGATCAAGGTGCTCGAGGATGCCGACGGTGACGGGCGCGCTGACCGTGTCACCACCTTCGCCGACGGCCTCAACATCCCGATCGGCCTCTACCCCTGCGAGGACGGCGTGATCTGCTGGAGCATCCCGAATATCTGGCGTCTGCGTGACACCGACGGTGACGGGCGAGCCGACCGGCGCGAGGTCCTCTACGGCCCCTTCGGCTACGAGCGCGACCAGCACGGCATGTGCAACGCCTTCACGCGCGGGCCGGACGGCTGGGTCTACGCCTGTCACGGCTTCAGCAACGTCAGCACGGTCTCGGGTCGTGACGGTCATCAGGTGCGTATGCAGTCCGGCAACACCTTTCGCTTCCGCATCGATGGCTCGCGCATCGAGCACTACACCTTCGGTCAAGTGAACCCCTTCGGTCTGACCTTCGACCGCCACGGTGACATCTTCACGGCGGACTGCCATACCAGGCCGATCACGATGCTGATCGCGGGAGGCTACTCGGAGTCCTTCGGGGCTCCGCACGACGGGCTGGGCTTCGTGCCGCGCGTCATGGAGCACCAGCACGGGTCGACCGCCCTCTGCGGCATCGCCCTCGGCGAGGCCACCAGCTTTCCGCCCGTCTACGGCAGCAGCGTCTTTCACGGCAACGTCACCGCGTGCCGCATCAATCGCAACACCCTTCACCGCAGCGGAGCCAGCGTGCGGGCCCGGGAGGAGTCCGATTTTCTGGTCGCGGGCGATCCGTGGTTCCGCCCGGTCGACCTGCAGGTCGGGCCTGACGGTGCGCTCTGGGTTGCCGACTTCTACAACCGCATCATCGGCCACTACGAGGTGCCGCTGACGCATCCGGGCCGGGATCGCCACCGTGGCCGTATCTGGCGAATCGTCTATCGCGGCGGCGATGAGCGGCGGGACGCACCCGCCGTCAGCGCGAAGTCCGCTGCGGAGCCTCGCGACCTCACGGCGCTTTCCGTCGCGGGGCTGCTCGAGGAGCTCGCCTCCCCGTCCGGCTCCCGCGCGATGCCGGCTCTGGACCGCCTGACCGATGGCGTCGGCCCGGCTGCAGTCGACGCCGTGAGGGGCGCGCTGCCGGGTGCGGCACCCGGGGCGCGCGCGCTCCGTGACGGGGGGGGCGCGGGGGTAGGCGGGGGCGCCGGAGGACGTTTCGGGAGGCTGATTCCCGCCGCGATACGATTTAATCGT
>CAYMLL010000153.1:9779-17941 GCA_964390645.1 uncultured Planctomycetia bacterium | reverse complement strand
CGTGGCCGTCGAGATCTCTCTTCAACCGGGGTAGAACAGGATGGTGAGAAACCCGAAAGCGGACGGTGTGAAGTGTGTTACGATCCCGGCCGCTTCCTACCGCAGACGCCGCCCGACAGCTCCCGACCATGCCCACGCCCCATCCGTCTCCGCTCCTCGAGATGGTAGCGATCGACAAGCGTTTCCCCGGCGTGTACGCGCTGAGGGGCGTCGACCTGAGGCTCGAGGCCGGTGAGGTGCTGGCGCTCCTCGGAGAGAACGGCGCCGGAAAGAGCACGCTGATCAAGGTGCTCGGAGGGGCGCACGCTCCCGACTCCGGCGACGTCTTCATCGACGGAGAGCACGCCGCTCTCGACTCGCCGCTGGCGGCGCAGCAAGCGGGCATCGCGGTCATCTACCAGGAGTTCAACCTCGTGCCCGCGCTGACCGTGCGCGAGAACCTCTTCCTCGGTCGCGAGTCGACGACGGGAGGCTTCGTCAAGACGCAAGAGGAGCACGAGCTCGCCCGGAAGATCTTCGAGCGCATCGGCGTGCCGGTCGACCCCGAGGCGATCTGCCGGCGTCTGAGCATCGCTCAGCAGCAGATCGTCGAGATCGCCAAGGCTCTGTCGCAGGACGCGCGGATCATCGTCATGGACGAGCCGAGCTCGACGCTGACGCCGCAGGAGGTCGAGCACCTCTTCACGGTCATCAAGGACCTCCAGTCGCAGGGCATCGGGATCATCTACATCACCCATCGCCTCGACGAGGTCTTCACCATCGCCGATCGCGTCACCGTCCTTCGGGACGGTGCGCACATCGACACGCGACCGATCGGCGGCGTCAGTCGCGAGGAGCTCATCGAGATGATGGTGGGTCGCCAGATCGACAACGAGTTCCCGACCCGCCGGACGCGAATCGGCGAGCCTCGGCTGCGCGTCGACGGGATCGGTCGCGGCCACGTCGTCCGGGACGTCTCGTTCGACCTTCACCGCGGTGAGATTCTCGGCATGACCGGGCTCGTCGGGGCCGGCCGCACGGAGGTCGCACGGATCCTCTTCGGGGCCGATCGGCTCGATCGAGGATGCGTCCGGCTCGACGGCAAGACGCTCCTGCTCAAGAGCCCGCGAGACGCGATTCGCGCCGGCATCTGCCTCCTCACCGAGGACCGCAAGTCGCAGGGCCTCGTGCTGGCCCACTCGGTGCGCGAGAACTTCGCGCTGCCCAACCTGAAGAGCTACGCTCGCTCGGGATTCGTCGATCACCACAAGGAGAGGAGCTCCTTCGCACGCCACGTCGAGAGCCTCGGGATCAAGATCCCCCACCACGAGCAGCCGGCAAAGAACCTCTCGGGGGGCAATCAGCAGAAGGTGGTGCTCGCGAAGTGGCTCGAGCGCAACGCCGAGGTCGTGATCCTCGACGAGCCGACGCGCGGCATCGACGTCGGCTCGAAGTACGAGATCTACCTGCTGATCAACGAGCTCGCGGCGCAGGGCAAGTCGATCCTGCTGATCAGCTCGGAGTTTCCGGAGATCCTCGGAATGTGCGATCGTGTGCTCGTCATGCACGAGGGTTGCGTCACCGGCGAGATCACCGACGTGCCCTCGGCGACGCAGGAGCGGATCATGGCACTGGCGATCGGATGAGGAGATCCCACGGAAGCGCTCGATGAAGCGAAGGTTGAACAAGAACCTCTTGCGACTCGTCACCGAGCAGGGGCCGCTCCTCATGCTGGGCATCCTCTGTGTGTGCTTCAGCATCATGACGAGAGAGCCTCAGGCGGAGACCGGCAAGCCGGCAGCAACGGCGCTCGCCGAGCGCGTCATCGCCGCGGTGCCGTCTCCCGCCACCGCCCTCGTTCTGGCGTTCGAAGGTGACAAGGAGGTCGCCTTCGGCGAGGCGCTGGTCGAGAGCCTCGAGGCGAACGGCTTCACCGTTCTGCAGGTGGTGCACGGCGGTCCTCCCGCTCTACGCGAGGCGATCGAGGCGGCCGAGAGCTCGGCGAAGCCCGATGCCATCGTCTCCAGCGGCAAGGTGGCGACGCTGCCGTTCATCGAGAGCTTCGAGACGACCTTTCCGAAGCTCGCCGACACCGAGCTCTTCGCGCCGCAGAGCGGCTATCGGTCGAACTTCCTCAAGGCGTCGAACCTCGTCAATCTCCTCAACCAGATCGCCATCTTCGCGATCCTCGCGATCGGCATGACCTTCGTGATCATCACCGGAGGCATCGATCTCTCGGTCGGCAGTCTCGTCGCGTTCTCGGCCGTCCTCTGCACGGTCGTCATCCGCGACTTCATGGGCGGAGAGGAGGCCGGCACCGGCGGCATGCTGGTCGGCTGTGTCGTCGCGATACTGGGATGTGGCGTCGCAGGGGCCTTCTCGGGCGCCATGGTGACGTTCTTCCGGATACCACCGTTCATCGTCACGCTCAGCATGATGCTCGTCGCGAGCGGCCTCGCGTACATCATGGCCGGCGGGGGGACCATCACGCAGGTGCCCGACACGTTCATCCTCTTCGCGAGCGGCAAGATGATCCCCGGAGTTCCGAACGCGGTGGTCCTGACCGCGGTCCTCTACGTCGCCGCGCACATCCTCATGACCCGGACGGTGCTCGGACGCTACATCTACGCGGTCGGCGGCAACGCGGAGGCCGCGAGACTCTCCGGCGTTCCGGTTCGTCGCGTGCTGCTGCTCGTCTACACGCTCTGCGGTCTCCTCGCGGGACTCGGCGGTGTCATCTACGCGTCGCAGTTCAACGCGGCGTCGGCGAGGTTCGGCGAGCAGTACGAGCTGACGGTCATCGCGGCCGTCGTCGTCGGCGGCACGAGCCTCTTCGGCGGCGAGGGAAAGATCCTCGGCACGCTGGTCGGTTCGCTGCTCCTGGCGGTGATCTTCAACGGCATGAACCTGCTCGGCATCGGCTCGTACTGGCAGAAGGTGGCGCTCGGGCTGGTCATCCTCGGCGCCGCGCTGCTCGACATGTCGAAGAAGCGATAGAGCGGTGATGGAGCGCAAGACCATCGTCGCGGTCGGAGAGGTCCTCTGGGACTTGCTGCCCGAGGGCATCTTCCTCGGCGGCGCGACCTTCAACGCGGCGTATCACCTCCGCGCGCTGGGGCACGAGAGCCTCCTCCTCTCGAAGGTCGGCCGCGACGTGCTCGGCGACGAGATCGACCGTCGCATGGACCTCGCCGGCATGTCCCGCGAGACGCTCCAGCACAGCGACGAGCTGCCGACGGGAATCGTGCTCGTCGAGGTCGACGACGACGGTACCCCGAGCTACGAGATCGTCAGGAACGTGGCGTGGGACGACGTCGAGATCGACGCAGCCGCCGCAGCTGCCGTCGACCGCGCCGAACTGGTGCTTTTCGGATCGCTGTCGCAGCGCTCCGAGACGACCCGGCGCGCGATCCGGACGACGTGGAAGCGCGCCGTTCCGAAGTGCTTCGACGTCAACCTGCGCGCTCCTCACGACGACCGCGAGGTCGTGCTCGCCTCGCTCGAGGCCTCGACGATCGTCAAGCTCAACGACGAGGAGCTGCTGCGCGTGGCGGGGTGGACGGGGATCGCGGCACCGCGGGACAGTGACCCCGCAAGTCTCATGCAGACGATCGCCCGGCGACACGACATCGCGACGCTCTGCGTGACGCGCGGCGCCGAGGGGGCGGTGCTCCTCCACGACGGCGACATCCACGAGCACCCGGGCTTCCGGGTCGACGTCGAGGACACCGTCGGCGCGGGCGACGCGTTCCTCGCGGCCTTCCTCGACGCGTACTTCGAGGGCGTGCCACCCTCCGCCTGGCTCGAGCGCGGCAACCGGCTGGCGGCGTACGTCGCGTCGTCGCGAGGCGCGACACCGCCGAGCGGCCGGGATCGGCTCGGCGGTTAGCCCGCATATCTCGCCGCTTCCTGCTGCGAGATCGATGAGAAATCCGGGCTAGCCGGCAGGCCGGTCCGGGAGCTCGCCGCTATCGACCACGCCGCTATCGACCACGCCGACGTACGGCAGGTTGCGATACATGCCCGCGTGGTCGAGACCGTAGCCGACGACGAACTCGTCCGGAATCGTGAATCCGGGGTAGGAGATGTCGACCTCGACCTCTCGACGCCCGGGCTTGTCGAGAAGCGCCACGATGTCGAGCGACGCGGGACCTCGCTCCGCGAGGTGACGGCGTACGAAGTCGACCGTCCGGCCGGTGTCGATGATGTCCTCGACGAGAAGCACGCGCTTGCCGGTGACCGACTCGCTGAGGTCGCTCCGGAGCTCGACCCGACCGCTCGACGTCGTCGAGTCTCCGTACGACGACACGCCGATATGGTCGAAACGCAGCGGCAGGCTGATCTCCCGCGCCAGGTCGACGAAGAAGACCATCGAGCCCTTGAGGATGCAGACGAGGACGAGATCGGCTCCCGCGTAGTCCCGCGAGATATCCTCCGCGATCTGACGACGCCGGCTCGCGATCTCGTCCGCCGGGATCAGGACTCGGATATTCTCGAGACTGGTGGAAGAAGCCATGCGCGACTCGCGTGGAAGAGGCCGCCTGAACGCGTGGGAACCCCTGACAAGATACCATCGGCAGCCGGCCCCGCAAGCGCGGCCCGGACGACGGTCGCGCGGGGCGCCCTTCCTCTCCAGGCCCGGCACGTTCATAATGCCCGTCGTGCAGTACAGAGACTTCGCCAGGAAGATCGTCACGACGGAGTCGATGGACGACAAGCTCGCTCCGGCGCCGGCCGGCCTCGTCGACACCGAGCCCGGCGAGCCGCTGCGAATCGATGTCCCGGGGCGCCCCGCGGGCCTCGAGATCGTCCCGGTCGGCGAAACGCGCGTGCCGCCGATCGACGGCTACCACGATCCCGATCAGCGTCCGCGCATCCTGCACTCCTTCGCCAACCACGAGCTTCAAGCGGCGGAGCTCTTCGCGTGGGCGCTGCTCGCGTTTCCCGGTGCGCCGGCGGACTACCGCAGTGGTCTGCTGCGGATTCTCGACGACGAGCAGCGTCACACACGTCTGTACGCGGCGCGTCTGGAGAGCATCGGCGGCCGGCTCGGCGACTTCCCGGTGAGCGGCTACTTCTGGAACAAGACGCCGTCGATCACGACGCCGCTGCGCTTCGTCTGCGCCATGTCACTGACCTTCGAGAACGCCAACCTCGACCACACGGCCGAGTCGGTGGAGGCGATTCGTCGAGCGGGAGACGAGAAGACCGCCCGGGTCGTCGAGCAGATCCACGAGGATGAGATCGAGCACGTGCGATTCGGATGGGAGTGGCTCGAGAGGCTCAAGGATCCCGGCCAGAGTCCGTGGGACACGTACCGGGCCAGCGTCGACTGGCCGCTGCGGCCGGCGCAGGCGCGACGTCGCCCAATCTGCCTCCAAAGACGCGAGGCCCTACGGATGGACGCGGACTTCATCGACCGGCTGCGCCACAGCGACCGCCGCAGCGACCGCCCCGTCGAGAGGGGCTGACCCCCGGTGAGCAAGCGCCGCGTCATCATCGGCAACCTCGACGCCGAGGTCGACTTCGCTCGAGCGCAACGGCGCGAGCGTGGAGAGCGGGATGAGCCCCGTCTCGACTTGCCCCCCGCGGTGCTCGACCACATCTCGGCTGCCGCCACCTTGCTGCGCGTCTTTGCGACCGATACGGACCTTCTGTGGACTCCACGACCCGTCGACGGGAGTCGCCTTCCCGTCGTTCCCGGGCTCGGCAACCCCGAGCTGCGGTGCGGCGCGCTGGACGACCTCCCGCCGACGGACCGCCTCCTCGCCTGGGCGGAGACGCCGGCGGTCGAGCGGGCACGCGAGCGGATCGCAGAGCCGGACGGGCCCGCAGGGCTCCTCGGCCTCGTGACGGACCCCCGTGCGGCGATCGCCGTCAACGACCGCGTCTTCTGCCTCGACGCGGCGACACGAATCGGCTGCGCGCTGCCCGGTGCGAGGCTGATCGAGGACGTCGCAGCTCTCGAGCACCACCTCGCGGCGGCAGGCGCCGCGGCCTCGCCCGAGCGTCGCTGGGTCGCGAAGGCTCGCTTCTCCGCAGCAGGTCGATCGCGGCTCATCGGCCGGGGAGACCGCCTCGACGGCCTCGAACGCCGGCGCACCGAGAAGCTCCTCGAAGTCCACGGCTCGCTCGTCTTCGAGCCGTGGATGGACCGGGTCGCCGACCACGGCTGCTGCGCCCTCCTCGACGACGACGGCTCTCACCTCCACGAGCCCCACCGGGTCGATGTCGATCGCGAGGGCCGCTTCACAGGGCTGATCCTGCCACCGACGAAGCCGCCCGGATCCGAAGGAGACGCTCCCCCGTCCGTCCACGCGACGCTTCGCCACGTCGTGGAGCGGGTCGCCGCGATGGCCCACACCGCCGGCTACCGCGGGCCGCTGGAGATCGACTGCTGGGAGTACCGACGGGCAGGCGGGGGGATCGACTTCCACCCGCTGGGCGAGATCAACGCCCGCATGAGCTTCGGGCACGTCGCACACGCCCTGCGCGACGTGCTCGGCAGCGAAGACTCCCGGCTTCAGCTGCGCTTCGGAGACCCTCGGACCTCCGACGCGCCGATCCCCCTGCTCGAGCCCGATGCCCGGGGTCGCGGCGGCGCGTGGGTCGAGCTGTCGTCCTGACCGTCCGTCTCACGGCTCGATCGGCAGCTCGAGCATCAGCGCGCGCACGAAGCGCACCGGCGGCGAGCCGAACGACAGCACCCGGTCGTGGTAGCGCTTCTTCTCGAACTTCTCGCCTTCCAGCCGCTCCACCTCCCGACGCAGGTCGCGATGCTCCTGATAGCCGACGAAGTACGTCGCGAGCTGCGCCGATGTCAGCTGTGCGCGCACCCACTTCGCCGCGGCCTCGCGCTCCTCCTGGAAGGTGTCCTCGATCATCAGGCGCATCGCCTCGTCACGGGTCATGCCGCGCGTGTGGATCGCCTGATCCATGAGCGCGTTCGCGATGCCCCGCAGGTACCACTTCAGCGCGATGAGCCTCATCAGAGGATCCTCTCCGAGGTAGCCCTCGTCCGCGATCAGCTGCTCGGCGTAGACCGCCCAGCCCTCGATGAAGGTGCCGCTGGACAGCACCGCACGCAGCGTCGACGGATAGCGGTTCGAGTGCGCGAGCTGCAGATAGTGGCCCGGCACCGCCTCGTGAACCGTCAGATCGTGCAGCGAGCGGATGTTGTACTCGCGCAGAAAGGAGCGCACCTGCTTCTCCGTCCAGCTCTCCGGCAGCGGCGCGACCGCGTAGAACGTCTTTTGACCGACGTCCAGCGGGCCCGGCGAGTCGCAGTACGCGAGCGAGACACCGCGCTGGAACTCCGGCATGACGATGATCTCGATCGGATCGTCCGGAACCGTCACGAGGTCCTTCTCCTTCGTGAACTCGATGATGTCCGCGAGGGCCTGCCTGGCGGTCTCGACGATCCTGTCGCGCGGCGGCATGTCCTGGTACGCCATCTCGAGCGCGGCGCGGATGATCGCCTGTCGGTAGTCCTTGCCCGGGCTCGGCGGAAAACGCGTGTACGGATGCTCCTCGGCATAGACGCCGCGAGCGATCTCGTACATCTCGCCGCGCACACGAGCCAGCTCGCTCTCGGCCCGCTCGCGCACGTCGCGCCGCGTCAGCGGCGTGTGAAGCGAGAACGCCAGCTTCCTGTCGTAGAGCTCTCCGCCGATGCGGAACTCTCCGGCCGCCTTCGGGAGCACGTCCTTCTCGAGCCATGCCTGGTGAGCCTCGATCGCCTTCCTCGCCGTGGCGATCGCCGCCTCCAGACGCTCGCGCTCGGCGCCGGGCAGCCGGTCGAGGTGCGGAACGACCATGTTGTCGAGGATCGAGAAGACGCCGCGGTTCTGCTTGACGGCCGTCTCGGCGTGAATCCTCGGCACCAGCTCGGGTTGGAGCGTCTCCCGCACCTGCTTCAGCAGCCGCGGAAACTGTACCAGACGGTCGGCGACGTGACCGAGACGCTTCTCCAGCGGTGCGAAGTCGCGCGCGACGAGGCTGTAGACCGCGCTGCCGCAGAGGCTCGTGTAGGACAGCGGGTTCCACCGCCACTCGCGTAGCTCGGTGACGTGGAAGAGGCTGGAGCGCAAGCCGTGATCGAGCAGCGCGGCGTCCACCTGATGCGCACGCGACAGCCTGGCACGGGGGATCTTCCCCAGCTCGTCGAGATAGCCGAGACAGAA
>CAYMLL010000153.1:0-9769 GCA_964390645.1 uncultured Planctomycetia bacterium | reverse complement strand
TTCGCCTTTCGACGTTGCCGACACGGGAGAGAGGGCGGGCAGCTCATCGAGGTAGCGCTTCGCGAGCGCCTCGAAGCTACGGTCCGCAGAGCTCTCGGCGACACAGAAGACGTGCTTCGTGCCGCGCAGAAGGAGCTGATCGCCGACGATCGCAGGGGAAGCGTCGACAGGCTCACCGATCTCGTTCGTCGCCAGCACCTTCAGCTCCTTGCCGCGCTCGATGACGACGCAGCGCCCGCTGCGATCGACGAAGTAGATCCGTCCGGCGGCGCCGACGGGCGACGCGTACATGTTGCGGATGCCGTCGAGACGGCTGCGGCCGACGATCTCCGCCCCGCTCCTCGCGTCGACGCAGCTGACGATGCCTCGATTCGACTGCGTGAACCACAGCTCGTGGTCGTAGAGCAGAGGCGACGGAACGTACGGCGTACCGCGCTCGATCTTCCAGGCCACCTTCTCGCCGTCCGAGATGTCACCGCGCGCCGTCAGGGGAATCGAGTAGAGCGCGTTGCCACGGTAGCCGCTCATGCAGTAGACGAAGCCGCCGCGTGTCACCGGGGACGGGATCACGTTCACGGTCTGCCCGCCACACTCCCAGACGACGTCGCCACTCTCCAGGTCGTAGCCCCGGGCTCGATTCGTGGCGTTGACGACGACCTGCAAGCGTCCGCCGGACTCGACGACGAGCGGAGTGGACCACGTCGACACCTCATCACGCTCGCGCCTCCAACGCGTCTTTCCGGTCCGCTTGTCCAGCACCTCGATGAACGATGGCCCCTCGTGATCCCAGTTGATCACGAGCGAGTCGCCGTGAACGACCGGAGACGTGCCCTCGCCGAAGCTGCGGCGTGTCGTCATGTCGCCGAGGTCACGCTGCCACAGCTTCCTGCCGTCGAGGTCGTAGCAGTAGATACCGCGCGAGCCGAACGAGACGAAGAGCGACTCGCCGTCGGTTGTCGGCGACGCCGATGCGTAGTCGTTGTCAGGGTGGCGCCCCTCCTTCGGCAGCTGCTCCGCCGCCTCTCTCTGCCAGAGGATCTTCCCCGTCCGGCGATCGAGACAGAGCACGGCGAAGCGGTGGTAGTTGCGCGGGAACTTGATCCCGAAGGGACGACGCGGCTGCTCCTCGGCTGGCGGCACGCTATCATCGATCCGGTCGGTCTGGATCGCCGTGAGGACGAAGATGCGGTCGCCCCAGACGATCGGCGTCGAGCTCCCCTCGCCGGGGATCTCGGTCTTCCAGACGATGTTGCGATCGACACCCCACTCGACCGGAGGATTGCCGTGCGGAGCCACACCGTCGGCCGCAGGACCTCGCCACTGGTGCCAGTTGTGCGCTCGTAAGCTCGCGAAGTCGTCGGCACCGTACACTCCCGCCGCGAAGAGCACGAGGCCGAGAGCGACCGCGACCCGGATACTGATGGTCATGAGATCCCGACTCCTTCCTGATCGACCCGAAGAAGCGCCCATCCTCTCCTTGTGCATCCATGATTCGCAACCGAAAATACGCTGACAGGAGCCGGACAGCATGAGAATCGCACGCTTCGCCACACTGATCGCCCCGTTGACCGTGGCAGCCCTGCTGCCCGCTCGCGCCGTCGCCGACCGGGCGCCGACCTGGAGGCCGCTCTTCAACGGCAAGGACCTTTCCGGCTGGGTGCGCGTCAACTGCGCGCCGAGAACCTTCACGGTCCGCGAAGCGATGATCGTCTCCACCGGCGTGCCGACCGGCGTGCTGCGAAGCGACCGCCAGTACGAGAACTTCGAGCTCGAGCTCGAGTGGCGGCACATGAAGCCCAGGGGCAACGCAGGACTGTTCGTCTGGAGCGGTCCTGTCCCGGTGAGAGGCAAGCCGTTCACGAGGGCGATCGAGGTACAGATCCTCGACGGTCGCAACACCGCGAACTACACGAGCCACGGCGACGTCTTCGCGATCCAGGGCGCGACGATGAAGCCGGATCGTCCGCACCCGGGCGGCTGGACGACCCGGTGCCTTCCGAGCGAGCGTCGCTGCAAGCCCGCGGGTCAGTGGAACCACTACCGGGTCGTCTGCAAGGACGGCGCGGTGCAGCTGGCGGTCAACGGCAAGGTCGTGTCGGGAGGCAGCGAGTGCAGCTGGCGCAAGGGCTACATCTGTCTCGAGTCCGAGGGATCGGAGTGTCACTTCCGCAACATCCGCATCCGCGAGCTCGCGCCCGGTCGGACCGGGCCGGAGCAAACGGCACCGCTCGCCGAGGACTTCCGCTCGCTCTACACGGGTGTCGATCTCGCCGGATGGGTGGTCGATCCGAACGACACGGGACGCTGGCGGGCCAGAGACTCCGTCCTCGTTGCCGACGGCAAGGCCCCGGTGAGGAACGCCCACCTGTGGACGAAGCGGCGGCTCGGCGACTTCGTGCTGATCGTGGACTGGCGATTCCCGGAGCGAGGCGGCGCGAAGTCCGACCGCCCGAGCGGCGTCCGCGTTCGCGGACCCAGCGGCCCGCTCATCACGGTCGAGCAGGGCGCCGGCAAGTGGAGCCGCTTCGTCATCACGGTCTCGAAGGGACGGATGAAGGTCGAGATCGACGGCCGGAAGCTGACCGAAGGTCCGCTCCCCGAAGGAGTTCCGGCGCGCGGTCCGGTCGGGATTCTGGCACCCGACGGTCCGGTCGAGCTGATGAACCTGTTCGTGAGGGAACTCGACTGAGCCGTTCGAGTCTGAGTCTTCGTTACCCGTCGTTTTCACTCCGCCGCAACGACACTTCCGCGGTCCCGGTGATGTCCTGACGCCGTCGACCCCGCACCCACTCCCGAGGAGCCTGACGATGATACGAATTCCGACCTGCGCCCCGTGTCTGCTGACGATCATCCTGTCGACCGTCGCGACGTCGACCTCGAGCGCTCAGGAGACCTCGCCGGTGAAGAAGTCCCCCGGGGCTCCATCGCTCGAGACGAGGCCCACGCGCGTGCAGATGGCGATCCTCCTCGACACGTCGAGCAGCATGAACGGCCTCATCCACCAGGCGAAGACGCAGCTCTGGCAGGTCGTCAACGAGCTCGCGACCGCGAAGCGCGGCGGCCGGCCGGTCGGCTTCGAGCTCGCGTTCTACGAGTACGGCAAGAACACGATCCCGCAGCGCGAGCAGTACGTCCGCAAGATCCTGCCTCTGACGACAAACCTCGACGAGGTCTCGAAGCAGCTACACGCGCTCGGTACCGCACCGCGTGCCGGTGGTGACGAGTGGCCGGGGGCCGCGATCCGACGCGCCGTACGGGAGCTCGCGTGGAGCCCGTCGGGTGACGACCTCAAGATTATCTTCGTCGCCGGCAACGAGGCCTTCAGTCAGGGACCGGTCGACTACCATGTCTCGTGCAAGGAGGCGATCACCCGGGGAATCATCGTCAACACCGTCCACTGCGGCGACCACGCGACGGGCATCTCGCAGGGCTGGAAAGACGGCTCGCGACTCGCGGACGGCAGCTACACGAGCATCGACCAGAACCGCGCCGTATCGCAGGCAGCCGCGCCGCAGGACGCGGAGATCCGCAAGCTGAACACCGCGCTCAACAGTACCTACGTACCGTTCGGTGCACGCGGCCGGCAGGGGCTCGAGCTCCAGTCGGGTCAGGACAGGAACGCCGAGGAGGCCCGCGACGGCAGCATCGTCGAGCGCGCGCGCACCAAGTCATCGCTGCTCTACCGCAACGCGACCTGGGACCTCGTCGACGCGCTCGAGCAGGACAAGGTCGATCTCGAGAAGCTGGACAGGGAGAAGCTGCCGCCCGCGCTACAGAAGCTCACGACGCAGGAGCGCAAGGCCTACCTGAAGGGCAAGGCCGCCGAACGCCGCAAGCTGAAGCAGAGAATCCAGAACCTCTACGACGAACGCGCAGCGCACTTCGAGCGCGTCCGCAGCGCAGCCGTGCCACGCTCGACCGCGAACCGAGCCGAGACCTCCGGGACTCCCGGGCCGCAAGGGAAGGCGAAGCCGGCTGACGCAAGCGAGCGCAAGAACGCGCGTCGCCCCGCGACGGCCGGAGCGCCACGCCCGCAGAACGCGTCCATCGCGGAGGCAGCGGGATCCGCCAGGGTCACCAACAAGACCAAGGACCTGGGCTCCGCCGTCGTCGAGACGCTGAAGGCACAGGCCGCGAAGAAGAACATCCGCATCGGGGAGCCGAAGAAGCCCGAGAACAAGGCCGGGCCCCCGAAGATCGACCCGAAGACGAGCGATCCGCAGCCGCAAGCCGGGAAGCAGGCCCCGTCTTCGACGGACTCGAAGGGCTCGACCGGTCCCTGAAGTTCCCTCGACCTCGACGCACGGTTACGATGCGACCCTCGCTCCGTGACGAAAGAACCGAGGACCAGCATGCCTGCGGACGACTTCGTCAGGAACCCGGATCGCTTCGCCGATCTCGGCTCGCTGGGTCGCGTCGGCCGTCTCGGGCTCTCGACGCGTGGCAACACGAGCCTCGATGCGGCTGACGTGCTCGAGGCGTTTCGACGCGGCGTCAACTTCTTCAACTGGTGCGGTCACCCGGACGGGCTGAGCGAGGCCGTCCGTGGACTCGGTCCGCTGCGCCGGCAGGTGATCGTCTCGGTGCAGGTCGGCGCGCGCGACGCCGCGGGAGCGCGCCAGGAGCTCGAACGCTGTCTGGGGGAGCTCGGAACCGGGTACATCGACGTCGTCACGTACTACTACCTCGAGAGCCAGGACGAGTGGGACCAGATCCACGCCACAGGCGGCGCGGCGGAGTACCTCGAGGAGCAGCGGCGAAACGGGGTCGTGCGAGCGATCGGGGCCACGACGCATCAGCGACGGCTGGCGGCAAAGCTGGCGCGGGATCGCGGCATCGATCTGCTGATGATCCGCTACAACGCGGCGCATCGCGCAGCGGAGCGGGAGGTCTTTCCGGTCGCCACGAAGCTCGAAGTGCCGATCGTCGCGTACACGTGTCTTCGCTGGGGCGCGCTGCTCGAGCCGACCGCGGAGGACCCGGAGGGATTCTCGCCACCGCCCGCGCCCGACTGGTATCGCTTCGTCCTCTGCCACCGCGCCGTCACGGTCGCCCTCATGGCGCCGAACGGCCGCCGGGAGCTCGAGGAAGATCTGACGCTCGTAGACGACTGGCACGGCTGCGACGCGAGCGAGTACACTCGTCTGCGTGAGCACGGAGACCGCGTCCACAGGAACGCGGGCGGATTCCCCTGAGCCGGGAAGGAGACACGACGATGCGCAGGGATTTTTCGCGACGACTGGCCGTCGCGCTTCTCGCTGGCTCCTCTGGCTTCTGTGCCGTACGCTCCGCGAGCTGCGTCGAGCTGCGTGGCAGGGTCGTCGATTCGAAGACCGGCGAGCCGGTGGCCGCGCGGATCTACATCGAGAACGCAGCGGGGCGGTCCTTCTTCGCGAAGTCGGCGTCGAGGACGGGCTCGGCGATCGTCTACGACAAGCGACGCGGCGACAGCATCGAGCGTCACACGACCGTCTCGGCGCATCCCTTCGTCGTCGATCTGCCGGCAGGCGACTTCACGCTGACGGTCGAGCGGGGCAAGGAGTACCTGACGGCGACTCGTGAGATCACGGTCGACACCGAGGCGGTCGACGTGAAGATCGAGCTGCGCCGGTGGATCGACATGGCCGCACGAGGCTGGTACTCCGGCGAGACGCACGTGCATCGTTCGACCGCGGAGATGCCGAACCTCCTGCTCGCCGAGGACCTCAACGTCGCGTTTCCACTGACCTACTGGGTGACCAGGGCCCACGAGGCCCCACGCGATCCGGGCCGCGACGGCATCACCGGCGAGACACGGAAGGGCTCGACCGACGAGGGACGCTGGATCGACCTCGACGGATCGCACTTCGTGTACCCGCGCAACACGGAATACGAGATCTTCTCGGTCGGCGGCAAGCGCCACACCCTCGGCGCCGTCTTCCTGATCCGCCATCGCACCCTCTTTCGCCAGGGCGTGCCACCGCTGGCGCCGGTTCTCGCGCAGGCACGCAACGAAGGCGCCCTCATCGAGCTCGACAAGCACAACTGGCCGTGGTCGATGGCGCTCGTGCCGATCCTCGACGTCGATCTCTACGAGCTGTCGAACAACCACATCTGGCGCACCGACTTCCTCTTCAAGGACTGGGGCGAGCAGGCGGCGCCCTGGATGGGCTGCGAGAAGGGCACCGAGCGCGGCTGGATCGACTTCGGATTCCAGAACTACTACACGCTTCTGGACTGCGGCTTCCGCCTGCGGCCGACGGCAGGTTGCGCCTCCGGAGTGCACCCGGTGCCACTCGGCTTCGGACGCGTCTACGTCGAGGTCCCCGGAAAGCTCGACGGCGATGCGTGGCTCGCGGGGCTCGACGCCGGTCGCAGCTTCGTGACGACCGGACCGATGCTCCTGGTCAAGGTCAACGACCGTCCCGCCGGCCAGACGATCTCGGTCGGTCCCGAAGCCTCCCGCGAATACCGCGTCAAGGCCGAGTGCCACAGCCCACACCCCTTCAGCGCGGTGGAGATCATCGTCAACGGCGAGGTCGCGCGCACGGTCAAAGCCCGTCCGAGACGCAGCGACGCCGGGGCCCTGGCGCTCGACGTCGACGAGACGATCGAGGTCGCCGGCTCCTCGTGGATCGCCGTGCGGGTCTTCACGAAGCTCGCGAGCGGCCGGGTACGGTTTGCCCACTCGAGCCCGGTCCATATCGACATCCGGGGCCGCCCGCTGCGCCCACGCAGGATCGAGGTCGAGTACCTCGCCGGCCGCGTGCGGGAGCAGATCGAGCGCAGCAGCGGCACCCTTCCGGCCGCCGCGATCGCCGAATATCGTGAGGCTCTCGCCGCCTACGAGAAGCTCCTGCCGACGGCTCGCTGACGGCCCGGTGCTTGATCCCGCGTCGCCGGTCGCCTACCTTCGAGGGGCCTTCCGTTCCGTGCAACTTCTCACGAGGATTCTCGACATGAACCACCGTCTTGCGCTCGCCGGCCTCGCGCTGGTTGTCGTCAGCTCGATCGCTGCACGCTCCGAGGCTCAGAACTGGACTCGCTTCCGTGGACCGAACGGCACCGGGCTCAGTGATGCCGACTCCATCCCCACGAAGTGGACCGAGAAGGACTACAACTGGAAGGTGAAGCTCCCGGGTGTGGGCCACTCTCAGCCGGTGATCTGGGGAGACCGGATCTTCCTGACGAGCGCGCTCGCCGACGGCAACCAGCGGCTCGTGCTCTGCCTCGGGGCCGAGGACGGCAAGATCCGGTGGAAGAAGTCCTTCTCGGCCGTGAAGCACCGCAAGCACGTGCTCAACAGCTACGCGTCGTCGACGCCGGCGATTGACAAGGACCTCGTCTACGTGACCTTTGCCCATCCGCAGAGGAGCTTCCTCGTGGCGCTCGACCATGACGGTAACGAGAAGTGGCAGCACGATCTCGGCGAGGTCTACAGTCTTCACGGCCTGGCCCTGTCGCCGATCCTCTTCGAGGACATGGTGATCCTCGGCAAGGAGCAGGGTCGCAAGGCCCCTCCGACCGCGTCGAGCTTCATCCTCGCGGTCGACCGCGAGACCGGAAATGAGCGCTGGAAGACGCCCCGGGGGATCAAGTACGTGTCGTATTCCACTACCTGCTTCTACAAGGCACGAGACGGAAGCGCGCGGCTTGTCTGCAGCAGCACCGCGAACGGAATAACGAGTCTCGACGCCCGGACCGGCCGGACGATCTGGTCGCGGAACTGCTTCACGCTGCGAACGGTGTCCTCGGCCCTGATCGCCGGCAACGTGGTCTTCGGAAGCTGCGGCTCCGGTGGCGGCGGCAACTATCTCGTCGCGGTACGCATGGGCGGCAAGGGCGAGCTCGACGAGTCGTACGAGCAGTACCGGATCCAGCAGTCCGCGGGCTACGTGCCCACCCCGCTGGTGAAGGACAAGCTGCTCTTCATGTTCGCGGACAAGGGTGGCGTCGTCTCGTGCGTCGAGGCCGCGACGGGCAAGAACGTCTGGCGTGAACGCATCGACAGGTCGCTCGTCTTCTCGGGCTCACCGGTCTGCGTGGAGGACCGGATCTACGCGGTGGCGCATTCGGGCTCGGTCATCGTGCTGGCTGCAGACGAGGACTACCGGCTCCTCGCGCGCAACGAGCTGGGAGAGCAGAGCCGCTGCACTCCGGCGGTGGCCCACGGCCGGATGTATCTGCGCACCTTCAACGAGGACGACGAGTACACGCACCTGATCTCGATCGGCGGGAAGAAGACAGCCCCCTAGTCCGGATTCCTTCACGGCTTCCTGCTGCGAAGTCACGAGTCGCGCCGTGGACGGCGGGCGAGCGAGACGATCACCGCCACGCCGGCGTTGATCGCGAGCCCGTAGAGCCCCGGGTGAACGCCGTGGAGCTTCGGGTAGCCCGCCGCCGGCAGCGCGACCGCGACGGCGATGCCGGCGATCAGCCCCGCAAGCACCGCCGCGGCGCGCAGTCGCGGCCAGTGCAGACCGATGAAGAAGGCGGGTGCCAGCTGAACGAGCAGGTCGAACTTGCGGTCGATGATCTTCACCAGGGTCGAGTCCCTCGCCGGAATCGAGAGCGCTACGAGAGCAGCCAGGACGGCCCACGAGAGGGCCTTCCCGGCCCGCGTCAATCTCTCCTGCGAGGCGCTCGGAGCGAAGAGCCTCCGGTAGACGTCGCCGGTCAACATCGAGGACAGCGACAGCAGGGCCGAGTCCGCCGTCGACATGATCGCCGCGAGGATGGCCGCGAAGATCACTACGACCAGCCAGTAGCCGAGGTCCGAGCTCTCCTGGATCGTACGGCAGACCATGGTCAGCAGGCGATCGCTGGCTGCACCGTCGAGGGCGCCGACGTGTACGATAGCCGTGACGCCGAGGAGCACGACGATCGTCGTCGTGACCAGCGGCAAGAAGACCATGACCGCGAGACTCCGGCGCAGAACCGTCGGTGACCTCGCGGCGAAGATGCGCTGGACCGCCTGAGGATAGAGGGATGCGCCGATCCCGACGACGAAGATGTAGCTGAACCACTCACGGATGATCGACGCGTTCGGCGGCGTCGCCTTCTCTCTCCACTCGCTCGACGCGAGCAGGCGCGCCGTCGTCTCCGCAGGCGTGCCGAAGCGCTGAAAGACGAGCGCCAGGAGAATGGAGAAGCCGGTCAGGAGAACCAGCCCCTGGAGCACGTCGGTCCACGCGACCGCACGCAGACCCCCGAGAGTCTCGTAGACGGCGATCACGAGCGCCAGACCCACGACACCCCAGGCGTAGGCCTCCGGAGACTCCCCGCCGGTCAATCCTTCGACCGCCTTTCCCATCGCGACCAGCTGGGCCAGCAGGTAGTTGCCGAGCGCCACCACCATGACGAGACTGGCGAGGACGGTGAGCACGCGCGATCCGAATCGATCCTGCAGAAAGTCCGCCGGCGTCACGTAGCCGCGGCTCCTCGCGCGCGCGTAGAGTCGCGGCGCGAGAAGCAGATAGCAGACGATGATCGCGGTCATGAAGTGCAGACTCATCACCCACGAGAACCCGACGCGGTAGGCCTTGCCGCTGAAGCCGAGCAGCGTGTTTCCGCTGTACTGCGTCGAGTAGAGAGTCAGGACGAGGACGAAGAATCCCAGACCACGGCCGCCGAGGTAGAAGTCCTCGAGGTCCTCCGCGCGACGCAGACGATAGCTGCGCCAGCCGATGACGACGAGAGCCGCGAGGTACGCGGCGACGAGGATCCACGCGCCCGGGCCGAATGGAAGCAGCTCCTTCTTCACGAGTCCCCGGCCTCGCCCGGCCATCGC
>CAYMLL010000152.1:0-17960 GCA_964390645.1 uncultured Planctomycetia bacterium | reverse complement strand
AAAGGGAGACAACAAAATCCGCGGGTGGGGAATGTCCACAAGAAACGACTCCCACGCGAAGCCGACGCGGGAGCTGTCGGGCGCCCGAAAGGACCGAGCACGAGCCCCCGGGAAGCCGTCGAGGAAACGCCGAGAACGGAGCGAGAAAAAGGGCTCCCCGACATCGACGGCACCGGATCCGACCCCGAACTCGTCCGCCCCCCCACCCCCGGGTACCCCCCCGTGCCCCCGCAAGCGCGCTACTTCCCCTCTTGCAGCCGCCTCGCCAGGTAATCGGGGAGGTCGGGGCACTCCTGAAAACGCTTCAGGGTGCGGCCCACATCGTATTCGAGCCGGCGAAAACGGATGGTCTCCTCGTCGACGATGACGTAGGACGCCCGCCAGTCCCCGTCCCGAGGCTGACCGACGGAGCCGACATTGACGAGAACCCGCGCGGGCGAGTCGCGATAGGCGTAGGCTTCGGCGACCTGGGCCGGCTCGAGGAAGGCGTAAGGCTGCTCCTGCGCGAAGATGCCCGGATGATGGGTGTGACCGGCGAAACACACCTTCCACTGGAAGTCCGGCGGGAACGCGAAGATGGCGTCCATCTTCTTGCGGTCCTTCACGTCCTGCTTGAAGATGTACTCACGGGTCGGATCTCTCGGCGAGCCGTGCACGTAGAGGAAATCCCCCTCCTGACGCTGCTTCGCGAGGCCGCCGACGAAGTTCCAGAGCTCGCGGTTCGTCTCCTGTGACTCGTCCGGCAGGCTCAACTGCTCACGCGTCCAGTCGATCGCCACCTTGGCCTTCGGGTTGAAGCCGATGGCTCCGAAGAGCACGGCCTCCTCGTGGTTTCCGAGAAGGTTCACCGAGCAGCGCCGCGCGAGGTCGATACACCCACGCGGGTCGGGGCCGTAGCCGATGATGTCCCCGAGACAGTAAATGTCCTCGCAGCCCTCGCTGTCGATATCAGCCAGGACTGCCTCGAAAGCCGCGAGGTTCGCGTGAATGTCCGAGATGACAGCGCGCTTCAAGTCAGGCTCGCTTCCCGACGTCGTGATTCAGAAATACGACGGCTGACGGAGTCCCGGCGAACACCGCCGACAACCCCTGCAGAGCAGAACAGATCGGTGCCTTCGAGTCCACAGGACCGAGACTCGGGATCGTGAGCGACTGTCCGTGCACATGCCGTTCGAGAACGCACGCTGACGCCCCCCGCCACATGAACCCGCTCCCACGCGGGACTGGAATCCCACCCGTAAAGTGTTGCTCTTGGAAGAGCTTACGCCGCTACCGGCCGACAAACCTAAGGTACCTTAACCCCCGCGCCAGGAGGTGTCAAGCACCGGCGACCGCCCAACACCCCGCCCCCCTCTGCGGCATAATCGTGCGCGTCAGTAGCAGATATCGTCGTCGCTGGGGTCCTGCCCGGGCGACTCTCCACGGTCACCGAAGGGCTCCGGAAGAGGCCCGCGGCCGCCGAAGAGGTAGCCGAGGATGCCGATCACATCCGAAAGGTTGACCGCGCCGTCATCGTTGGCGTCGAGAGCGTCGCGGTTCGGCGGCAGCGCCGAGGACTCCCCGAGGACGAGCGACGCGAGAAGGGTCGCATCCGCCACCGAGATGCCGCCCGATCCGTCCGCGTCTCCACGAACGAAGTCCGGGGGGTTCTCGTAATCGAACACGTGGGGTCCACCACCGGCGACGACCGCCAGATCGCTGACCTCGACGACGACTGATCCGGCCGTGGGAACCGACGACGCGATCACACGAAGCTCGAGCGACGAGTCGAAGACAACGTCCGCATCGACGCTGCCGAACTTCACTCGCGTCGACTCGGTGAATCCGCTGCCGCGGATGACGACTGCGGTGTCCTCGCAGCGCACGCCGCTAGCAGGGTCGATGCTGTCCACGTGAATCGACGGCGGCTCGCCGTCGGAAGGCAGGATTCGAATCGTGTCCTCGAGCGTCAGCACGGCAACTGGCTCGAGGCCCTCGATCACATCATCGAAGCGCACGACGAGGCGTGAAGAACGAAACGTCTCGCCGTCTGCGGGGCCCGGCAGCACCGGAGAGACGATGACGAGGCTCGTACCACTCTCGTCGAAGGGGCGACCGGCGAGCAAGCTCGCCTCGACCGGATCGAATCCATCAGGGTGAATCTCGACGCGCGTGTGCTGCGAGAAGCCGGTTCCCGACAGACGCAGAATGTCGCCGCCGGAAGAGCGCACACTGCTCACATCGACGCCGGCCAGCGCCGGTGACTGGTAGAAGTAGGTTCCTGCGGAGACGGTGCCGAGCCCGTTGTCCACCTCGACGTTGAACGCGAGGCTCTGGGTCGGTGGCAAGGTACGCCGTGCGGACTGACCGTCGTGCGGAGCGAGCCCGTCGGGAACGACGAAGCTCACCTCACGGGAGCCGTCGATCTCATCCGGCAAGACACTCTCCTGGGGGACCGCGACGACGTCGCCGTTGAAGTCACGCATGCGGATCGTCGGCTTGACCCCGGCGCCCCCGTCGAGCCCGCGACCACGAATCGTCACCGTGTTGCCGCCTGTGATCGGCCCGCGCGAAGGCTGCATCGAGGTAACGTCCAGCGCTCCCTCGGTCTCGTGCACGAGAACGCCACCGTCGAAGAAGGCGTCCATCGGGCGTACCCCGGGAACATCTCGGTCCGGGAAGAACGACGTGCGGTTCTGCGAGGGATCGTTCGTCTCGACGACAAAGCGAATCGGCGCGAAGGTCTCCACCGAGCTAGAGGGGAGCTTCGAACGGAAGCGACAGACGATGAGCTCTCCGTCGGTGACCGGCCGCAGGAACTCCTCGCCGAGCAAGGGGTTGAGCGCCGGGAAGCTGAGCCAGCCGAGGTTGAAGTCGCCGTTCGTGTTGATGGTCTCGAGAAGATCTCCGCTGACCTGATCGAGGGCCGGAAAGACCTCACCGAGTCGACCGTCCTCGTTCTCGTCGAACTCTCCCGGCTGCCGCAGGATGGTGTCGACGAGATCCTCCTCACGGAACGGCAGCATCTCGAGCTGCGACGGATCCCACTCGATGTGAATCTGGAAGCCGTTGAAGCGATATTCCGGAAACCCGTCCGGAGCTTCGAACGACAGGCGCAGCGCGATACGCAGAGCCTCGTCCGATCCCGCGACGGTCTCGGCCTCCTCGACCATCACCCAGCGCCCCCGGAACTCGATCTGACCGTCGACGGAGTTGACGCCACGCGAATCGTCGGAGCCCGCGAAGGTCAGCGACGCACCGTCGATGTCGAGACTCTGCGGATCCGTACCGACGAGGTCGGTCGCGTCGGCCGACACGCGCGCGGTCACGGTGGTGATGATGACGTCACCGCTCGAGCGGCCGTCTCCGTCCGGATCCGGGTCGACGAATAAGCCCTCGCTCCCCGTCAGGTGTACGGTCTTGCGTCCGCGCTCATCGGCCTCGACCTCCTCGAAGCCCTCGATCGTGATCTCCTCGGGAAACTCGAGATCGAGCTCGTAGCCGACGACCGGACCGAAGACCCCGCTGCCGAGGATCGGGATCTCGAAGGAAGCCTGGCCGAGCGGAACCTCGACTCGACCCGTCGTCAACGTCGGCGAGAACGCGATCGGTCCGCAGCTCGTGGTCAAGATATCGGCGTCGACCGTCGCGACGTGCGTCGCGGCCAGCGTGACGTCCCATGAGCCGATGGGCGCGAGCTCCACGAAGCGGTGAGACGTGTCGCTGAGGAGGACGTCACGCACGACGATCTCATCCTCGGAGACCACGCTCTCGTCGACGGTGTGCCGTGCCGTCAGCGTCATACGACTGTCGAATCCCCTCCACGCCTCACTCCACGTGACGAGCACGTCGCTGACACCATCTCGCAGGCAGCGCAGCGAGACGGTGCTCAGCTCGGGAATCGGAACGTTGACCGTCTCGAGTGTCACGAGCTGGCTCGGAACCGTGTCGCCGCCGACACACACGACCAGCTCGGGCATCGCGTTGCGACCTTCGAGAGACAGGGTGTAGCTGCCCGGAAGCGCGCCGCCACGATCGGGGTCACCGTCCCAGACGAGCTCGGTCTGCGTCGAGTCGAGCGCGAGACCACCCTCTCCGAAGAGATCCGCGCCAATACTCTCGATGTCGCTCGGGAGCGGCTCGTAGCGCAGAAACGCGCGCAGCTCGTCGTAGGCTTCGCCGTTGCTCCAGCGGAACCGCACGACGTTCGGGGCGGACGGTCGAAACCGCGAATCGAGCCGCGCCAAGACCTCGCGCGGATCCTCGGTCACGCACGGGTCGGGATCATTGCCGCTGCAGCGATCCCGCAGCCCCTCGACCCCGCGCAGAACCGCGCTGACCTCGTAGAGATCACCCCCGTCCTCGGACGGCTCGCTGTCAATCACGATGAGCTCGTCGTCGGATCCGGGAACGACGTCGAAGCGTATATCGTTCTTGTAGATGTTGAAGCTGTCGACGTCGTGAGCCATCGACCAGACGATCTCGGCCCCGTCCTGACCTTCGGCGCAACCCGAGATGGTCGGACGGAACACGTTGATGACCTCGCAGTTCGCCTGCTCGGGACCGTCGCCCTCACCATCGACACGTTCGGCGCTCGCCGAGACCGAGATCACACCTGGGAACGAGATCTCGAATATGCCCGAGCCGTCGTCCCAGTCACGCGTCTCATGCAACTCGAACTCGCCCTGCGTGAAGTCGAGGTCGATCGAGTCGAAGCGCAGAAGCTCGGAGCGCCACTCGACCCGCACCAGAGCGCTCGTCGCACGACGCTCCTCGACCCCGCACTGTATGACCAGCCCGGGCGGGGGCGGCGGCAGCAGCGTGATCTCGATCGGATCGCCGAGAAGGCCCACGGGCACGTCCCGGGAGATGCCCTCCTCGTTCACCGTCAGAATGTTCGCGAAGCTGCGACCGCCGGCATCGAAGCTAGAGAAGGCGATCGAGGCTACCGTCTCCACCTCGACCGACTGGACGCGGAAGCGGAACACACCGAGCTCCACGTCCGGGAGCGGCGCGCCGATCGTGTTCTCACGGTAGGTCATCGACGCGGTCGCGAAGCCGGAGCAACCGACGCCACTGACGTTCGGACAGATCGAGAACGTCGCGGTCTGCTCGAAGCTCACCGGAGGCGTGAAGCCGACATAGTCGAGGTCGGCCTGGTCGTAGTCGAGCGAGATCGAGTAGCCAGTGAACGCTCGGGTGAGGTCGCCACGCACGACGACGTCGACGAATCCGTTCTCGTCCACCACGCACTCACCGGTCGACCCGTCGACGGCGCACTCGAGAAAGAAGTGTACCGGCTCCGGAAAGGGGGGCGCGATCACGTCGGCCGGGTCGGTCTCGTAGAGAACGGCCGAGTCGCCGGTGATGGTCACGACGTCGAGTCCGGTGTCGCCGTTCGTGTCGGCAAACGCGAGGCCGGAGAGGGACATCTCGCCACCGAGGGGATGCGCGGTGAAGGTGTCGCCTTCGCCGGCGATCAACACGATCGTCTCGCCGCCGGAGCGGCCGACCACGATCTCGCGGAGCCCGGCGCTGTCACCGTCAATGTTGGCCGCCAGCACCCGATCACCGGGCAGGACGTTGACGCCCGCGGTCGAGAAGTCGACCGGCGTCACGAGCTCGAAGAGGAGTCCGTGCGGCTCGATGACACCGTCATCACTGTCGTCGGGCAACGACGGCGTCGATGCGTCGTCCGCGTAGCGGTTCTCGTAGAGAAGTGCGCCCGCGTCGTCCCACGTGACGATGTCGAGGTCACCGTCGTCACCTGCGTCGAGCGCCACCCAGCCATTCGGCTGCGCTGCGTTCCCGTCGCGGGCGGCCAGCGTTCCGACTCGACGGAAGGAGCTGGGGCTCTCGGTCGTCGACTGGTTACGGTAGAGGACGAGGCCGCTCACGGTGACGTTGATCAGGTCGAGACGACCGTCGTTGTCGAGGTCCTCGAGGCCGATTCCCCGGGATCGCTCGAACCCGGGAATGACGCGACGTTGTGGCGTGAACTGCACCTCGAGAAGGTTCTCCAGGTCGCCGAAGTCGATGTCCCCCGGCGGCAGCCCGACACCGAGCTCGAAGATGGTCAGGTGCCCCGTCGACTCCGGTGGGATCTCGACTCCTTCGAGATCGTCCGGGTCGACCCCCGGCGGAACCGGCACGAACTCGCCCTCGTCGTGCGTGACGAAGAGCTCGACCTGCCCGTCGGCGTCGAAGTCACCCGCGAAGAGCCCGTCCGGCGACTCGGCCTCGAAGGGGCTCGGCGTGCCGCTGGTCTCGAGCGTGCCGTCCTCCGTCGCCGAGTACTCCTGCAGGAGCCCTCCACCGACGAGATCGCTCTGCAGGAGAGCGACGATCTGCGGCACGCCGTCGTCGTCCGGATCGATGGCGACGGCCCCGCGCAGCTCGAAGCCGCGCGTGACCTCGATGGCCTCACGCATCCAGGCGGCCCCGTCGGCCGCCCCTTCGGCCGGGGTGAGCCGGTAGAGGAAGAGGGCGTCACGCGTGGCGACGACGAGCTCGACGCCCTCGGTCGCCGGCAGGAAGTTCCCCGGCAGCACCGCGACGACGTCGAACACGTCCGCCGGAACCTCCTTCGGGATCCAGCCGGCTGACACCCGGCCGGGACGCACCTGGAAACGCGCCAGGAACGCCGCCAGAGAGGCCGAAGCGGAGCTGATCTCGGACTTGAGCGCGACCGTGACGATTTCACCCGGCTCGAGGTGATCGCCGACCGCGAGGACGTGTGTCAGCGCCGGAGCCTCCGGATCGCTGTTGTCGACGGCGGTGGCGCCGCCGATGTGGAAGCCGGAGATCGAGCCTCGCACGACGACATTGTCGGTCAACGAGTCCGGCTCCGCCGCCTCCGAGAGACTGGCTCGAAAGACCGGCGTGACCCCCACGTTAGCGCTGGTGGTCGCGGGAGCCGTCGCCGTGACGAAGAAGTCCCCGCCGGCGCGATCGGCACCGCCCACGACGGTGAAGGTGAAGCTGATCGCGTCGGGGAGCGGGACGCCTCGCACGGTGACCCGGTCGCTGATACGGACGCTGACGACCTCACCCGGCTTGAACTCGACACCGGGATCGAGCAGGAAGACGAGCGTGTCATCGCCCTCTTCCTCCGGGGGATCCCCGCTCGGGTCCGGAGGAAGCAGGTCGCGACCGACACCTTGCTGGAACTGCTCGACCGTCTGCCCGGCGAAGATGCGAGAGCGGTTCGTCGCCTGGATGCTCCCGGAGTAGACACCCTCCGTCTGGTCTCCCGTGACGACGAAGTTCACCGCGTCGGTGTTCGACACGTCGCTCGCCGACATCGTGTTCGACAGGAAGACGGCGATAACCGTCCGGGTGTCGACGTTCGCCTGACCCGGTACCGGAACGCTGCTGCGAACGGTCGCGGGGTTGCGCGTGCACGCGGTCATCGCCAGGACGCCGGCGAGAGCGCAAAGATGAGCCGGACGGCGGATGGAGTCGAGAAGAGACTGCATCGCGTTACCTCGTCGCTGCGGGATCAAACTGGGCATGTGGCCTCTGTGACGGGTGCTCGAGCGGCACCCTGAACGCCGTCGGGGAAGGAAGCTGGACGGCTGGGTTCTGGCTGGGTCGCGAGCCGCCCGAGAGTCCTTGTGGCACCTCGGTGGCGGCGGTGTTCCGGGAGACAGGATCCATGGTACGCCCTGACCGACCGGTGGTCAACGCGGCTGGATCACCTCAATTGAGACTCGCTCTGCGACGGCACTCTCGACCGTACGAGATACGTGTCCCGAGCGTGCGTCGGTTGGTGAAAACCGTGCCCGGAACCGCATGGGCGATAACAGACAGCCGGGTGGAAGCCGTGGCCGCCCCCACCCCCCCGGGGTCCTCGTCCGACCTTGCAGGAAGGGACGGTCCCGCTCCCGCATGCCGGATTCCGCAGGCGTGCCAGCGGGAAGACGGTTCCCCCGGCGGCACTGCCCCCGTCAACTGCTGCAGATGTGCGAGCCCACCGGACACTCGGCCAGGTCGACGTTCGGGTCGACCGCACAGGACGGGAACGGCGCGGACGGTGCCGGGAAGAGCGTCGCAGGAGTCGCGCCCGGCTGCAGTCGGTAGTTGAAGATGTACATCGCGTCGGAGATGTCCACCTTCGTCGAGCCGTCCTTGTTCGAGTCCGCGTTGGCATTCGCGGCCGGCAGGCAGGTGGTCATCTCGCCACCGCGGAAGAGCATGCTGATGATCCAGACGCCGTCGGCGATGTCGACGCGCCGGTCGTTGTTGGCGTCGCCGCGGATGTAGCGCGCGTCGTCTTCGACGACACCCTGGAGCGTCACGGTCTTGGTGTCGCTGAAGTCGGGTATGACGCTGTCGTTGTCGACAACGACGATGATCTCCAGCGGTCGGTCGCCACCGAGCACCTGGTCGACGAACGAGACCTCCGTCTCGCGCGTCTCGCCCCCACCGAGCACCACCGCGGCGCGCACGGTGATCGTGTCGATATGGACGGAGCCGGGGGAGGGAATCGGCAGGACCTCGGTTCCGGGGGCGTCGAGCGCGATCACGGCTCCCGCGGTGACGCCGCGCACCGCGCCGTCCTCGCTCGAGTCCTCGAGGTTGTAGTGGACGAAGTCAGGGCCCTCGCCGCCCATCAGCGCGGCCGCGTCAGCGCCGGGGGCCGCTTCGACCGCGACGATGTCGTCGAAGGTCATGGCCACCGCGTAGGACCAGCCCTGCGCGTTGACCGTCGAGCCGCCCTCGCCGTTCACCAGCGACACCTCGAGCCCGAGCGTCGAGGCGGGGTCACCGTCGGCGACGACGATGCACGGATCGTCGTCGGGGCCGAGCTCTATGGAGAGGTCACCACCGGAGGAGCACACCGTGAGCGCGCTGGCGTTGGTAATCGTGTCGGGGATGATGGCGCGCCCGTCGACGGTCAGGTTGATGTCGACCGGCGGACTCCCGGGAGCGGCCAGCGTCTCGGTGATCTCCACGGCAGTCTCGGAGGGATCACCGGGACAGTCGAAGTCGAGCACCGTGTAGGTGGCGACGGCGAAGCCGAAGAGCGCGTCGGGGTTGGCGGGCACCTCGGCCGGCGAGATGAACGACAGCACGACGCCCTGGATGAAGCCGATGCGCGTGCCGTTCTCATCCTCGATGATGCGGGTGACCTCGAAGGACGGCTCGACGCGGGCGTTGACGGTATCCGCGGCCTGCTCGGCGGTCTCGAGGCTGAGCACCGCCGGATCGTGGCTCGCACCGAAGGACCACCCCTGCATGCCGGGCTCGCGGGCGACGACGCCGACGGTCGCCGTGGCGGTGTCGCCGGGGCCGTACTCGGCGCTGTCGAACCGGATCTCGAGATCGTAGTCCTCGGGGCCACCCTGAGCGCGGAGGCCCGAGGTCAGGACGCAGGCGACGATCAACGTCACCGGGAGCGAGAGAGACTTCAAGAACTCCATTCCCATCTCCTTAGAATGCTCTTATTCCGACGTCATTCTCTGGCAAGAGTAGCATGGCTCAGCGGAGAGCCCCCCGAGGGTGGAACTGCCGTGTGCTCTTCTGTGGCCATCATCCGCGGCGAGAGGCCAGCGGGCTGCGTTTCATCTCGACTGGGCCAGCTCGTGAGAAAAGGCCGCCTGGGTGGCGGCTTCCGGACGAACCGGGAGGGTTTCATTCCAGAACGTGGTACGAGACCAGGGGCGATTATAGAGCCCAGGCCCCGCAGGGTCAACGCAGCGAGTCCCCAGAAAAGTCCGCAGGTCCTTCGGGCACCGGGAGTTAGGTAAAGGTTCGGGGACATCTCAGAGAGCGCAGGCAGGCTCGGCGCAGGCCTCCGGATCGAACTCGGTGCACTCGCCCGCGAGCGCCGCCGGCGGCAGCGGCCCGCCGCCGAAGAGGCCGACCGCGATGACCAGCGCGTCGCCGATCTCGGCGATGCCGTCCTCGCTGCAGTCGTAGGCGGCGACGCAGTCGAAGGAGAGGGCCGAGTCGCCGTCGCGGAAGAGGTCGTTGACCACCGCCACCGCGTCGGCCAGGTCGAGCTTGCCGTCACGGTTGGCGTCGCACGGAATGGCGAAGCCGCCAGGGTCGAGGGGCGAGAACCGGACGGTCACCGCCTGACAGAAGCCGAAGGTCTCGGTGTTGCCGCCGACGGTGGCGACGTTGTTGACCGGCTGGCCCGAGCCCTGGCAGCCGTCCTTCCACTGCACGACACCACCGACCGAGCCGTCCACGAGCACCGCGTCGGTCGACTCGACGTCGAGGCTGAGGATGCGGTTGTCGCCGTCGGCGTCGAGGGTGATGTTCATCACGAAGGAGAGCACGACCGCGCTGACGGCGCCCTCGAGGCCGTCACAGGCCGATCCCGGCTGCGAGCGGATCGTCAGCTCGGAGACCTCGAAGCCGGTGTTGCGAAGGCCGGGGGGATCACCGTTGACGTCGGCCGCATCGGTGCCGTCGGTGGTGGCGCCGACGATGGCGAGGCGGGCGTCGCCGGCGACCGAGACCGACCAGCCCTGCACGCCGCTCGCGAGACCGCGCGACCGGATCGCGAAGTGCACCGTCGTCGAGCCGGGTGCGCCGACGGCGGACTCCAGCCCGATCAGCGCCGGATTCATCGCCGTGCCGCCGTCCTCGCTGTCCGGGACGATCACGCCCTCGGCGACGATCTGCAGACCCTTGGCCTCCGCGGTGTCGTCGTCGCAGCGCCCGCTGAAACAACCTCCGCAAGAGATCGCCAGCGAGCCGCGATCCGGGGAGACCGTCTGGCCCGACCAGCTGACGTTGTTGTCGACTGGCTGACCGGAGCCCTGACAGCCCTGGGCGAAGGCGATCGTCGCGACGTCGACGGTCTCCCTTGCCGCGGACACCGTCGCCGTACCGGCGGTCTCGATCCTGGCGATGTTCGAGGACTCGTTGACCGCCAGCGTGATGTTCATGACGAAGGACAGCACCACCGCGCTGACCGCGCCGTCGCCGGCGCACTCGTCGCCAGCGCGGAAGGCCGTCGTGGTCTCGGAGACCTCGAAGCCGGTGTTGCGGATGCCTCCCTCGGACACGTCCGCGGCGATGGTGCCCTCGGTCGTGATGGAGGTGATCGCGACGCCGTCGGAGCTGATCGAGATCGACCAGCCCTGCGCGCCGTTCTCCGAGTCGTTGCCCGCCTCCGCCAGGTTGAGGTCGTAGGCCCCGCCGATGTCGACGGACGCACCCGGGGCGCCTTCGAAGCTCGACGGGCCGTCGATCGACAGCGAGTAGGTCGGCTGCGCGCCGGCGCGCGAGGCGACCGCGAGCGCCACGGGCAGCAGCACGCCCGACATCCTGGCGATCGTCTGTCTCATCAACCTGGCCTCGGGTGGACTGAAAGAACACACGGAAGAAAAAAGGGGACGAGCCCGCGGGCTCGTCCCCTCTTCGCGCCTCGCCCGGGTCACCGACCCGGCGCGACGGCGCCACGATTCGTCCGGAGTGCCTACTGGCAGACCACTGAATCCTCGGCGCAGTCGACGGCGTCGTACTCGGTGCACTCGCCGGCGATCGCCGCTGGCGGCAGCGGCCCGCCGCTGAAGAGGCCGACCGCGATGACCAGCGCATCGCCGATCTCCGCGATGCCGTCCCCGCTGCAGTCGTATGCGGGCACGCAGTCCAAAGAGAGAGCCGAGTCGCCGTCGCGGAAGAGGTCGTTGACCACCGCCACCGCGTCGGCCAGGTCGACCTTTCCGTCACTGTTGGCGTCGCAGGGGACGGCCGACCTCACAGTCGGCGCGCTGAACTGGACGTCCACCGCCTGGCAGCAGCCGAAGGTCTCGGTGTTGCCGCCGACCGTGGCGACGTTGTTGACCGGCTGGCCGGAGCCCTGGCAGCCGTCCTTCCACTGCACGACGCCGCCGACCGAGCCCTCCGCGGGAACCGCGGCGGTCGACTCGACGTCGAGGCTGAGGACGCGGTGGTCGCCGTCGGCGTCGAGGGTGATGTTCATCACGAAGGACAGCACCACCGCGCTGACCGCGCCGTTGAGGCCATCACAGGCGGAGCCGGCCTGCGAGCCGGTCGTCAGCTCGGAGACCTCGAAGCCGGTGTTGCGAAGACCGGGGGGATCACCGTTGACGTCGGCCGCATCGGTGCCGTCGGTGGTGGCGCCAACGATGGCGAGGTCGGCGTCGCCCGCGGCCGATACGGACCAGCCCTGGACGCCGCTGCCGAGACCGCGCGACTGGATCGCGAAGTGGACCGTCGTCGAGCCAGAAGCGTCCGCTGGAGACTCGACCGCCATCGTCGCCGGATCCGCTTCGCTACCGCCGTCTTCGCCCTCCGGGACCGTCACGCCCTCGGCGACGATCTGCAGACCGTTGGCCGCCGCGGTGTCGTCGGCGCAGCGGACCGGCGGGACACAAGCCTCGGCGGTCACCGAGATCGTCAGCGAGCCGCGATCCGGGGAGACCGTCTGGCCCGACCAGGTGACGTTGTTGTCGACCGGCTGACCGGAGCCCTGACAGCCCTGGGCGAAGGCGATCGTCGCGACGTCGACGGTCTCCGAGACGCAAGGTCCCTCGTCGGGGACTGCGACGTCCGGCGCCGTCGCCGTACCGGCGGTCTCGATCTTGGCGATGTTCGAGGACTCGTTGACCGGCAGCGTGATGTTCATGACGAAGGACAGCACCACCGCGCTGACCGCGCCATCGCCGGCGCACTCGTCGCCGGCGCGGAAGGCCGTCGTGGTCTCGGAGACCTCGAAGCCGGTGTTGCGGATGCCTCCCTCGGACACGTCCGCGGCGATGGTGCCCTCGGTCGTGATGGAGGTGATCGCGACGCCGTCGGAGCTGATCGAGATCGACCAGCCCTGCGCGCCGTTCTCCGAGTCGTTGCCCGCCTCCGCCAGGTTGAGGTCGTAGGCCCCGCCGATGTCGACGGACGCGCCCGGGGCGCCGTCGGAGTTCGACGGACCGTCGATCGACAGCGAGTAGGTGGGCTGTGCATAACCGGCGCTGGCGCAGAGAAGGACCGCCGCCGCCGCAATTCCGGACCGCAGGATGCGTTTCATTCTTTTTCTCCTCCCGTGGAAGACAAGTCGCGGAGGCGTCACCGCGCGCAGACCGTCCGAACCGGCTCGCACGCGGAAGTCGACTCCGTCTTGACCAGACCCTTTCGCGAGTACAGAGCAACCCTTTGGAGCTCGACGAGAACTCCCCAAAACCACTATCCGAGGACCGACTGCTCAAAGAAACCGATCGCGAAGATCACTCCGAAGATCACTTCGAACATCACAGTCCTGAATGCTGCTTCGTACCACGCCGTCCCAGACCCGACGCAAGCCGCGGGCTCGGCCATCTCGACCTGAAACCTGTAAGCATACAAAGGACCCAACTCTGGACGGTCTACGAATTGTAATCGCGTTCGACGGCGATGGAAAGGGCTTTCCGCCGCGTTTTCCGCTCCGGGAAGCTCCGCGCGCCGCTTCCGCAGATGAGAGCGAAGCCTCGAGGGCCTGCCCCTCGAGGCTTCGCGCCCCGCCGTGTACGACATCTGTCAGGGCAGCGTCAGGACGCCCCGCGACAGCGCACCATGCATGCCGCGCATCAGGAGCACGCTGACGAGCCTGACCCGGCCTCACAGATCGATGCGTCGGTATCGTCACCGTCATCCCCGCCGTCCTTGCCGCAGTCCGGGAAGGGCGCCGCCGGGGCGGAGCCCCCCTGGAACCGGTACGCGAAGATGTACGTCGCATCGGAGAGGTCCTTGAGCCCGTCGTCGTTGGCGTCGGCGACGTCGAGACACGAAGTCGAAGGGCCACCGCGGAAGAGCTCGTTGATGATCCAGACGCCGTCGGCGATGTCGACGTCGCCGTCGTCGTTGGCGTCGCCGCGCAGGATGGGCGCCCGGGGATCCACCGTCTCGGTGAACGCCACCGTGGCACCCTGGCAGCAGCCGAACTCCACCGTGTTTCCCGCCACGGTCGCGACGTTCGAGACCGGCTGACCGGAGCCCTGCAGGCCGTCCACCCACGCGATCGTGCCCTCCTGGGCGTCGGCGCCCTGGGGACCGCCGCCCTCGATGTCGAGACGCAGGATGGTCGCGGTGCCGACCGCGTCGAGCGTGATGTCCATCACGAAGGACAGAACGAGCGCGCTGACCGCGCCCTGGCCCTGCGCCGCACCCGCGAGCGGGCCGGAGTCCGGCACGCGCTCCGGGTCGACGAGCTCGACGACGCTGAAGCCGGTGTTGCGCAGACCGCCGTTGGCCGCGTCGTCCGCGGCGGTGCCGTCGATCGACGCACCGACGAGGACGACGTCGCCCGTCACCCCGACCGCGACCGAGCAGCCCTGGACCCCGGAGCCGTCGAGGTTCGACGAGATCGCGCCGTAGACCGCCACCGTGCCGGTCGTGCCGGTCGCCACGGGGACCTCGAGGCGACCGTCATCGGTGATCACATCGTCGTCCTCGCCATCCGGGATCATGCCCGCGGCGACGTCGGGGACCTGCAAGAGGTTCTCGGTCTGCAGCACGACGTTGAGCGCGCCGTCCAGAGGACAGCGGGGATCCACCAAACAGACGATCGCCTTCTGCCCGAGTTCAGGAGTGATGGTCTGACCGGTCCAGGTGACGTTGTTGTCCACCGGCTGACCCGCGCCCTGGCAGCCGTTCACGAACTCGACGGCCCCGGGGGCGTCGCCCTCGTCGGGGAGCGCGCCCTCGACCGTGATCTTGCCGATCTCCGACGCCGAGTCGGCCGGCAGCGTGATGTTCATGACGAAGGACAGGACCACCGCGCTGACGGCACCGTCTCGCCCCTCGCAGCCCGAGCCCCCTCGCGCCGCCGTCGTCAGCTCGCTGACCTCGAAGCCGGTGTTGCGCAGGCCGCCGTTGGACACGTCGTCCGCCGCGGTGCCCTCCGTGGTGATCCCCACGAGACTGGCACAGCCGGAGGCGGAGAGGCTGATCGACCAGCCCTGGGCGCCGTCCGCGCCGGCATCGAGGCCGCCCGGCGTCATCGTCAGGGTGTAGTCCCCGGAAACCGTCGCCCCCGCCGACCCCACCAGCTCATCCGGCCCGTCGATTCCGAGATCGAAGGTCGGCTGAGCCACGACGACTCCGGAGATCGCGAGGACCGCGAACCCCGTCACGAGACCCTTGCAAGTACGGTGCATTACTTTTCTCCTGCGCTGGTGCACACAACGTCGCAGCCCCGGCCCGAAACGCGCGCGCACGCCGCTCACACCCCTTCCGGGACCGCACGAACCCGAAGCGCTCCTTCAACTCACGCGGGCCGAAGGGCTTCGGGCATCTCTGCTCAAAGCGTGTCAGAAACTCCCTTCCACGACCCGAAGAGCTGACACAGACACAAACAATCCGGCGGCATTGTAACCCAACCGGCGGAGCCTGAAAAGCCGCAAGTCCCCGGAAATGGGCCGCCTGACGGGATCGCGGCCGCCGCGCGGAGCATCGCCGCCCGGGCCGCCGGACGACCACGGAGCCACGAAAAAAGGGCCTGACCCTTGCTGCGTGCAAGGGTCAGGCCCCGGTGGGCGCGACGGGCGCGCCGGCGATGGTAGCTACGATCGGTCCCTAGGGACACTCGTACGTGCAGTCGCCGAGCTCGTCCTCGGTCGGATCGTCGCCACACTCCTCCCCGAACGGAGGCGGGGGCGGCGCACCACCCACGAAGCGGTACGCGACGTTGTAGGTCGCGTCCGAGAGGTCGACGCTGCCGTCGTCGTTGCAGTCGCTCGCATCCGGACAGGAAGCCGCGGGGCCGCCGCGGAAGAGCTCGTTGACGATGAACACCGCGTCCGCGATATCGCTCTTGCCGTCGACGTTCGGATCACAGCGGATCAAGCCCGCCGGCTCCACGAACTTGATCTTCACGTCCTGGCAAGCCAGGAATTGCACGGTGTTGCCGCCGACCGTGGCGACGTTGTTGACCGGCTGGCCGGAGCCCTGGAGCCCGTCCTTCCAGACGATCTCGGAGACGACCGCGCCGTCATCGTCACCGGCGCCGCCCCCGGGAGCGAAGCTCGGCTCGACCGAGAGACCGAGCACCGTCTCGGTACTCGACGGCTCGAGCGTGATCGGCATGGTGAACGAGAGCACCACGGCGCTGACCGCACCCTGGCCCTGGGGACCGGCACCCGCGAGGGGACCGGAACTCGGCTCCAGGCCGGGATCGACGAGCTCGGAGACCTCGAAGCCGGTGTTGCGAAGGCCGCCGTCGTTGGCGTCCGCCGCAGACGTCCCGTCCGTGGTCGCCCCGAGCAGGTTGCCGTCACCGGAGAGGCCGACGGACAGCGACCAGCCCTGGACACCCGTGCCCGCCTCGGTGGAGACGATGGCGCCGAAGGCGCTCACCGACGGGTCGCTGCTCACGATCTCGGCGGCGCCGACATCGTCGTCGCCGGCGCCGTCGCCTTCCGGACAAGTGAAGATGAGCGGGCCACCGGAATTCGCCTGAATGCCCAGGATGATGGAGTTCGAAGGCGGGTTCGCAAGCTGCTCGCAAGCCGGTATGACCCGGGTCACACACGACACCGTCAGTGAACCGAGAGTGGGGATGACCGTGTTGCCGCCGTGAGTCACCCGGTTGTCGACCGGCTGACCGGAGCCCTGACAACCGTCGGTGAAGGAGACGCTGGTATCGACCGCGGCTCCCGCCTCCTCCGCGAACACGCCGGCGAGAGAGACGACGACGACGTCCGAAGGCCCGTCACTCGGCAGCGTGATGGGCATGACGAACGACAGCACGATCGCGCTGACCGCACCGTCCGAACCCTCGCAGCCCGATCCCGCTCTCGCCCCCGAGGTCGTCTCGCTGACGCCGAAGCCGGTGTTGCGAAGGCCGGGGGGGTCGTCGTTGACGTCGGCCGAGGCGGTCCCGGCCGTGGTGATGTCCGTGATCGCCGCCCCGTCGGAAGTGATGCTCAGCGACCAGCCCTGCGCGCCGGCGTCCTCCGCGGCGAGGCCGCTCGGGGTCATGACGCCCGTGACCGAAAACTCGCAGGACGTTCCGCCAGCGCCTTCAGGCGCTGAGTCCGGACCGCGGAAGCTCAGATCGAACTCCTGCGCATCGCTGAGCCCCGAGAGGCCCGAAGCCAGCAGGACACACAAACAAACCTTGAAAGATGGTCTCATTCTTTTTTCTCCTCCCTGTGTCACCGGACGAGCGCCCGGCGTCTGCGGAGCGGCAGCGACTCCTTCCATCGCGACGCCATCGGGCACCGCGCCGGAGCGCTGTCGAATTTCGTTACCTCGTCGCCGCGCCTGGCGCGACTCCCAGCTTCGGCTCGACCGACGCGGCCTGCCGAAAGAGACTCAATCAGAACCGTCCGACCAAGAACACCCGCGAACCAGCCGGTGTCCCGAAGTCGCGGATCTCGCCCACACCCACGGCGCGGCCTCCTTCCACGTCCGGACTCGCAAGAGCCCTGCCATCGCGGTCCCGCGGAATTCGCCCGCTGGCGCATTTCCGACGAGAACGCGGGTACAAGACCCGAGCGCCCCCACGACCTGCTCGTCCGACAAAACTCACACGGCCAAACAGCCGCGATCTCAAACCCTTGACCCGAGGAAACCGAGGGCAAACCGAACCCACCTCGGGCTGCTGCTGATTGTAACCACGTTCGATCCTGACGGTCAAATAGAATTTTGCGGATCCGCGCACACCACGCTCATCGAAGCCCGCCACGAAAAAAGAGGCGACCGCAGCCCGTGGACTGCCGCCGCCTCTGTCGCGAAGCGGTCCCGGTCGGGGACCGCCCGCAGGAAGGTTCGTGTTCTGTCAGTCGCCGCAGGAAGTGCTGTCGCAGCTGAGCGTATCGTCGTCGCTCCGCGCTTCGTCAGCACACTCCTCGCCGAAGGGCGCCGGAGGAGGGGCGCCGCCGAGAAACCGGTAGTGGATGGTGTACATGGCGTCGGAGAGGTCGACCATCTCGTCCCCGTTGGAGTCCGCGGCCCGATCGCAGTTGAAGCCGGGACCCTCGCGAACACGCTCGTTGATCGTGTAGATCGGGTCGGCGATGTTCACG
>CAYMLL010000151.1:896-18107 GCA_964390645.1 uncultured Planctomycetia bacterium | reverse complement strand
CGCGACTGCGACCGTGACCGCGACCGCGACTGCGACCGTGATCGCGACCGCGACTGCGACCGCGACTGCGACCGTGACCGCGACCGCGACTGCTCACGGCGGCGGCCGGTCGCCGTCGCCGGGGGTCCCTACGACGGGCGCGTCGGAGAGGGTATCCAGCTCGATGCCTCGGGGAGCTTCGATCCGGACTGTGACCTGGCATCGTTCGAGTGGCACTTCCGGGATGGCTCCACCACGACCGGAAGGACTCCGACACACAGCTTCTCGGAGCCCGGTGAGCATTCGGTCCTCCTGGTCGTGCGCGACACGAGGCGTCTGGTCGCTTCGGACGTCGCGACCGTGGTCGTCGGACCCGACGCGGTCATCATCGATCCCGAGCCGGTGCCCGTCGAGGTCGGTGTCTGTGCCGGAGCACCGCGATGCGTGACAATCAAGGCCCGGGACTGCCGGCGTGGGACGACGAAGTCTGTCTGGATCAACGCGTTCGTCGAGGAGGGCTCGACGAACGATCTCGTCGGTGTCGCCACGCTCTACAGGAACGGCGTTGCCGACGCGACCGAGCCCCAGGAGATCGTGGTCAGCGCCGGCACCGGCTGGGACAGGCGACGGAACACGATCCGGGTGCCGGTCACGTTCTGGCCCGCAGACCGCGGGCGCGTGGAATGGCAGGTCGTCGTCGAGGTCGCGGGCCAGGAGTTCCAGTCCCGGGTCTTCTACACCAAGGTCAGCGTCCGCCGTTGATCGCGATACGCCGGTAGCCTGTTGAGGAGGTGCTGCGGCTGCGAAAGCGTGTCGTCTCGCCCGGGATCGAGACGCCGGAACACGACGGTGCGGTGCACTGTCGAGCTCTGGCAACGACGAGCTCGGGTGAAACGGCCGCTCTCGCGCCGAATTGACCTCTTCGACGGGCCGCTAGGGCGCGGCGATCTCGACCAGGATCGCCGCGCTCTGCGCGGTCGCCATGCTGCCCGTGACGCTCGTCTCGGCCGCGATCGCCAGCTCGTGGAAGGACCCGGGAAGCAGGTCGCCCGCCGCCTTGATCTCGATCTCGACCGAGCTCGCGTCCGCGGGGACGATCGTCTCCTCGGCGGACTCGATCCCCGCAGCGAGAGTCTTCCACGTCAGCTTCACCGGTGCCGCCCTGGCGCCGCGACGCAGGACGGTGACGCGGATCTTCTGCGTCTTTCCGGGCTTGACGCCGCCGAGCGGCACCGCGAGCACCTGCAGGGGCTCGACGACCCGGATCGTCACCCCTTCGAGCCGGATCTCCTTCGGCTGACTCCGGAAGGTGCCCCGTCCGCGCAGGCGCAGAGGGTGCGTGCCGGCGACGAGCTCCTTCGTCGTCCTCAGCGTCAGCACGGTCTCCCGCTTGTCCTTGGCGATCGGCTTGATCTCTGCCGTGATGCCGGCGGGAAGTCCCGCGACATCGAGGGCGATCGGGCCCTTGAACGCCTTGTCGAGTCGCTCCGCGACGATCCTGACCGCGACGTTCTCTGCGAAGCGTGGCACGACGACGACCGGAGAGGCTGCCTTCAGCGTGAAGAAGTCCTTGAACAGCGGCTGCACGCCGAGACCCACGAGGCCGTCGAGACCCGCCGGAGGAAACGGCGAGCGCGGGAAGGACTTGCGCAACGCGGGGAGTGTGCTCGCGACGCTCGTCATCTCCCTGTCCCCGATCCTCGCGACGCCGACGATTCGTAGGTGCAGCAGCGTTCCCGTCTCGATGGTCGGCGGCAGGTTGACGTGCAGCACCGTCTCGTTCTTCTTCGCCGGGATCTCGTGACGCGAGAGCTCGAGTCCGTCGCCCGCTCCTTCGACCGAGAGTGTCACGGGCCCGTCGTAGCCGCGCCGGTTGCAGAGGACCTTGACGGTGAAGACGCCGTCTTTCGGGGCGTCGACCTTGTCGACCTCCAGACGCAGCGAGAAGCCGGGGGCGAAGCGTCGCACCTCGATCCTGTAGACATGCTCGGGGCCCCCGCGTCGAAGGAGATCCTCGACCATGAGGAAGTGAAGACCGTCATCGGTGAAGGTGTGATCGAACCGGCCCTCCTGCGAGCCGCTGTCCTCGACCTCGCTGAGCATTTTCCCCCTGCTGTCGTGCAGGCGGAGAAAGAGGTCGCTCGGTGATCCGAGGCGTCGGGTCCTGCCGACGAAGCTGAGGCGCTCTCCCTTCCTTGCCTCGAGGCGGAAGTAGTCACGGTCCTTCGGCTTCTCGAAGCGGCCGTTGAGGGCTCCGGGGATCTTCGCCGGTGTCGCGGCCGCGGGATCGTCGTTCGGCTCCTCCTCGAGCGTGTTGTCGAGGTCGCTCGCCAGCAGCGTGACGAAGGAGGAGCTCTCGCCCTGGGGGAAGCGTACGCCGAGGCTGCGAACGTCGCCGACGCGCGCCGAGGTCAGCGTCACCTCGCGACTCGACACGCCGTTCACGAGGGTTCCGGCGATCGATACGGACGTCCTCGTGTCGGGGCGGGTTCCCATCGGGTAGGGGACCGTCGACAGCGGGAAGTCCCCGACTCGCAGCCGGTAGCGGTGCTCGCTGCCGCCTCCGTAGGCGATGTCACGGATCTCCAGGAGGTAGTCGCCCTCCTCCTCGAAGCGGTACGCCAGCCGGGAGTCGCAGCCGATCCCGGGCGCGTCGTCGCTGTACGCGAGCTCGCGACCGCCGGGCTCCAGGAGCCGGACGATCGGGTCGAGCCGCGAGCCGACCCGCTGTGCGAGCGCCTCGACGGAGACGCGCTGTCCGGTGGTGGCGTGGAACCTGTAGAAGTCGACCTGCGAGGCGTCGACGTTGCCGTCGACGGCCGAGGGAATCGAGATCTGCTGCGCCTTCTCGCGCCTTCGGCTCTCCGGGCTGTCACGAGCGCTGGGGAGGTCGTCGACCATCAGCAGGCGCATGGGCGAGACACCTTCGTCGGATGCGAGGCGAACGCCGCCGACGCCGACCTCGGCTGTCGCCGCTGCGGTGATGCGGAAGGTGATCTTGCCGTCGTCCTCTCCGTTCTTTTCGATACCGGGAGCGAGCTGACACCGGGCGTCGAAGCTCGTCCAGATCGCGGTGGCTCCCGCGAGACCGGCGCCGAAGAAGGTCACGTCCACCGCATCGCCCGGCTTCACGGCCGCGGGAATGGAGTAGCGGGGATCCGGCGGGCCGCCGTGAACCGGAGACGCCGCCCCGAGGACGACGATGGCGAAGGCGACGATCCGTCGTGGGCACGAGGTCTGGCGCATGTTCCTCCCGTGGTCGCGCGATCCCGCGGAGCCCCCCCGGGTGTTCATTGTGTCGCCGGCCCGTCGTTTTCCAAGCTATTTGCGGTCGTCGCCAGCTGCCTCGAGGCGCTGCCGCCGGCCCTGCCGCGGCGGGGTACGGATGGCGTGTGACATCCCGGTCACCGCAAGGGGCCGCTTCGGGTTCCGCACGGTGCGCCGCCCGCGGCCTCGGGCCTACTCGTAGACTCGCTTGTACCGCCAGGGGTCCTTCGTGCGGCTCTGGAAAGCCTCGAGCTTCGTCTGCATCTCCTCGAGCTTCTTGGCGTAGTCGGGATTCGCGGCGACATTGACGACCTCGTCGGCGTCACGCTCGAGATCGTAGAGCTCGTGCTTCGGGCGGTGGAGGTAGGCCTCGACCGTGCGCCGGCCGTAGTAGCGGTCCTTGCGCTGCCAGATACCTTGCCACGCCGCGGATGCCCAGAGATCGGAGGCGTGGGGGTAGGTCAGCCCGTGCGCGATATTGAGGAGGTACTTGTAGCGGCGGGTGCGGACGACGCGCATCGGGTAGTACATCGTCACCTCGTGAAAGGTGTGCGATGCGTAGATTTCGTCCCAGCCCACCGTCTTCTGCTGACCGAGAACCCCGAGAAAGGACCTGCCGTTGAAGACGTGGCGTTCCGGCACCGCGCCGGCAAAATCGAGGATCGTCGGCGTGATGTCGGTCCAGCTGACCATCGCGTCCGTCGCGATCCCGCGCTGCTCTTGATCCGGGCTGCGCGCGACGAGGGGAAGTCGCATGCCGGGTTCGTAGAGCGTCGTCTTGGCGCCGGGAAACGCGATGCCGTTGTCGCTCAGGTAGAGGAAGAGTGTCTTCTTCCAGTGGCCGCTCTCCCGGAGGATGTCCATCAGCCGTCCGAGGCCCTGGTCGAGGCGATGCACCGACTGGTAGTACTCCGCGATCTCGCGACGGCACTCGATCGTGTCCGGCAGGTAGGGCGGGACGATGACCGCCTCGGGCGTGAACTTCCTCTCGACGACGCCTTCGTACTTGCGGCCGTTGCCGAAGGGATCGGGCCGTGTCAGCGGGTGGCCGGCGCGGCGGCCGCTGCGGTGCGGGTCGGAGGTGGCGAAGTAGAGGAAGAAGGGCTTGTCGCTGTCCTGCGTGATCCACGAGCGACAGCGTTCGGCCATCGCGACCGCGTTGCGACTGCCTCCCTGGTTGCCTTGCAGGTGGGCGTCGAACCGGTAGACCGACTCCGGCTGAACGTGGTATTTGCCGATGCGAGCGGTGCGATACCCGGCCTCGCCGAGCAGCACCGGAAGGCTCCTGACGCTCTTGCGCGTGTGGAAGTTGTGGTAGGCATGCTGGTGTCCGTACTGGCCGTTGACGTGGTTGTGAAGACCCGTCAGCAGCACGGAGCGGCTCGCGCTGCAGCTCGCGGTCGTGCAGAAGGCGTAGTCGAACCGGGTGCCGTCCGCCGCCAGTCGGTCGAGATGGGGCGTCGAGATCGCCTCGTTGCCGTAGCACCCGGCATCCCGCCCCTGGTCGTCGACGACGAAGAGGACGATGTTGCCGCCGGTGGCGAGAGACGTGGACGAGATCGACAGCAAGGAGACGACGATCACGGAGATGCTGCGGAACGATGTGCGTGGCGTCATGGTAGGCTCCGGGGAGATCGGTGGAGAGGCCACGATGACCCACCGTCGTCGGCCTCACAAGGCCCCGACTGCGAGAAAACCGGCCCGAGCTTCCGCTCTCATCGATCGCGAGGATCCCGGAGTCGACGCTGGTGGAGCGGTGAAGAGGGGCCTGCGGGCGGAGGCGGAAGCCTCCGGGAGACCCCTCAGAGGACTTCGAATCGCTGCGCCAGCACGAAGAGGGCCAGCAGGTGGGGCGTCACCACACCGAGCAGGACGACCGTGAACGCCTGGGACTTGTGGATGCTGAAGACCTGCGGCACGAAGCGCAGGCTGAGGATCACGTAGAGCGCCAGAACGGCCAGCGTGACCGCCATCACCCCGCCCTTCGTGCTCAGGTACTCCTCCACCTTCGGGAAGAGGAGGCCGCTCTCGCCGGCGGCCACCGCGGCGCCGGGATCCTTGGTGCCGGCGTAGACCATCATGAGGCTGACCGCGCCGATCAGGAGGACCGTGCTGAGGCTCAGCATCTCGACCAGGAACGACGCGCGGAGCGACTTCTTCAGCGACGCGTCCTTGACGAACGCGACGTTGGACGTGATCCACATCACGAAGCCCTGGAAGAAGGCGTGCGCGAAGCACGCCAGCAGCAGGTAGAACGACAGCTTGTCGAGCGTCAGGCCGAATAGCGTCTTCTTGCCGATCGTTGTGCGCAGGTTCTTCCAGAGGGAGCGTTTCTTGCCGGGGTTCGCGTGCTGTCGGGCACCCTCGCCGCCGCCCGATCTCTCGCCCTCCTCGATCCGGTCGCCCGCCTTCCGGTCGTCACCCCGTGACCTCCGGCCGATCTCGTGAATCGGGGAGACGGGACCGTCGGGGTCGATCATCTCGTTCACGAGCGCCGGGATGGCGATCTCCTGCCCCGCCTGCAGCCGGGCGGGGTCCACCCAGGGGTTCGCCTCGTGGATGTGACGCCACTCGAGCCCGTTGTTGTAGGCCTTCTCGGCGATCCTGTAGAGGTTGTCGCCCTGCTGGACGACGTACTTCCGCCCGGCTCGCGGTACGCGCGCGGCATCTTCGGACTTCGAACGGGCCACGCCGTCGCAGCCGGTCGGAAGCGCCGAGACCAGGATGAGTATGGTGATTATCCGCATCATCGGGACTCTCCCCGCTCATCGGAGGAGATTCTCGGAGCAGGAAGCGCCTCTGTTGATCGGACGGCAAGGCCCGAGAATTGAGCCGAATAGCCGGAAAGGTCTTTTTTTGTGCGCTTCGTGGGCTTATCGGAAATACTCGGGCTCGTGTCCGGGGTCGGTCTCCGGAGTCGCTACCGGGTTCACCATTCTGATAACGAATCATGTCACGCCAGGCAGCTCTCCTCATGGCCTCCGGACGGGATCGTCCGGGTATCGTCGATCGGATCTCGGGGGTCGTCTTCGACGCGGAGTGCAACCTCGAGGACTCGCGCATGGCGATCCTCGGCGGCGAGTTCGCGCTGATCGTGCTCTTCACCGGCAAGCCCGCCTCGCTCGAGGCGGCCGCGGCGAGCCTCGAGCCGGTCGCGGCCGAGCTGGAGCTGACGCTCGACGTCAAGCCGACCGTCCTCGAGGCAAGCCCCGTCGACCGCATCCCCTACCGGCTCCACGCCGTCGCGATGGACCACCCCGGCATCGTCCACCGCGTCACGCACGCCCTGCGCGAGCGCGACATCAATGTCGCGAGGCTCGACACGCGCCTCGGGAACGCGCCGATCACCGGCGCGCCGATCTTCTCCCTGGAGATGGAGATCCAGGTGCCGGCGGAGCGCTCCGTCGCGCGGCTGCGCACGGAGCTGGCGGAGCTCGCGGAAGAGTCCAACATCGACATCACGCTGAGCCCGATCGGCTGAGGCTCGCAGGGAACCGGGTCGCCGTGCTCACCGCGCCCTGGCTTGCGATCACAGCTTGCGGATGCGGAGCTTTCTCAGCGCCAGGGGCAGTGCGTGATCCTGGAAGCCGATCGAGCCGCTCGACGGGCGGTTCTTGATGGGGCCCCGGTCCAGCCTCACCCGGTTGACGACGACGCCGTTGAGCTTCACCGTCAGGTCCATTCCCTTCGAGACGATGTGGAAGCGGTTCCACTCGCCGGCCGCTCTGGCCGGGCTGGCGATCGGCGGGATGCCCGGGATGATGCCGCCGGAGTCGTGATCGTTGAGCTTCGGATTCGCGCCGCGGCTCGGCGTGTCGTAGATCTGCACCTCGATGCCCTTCGCGACCGGACTCTGCCGATCGCCGACGTGGAAGTAGAAGCCGCTGTTGCCGCGCTTCCGGACCTTGTAGTCGAACTCGATCTCGAAGTCGGCGTAGGTGCCGTTGAGCCACAGGTACGCGTCGAAGCGGTCCCAGCCTCTCTCCCCCTTGCGGGGTGTCAGCGTCACGACTCCGCTGTCGTCGAGCTTCCAGTTGCCCTTCGTCACCCAGTGCTTCGAGAGGTCTGCGCCCTCGAGGGGCTCGAGCCAGGCGCCCGCGGCGCCGTCGGCGGGTGCGGGCTCGTCGAGCTCGAGGATCTCGATCTTGCGAAACTCGATGGGGTGGCTCTCGGACTGCAGCGAAATCGTGCCGCGTCGCAGCATCTTCGGCTTGCCGGCAGCGAGTAGCTTCTTCGCGTCGGGGTCGCGCTCGTCGAGCTGCGGGTCGATGTACTCGAGCACCGTCTCGCCGTTGATGATGTGCTTCACCGAGTTGCCTCGCACTTCGACGATGGCGGTGACCCACTGATCGCCGTGGTAGGTCTTCGACCGCGAGTTAGTGCAGTGACGTCGGATGAGCTTGTCGCGCATGACGACGTTGGTGCCGGGCGTGCACAGGTTGCCGGTGTGGCGAGTGCCCTTTCCAGGGCCGCCGAGGAGCTGCACCTCGATCGAGGCGGGAAACTTCTGCTTCAGGCCCATGCTCTCGGGAGTCTGGCCGTGGGCCATGATGCCGCTGTTGCGGAACGCCCACCCCGGCCCCCCGGGGACCTGCTCACCGGTGAAGCGGTACTCGACACGCAGCCGGTAGCTCGAGAACTCGCTCTCGTGAAAGATGTGACCGAACCGGCCGTCGAACTTCTCGTAGCCGTCGTAGACGACCTTCAGCACGCCGTTCTCGACGCGGAAGGTGTCGCCGAAGTTGTCACCGAGCTCGTGGCCGGTGATCTTCACCTTCCAGCCGGTGAGATCCTTGCCGTTGAAGAGCTGCACCCACTTCTCGCTCTTCGTCTCGTCGTCGGCCTGCACGGCGAAAGTCGCCACGGAGAGCGGGATCGTCAGCGCGGCCAGGAGTCTTGCGCTCGTCACGTTTCGGTCCTCCTTCTCGAGATTGAATCCCGGCAGTCTACTCGAAGATGGGGCGCGCATCGCGATGCGGGTCGGCGCGGGAAGTCACCGGCCGACGCGGACCGGGTCCGGCAACTGCCGGCGTCCGGGCACGGAGGCGGCTCGATACGGGTCGATGCGGCCCCCGGCAGGGGGCTCAGTTCCGGGGCGTGGTCGCGGGCAGCAGCCGGGGCGCCGGCTCGTCGACCCATCCGGCGGGCCGCTGACCCTTGCCGGGACGATCGACGTCGCCGAGCTCCTCACGCGCCTTCTCGACGAGGGCGAGCAGACGGCGGACGACCTCGGGGTTCGCCTCGGCGACGTTCTCGTCCTCGTGGATGTCCTTCGCCAGGTCGAAGAGCTTCAGCGGGGTCTTGCCCTCCGGCTTGCCCCAGTTGCGCTTCTTCGAGTCCATGGCGACGAAGAGCTTCCACTTGCCGGAGCGTACGGCCTGCAGCTGGTCCATCTGGTAGTAGTAGAACGCCTCGTGCGGCGACTTCGCGCCGGGCCGGCCGCCGAGGAGCGGCCAGATATCCTTGCCGTCGATGACGCGATCGGTCGGCAGGCTCGCGCCGGCCAGCTTCGCGAAGGTCGGCAGCACGTCGATCGTCGATGCGACCTCGCCGCTCCTCGAGCCCGCCGGGATCTTGCCGGGCCAGCGCACGACGCAGGGCACGCGCATGCCGCCCTCGTCGGTGCGGCCCTTGCGGCCTCTGAGCGGCAGGTTGCTGCCCTGCCTGGCGCGTTGCGAGCCGTTGTCCGACGTGAACAGCACCAGCGTCCGCTCGTCGATGCCGAGCTCCTTCAGCGTTCCGAGGATGCGACCCGTCGACGCGTCGACCTCCTCGATCCAGTCGCCGTACTTGCCCGCCCTCGACCTGCCGTGGAAGGCCTTGCCGGGGAAGAGGGGCAGGTGGATCGCGGTGTGAGGGAGGTAGAGGAAGAACGAGCGGCCCTTGCTCTTCCTGATGAAGCGGATCGCCTCCTTCGTGTAGCGCTCGGTCAGGGTCTCCTGGCGGACCGGCGCCTCGATCGCGGTCTGGTTGCGCACCAGCGGCAGCGGCACCTTCTTGCGGTTCATGTCGTTCGAGTACGGGATGCCGAAGTACTCGTCGAAGCCCTGGCTCGTCGGCAGGAACTCCGGGTGGTCGCCGACGTGCCACTTGCCGATGCACGCAGTCGCGTAGCCCCTCGTCTTCAGCGCCTCGGCGATCGTCGTCTCATCCGGATTGAGCCCCTTGCGCGCGCCCGGAAAGAGGACGCAGAGGCTCTTCTCGTCGACGTGCATGTTGACGCGTCGAGGATAGCAGCCCGTCAGCAGGCTCGAGCGCGACGGCGTGCAGACGGAGCAGGTGCTGTAGAAGTCGGTCAGGATCATGCCCTCTCGCGCCATGCGGTCGAGGTGCGGTGTGCTCTGGGTGCTGGCGCCGAAGGGGCCGATGTCGGCGTAGCCCATGTCGTCGATGAACACGACGATGAAGTTCGGCGGCTCCTGCGCGCCCGGGAGCGTCGTGGACAGCGCCAGGATCGTCAGGGCGAGGGCCGAAGACAGGATGTCGCGGTGCATGTCGCTTTCTTCTCCTGGGATTCGTCGAACATGTTCTCCGGGTCGCGGAGGAATCGGACGGCGCTCGAGGGCGGCTATTCGTCGATGAGCTCCGCGAAGACCGATCGCGGCAGGGCCTTGCGCAGCTTGCCGATTCCCCGCCAGTACTCGACCGCGAGCGCTTTCGGATCGCGCCCGGTGATCACGGCGATCTCCCGGTAGGGATGCTGCTCGATGCCGCGCAGAATGATGAGCTCGCGGTCACGATCGGAGAGCTGCTCGAGGCACTCGGAGACGGCCGCGCCGGCCTCGCGACGTGCGACGCGAGTGATGACGCCGGTCCACGGGCTCTTGACGCGGTCGACCGGATTGTCATCGAGCCCGGAGCCCTCGAGATTGCTCGGCTTGCCGATGACATGCTTCCTCAGGAGGTTGTTGAGCATGTTGAGGAGCGTCGACGACAGGAATCGAAGCAGCACGGGTGTGTAGCGTCCGTCTCGTGGCTCGAGGTCGGCGAGCCGTCCGAGCGCGACGAGCCAGACGTCGTTGACGAGATCCTCCGGATCGCAGACCCGCCTCAGCCGTCCACCCAGCCGGTAGCTCGCGCTCGCCAGCAGAAGCGGCGAGAACTTCTCGACGATCCAGTCGAGGCTCGCCGCGTCGCCGGTCAACGCGCGGCCGACGTGGAAGGTGGTCTGGCGCGCCGGGTCGGGCTCATGCGCCGCGTCGCCGTCGGGTGTAGACTCCGGGGACATCGAAGCCCAGAATATGGACGGGCCGCGCCACAATCAAGGTTCGCCGCGAAAGGGGCCGAGGAGCGCGTATGTGCGACAGCGGTCGAGGCTCGCAGGGAGATCTGCGATGAGCGCAGGGGCATCCGGGCGTGGTGGTGACTCTCCTGGCGTCGTCGCAGCTTTCTTCGTGCGATTCATCGACGACGTGGATCACGGTCGCTCGCGGACTCTCGAGGAGTACCAGCGCGAGTTTCCCGGCCACGAGGAGCTCATCGCCCGCGAGCTATCACGTCTGTCCGCGTCCGAAGCGGCCGGGGACGAGAAGCTCTCCCTCGGCGCAAGCGGAGTCCCGGACGCGAATGCCGCGCGGGGAGCCGAGGTCGTCGATGGCTACACGCTGATCGAGGTGCTCGGTGAGGGCGGCATGGGAACCGTCTGGCGCGCGCGGCAGCATCTGCCCCTGGAGCGCGAGGTCGCTCTCAAGGTCATCCGTCCGGGGATGGACTCGAACGAGGTCGTCGCGCGCTTCGAGGGCGAGAGGCAGACCATCGCGCGTCTGCGTCACGATGGAATCGCTCGCGTCTTCGACGCCGGCGTCACGCGGGATGGCCGGCCCTTCTTCGCGATGGAGCTCGTCGCCGGGGAGCCCATCACCGGGTACGCGGACAGGAGACGCCTGGGGATCGGCGCGCGGCTGCGCCTCTTCGGGCGCGTTTGCGACGCGGTGCAGCACGCGCACCAGAACGCCGTCATCCATCGCGATCTCAAGCCGTCGAACATCCTCGTCTGCGAGCAGGGTGCGAAGGCCGTCGCGAAGGTCATCGATTTCGGCATCGCCAAGTCGATGGCCGAGTCGCCGCGGGACGAGGCCGGCGTCACGAGCGCCGGTCAGATCATCGGCACCCCGGCGTACATGAGCCCCGAGCAGGCGGTGGTTGGCGGCCTCGCGGTCGACACACGCAGCGATGTGTACTCGCTCGGTGTCGTCCTTCACGAGCTCCTGACCGGCGAGCTGCCTCACCTGAAGACCGGCGAGCGCTCGGTCTCCTGGACCGAGCAGCTGCGACGGCTGCAGGACGACGATCCGGTGCGGCCGAGCACGCGGGTGCGCCGGCTCGACGAGGTCGCGAGCGAGGTCGCGAGCCAGCGCGACGCGACGGTCGGTACGCTGTCACGCCACCTGCGCGGCGACCTCGACTGGATCGTGTTGCGAGCCCTCGAGCGCGACGTCGACCGACGATACGACTCGGCGGCTGAGCTCGGCGCCGACATCGAGAACCACTTGCGGCACCGACCGGTTCTCGCCGGGCCTCCGACGATTCGATATCGCCTGAGGAAGTTCGCGCGCCGCCACCGTGTCATGATCTCGACGCTGAGCACGATCGTCGTGCTCTCGACGTTCGCGGCCATCGCCGCGTGGCAGGGATCGAAGCGCAGCGACGCCAACCGACGTGATGCGGAGGCGCGGCGACTCCACGACTCGGGAGTCGAGGAGCGGGATCTGTTCGCGCGGCGTCGACGAGACGCTGTCGATGCGAGGCGCCGCTGGCAGGTCGAACGCTCTCTCACCCGACCCTGGGCGCCGGCCTGGAGCCTCGAGAAGGAGATCGCCGCGTGGCAGGAGTGGCGGCGAATCTCCCGGGAGCTGCCGGGGATCTTCAACCGGGCGGTCCTGTCGTTCAGTCGCGCCCGGGAAGCCTCCGCCACGGCGCTTCCCGAGGTGCAAGCGGCGCTGAGCGAGATGTTCAGGGAGCGCTACGAGCGGGTGCTCTGGGACGATGCGCAGCCGCTCAGTCCGGAGTACTTCGCGGGACCTCTTCGCGCGATCGACACCGAGGGGCGGTACTCCGCGCTCCTCGACGGCAGCGGCGCGGTCGCGGTGCTGAGCGATCCGCCGGACGCGGCGGTCCGCTGCTATCGCTACGACCTCGTCGAGGGCCGCGCCATGCCGCGAGCCTACGACCCGCGCGTCGGGAAGGTCGTCGGCGAGCCCTACCTCGAGGTCGAGCGCGTCTGGACGGAAGCCGCCGCAGGCGTGTTCGCTCGCGGCGATCGCATCGTCTCGCTCGACGGTCGGCAGATCCGCCTTCTCGGTGATCTCGTGTCCGTCGTCAACGACAGGAAGGGCGCAGCCGCAGTGAAGCTCGAGCTGCGCAGGCGCGGCAAGTCGGAGACGGTCGAGTGGACGCCGCTCTCGAACGGGTCGGGCCGCGTCGAGACGTACGACGACCTGCGCGGGAAGCTGGGGGTGAGCTTCGCGGGATTCCCGATCGACATCGCCGCCGCGCCGGTCGTCGGCAAGACGGCGGCGCGGAGGCCGGTCGACGTCCGTCTGCCCCGCGGCAGCTACCTTCTGGTTCTCAGCAAGCCCGGCTACCTCGACACGCGCCTCCCGGTCGCCTTTCCCCGTCATCCCGATGCGCCCGGCGAGCCGGTCCGCGTACGGCTGTGGAAGGCGGGCGAGACGCCGGAGGGCTTCGTGCAGGTGGCCGCCGGCGGCTTCGTTCACGGGGCGTACGCCGCCGACGGCCAGGTCTTCGATCCGCTGGCGTCGGGCTGGACTCACGTCGACGGGTTCTTCATGAAGCGTACCGAGGTGACGGTTCGCGAGTACCTCGAGTTTCTCAACGACGAGGCGACCGGGGGTCGTCTCGCGGGCGAGTCGCGGGCCGCCGCCGCGACCATCGATCTCGACGAACTTCGGAGGAGGTCGATGCTTCCAGACGTCGAGCGGAGCAACAACCAGTACACGCGGAGGGGGGAGACGCTCCTGGTGCCGAGGTCCGGATTCCGGGACGAGGGTGGCAAAGGCCGCTATTACTTCGTCCGCGAGGATGGCGTCTGGAGGTACGGGGTAGGGAAGTCCGGGAGCTCGCTCGACGAGCCGGTGTCCGGATTGCCGACGACGGCGGCTCTCGAGTACGTGAAGTGGCTCAACGAGGAGCGGGCGCACGACGGCTGGCGTTTCCGGCTGGCGCGGGACCTGGAGTGGGAGAAAGCCGCGCGCGGTGTCGATCGCCGGGTCCACGTCTGGGGCGACTATCTTCTCTGGAGCTTCTGCTCGTCCGGTCCGGGCACACGGGAGAGCAGCCATCTCGGCGTCGTCGCGAGCCACCCCTTCGACGAGAGCGTCTGGGGCGTGCGGGATCTGGCCGGATCGCTCCCCGAGCCGGTCCTCGAGCTGAGGGACAGGACCGCCCGCTTCATCGTCCTGCGCGGAGGAGGCTGGAGCTTGACCGACAGATACGAGTTCTGCATCGCGAACCGCAACGGTGTCCGGATCGACTACCCGCGGTCCGACGGCATTCGCATCGTCGCCGAGCCGCTGCGGTGAACGTCAGCGCGAGGCTTCGATCAGGCGCAGGGCGCGAAGAGCTCGCAGTCGAGCGGGTCGTCGTCGATCGGATCCTCACCGCAGTCGGGGAAGGGCGCTCCGGGCGGGGCGCCGCCGCGAAAGAGCCAGGACAGCAGCCAGACCGCGTCACTGATGTCGGTCTCTCCATCGTCGTTCGCATCGGCGGCGTCGAGGCAGGGTGGCGGCACCTCCGTCTCGCCGCCGAACAGCCACGCGATGATGCTGATCGCGTCCGAGATGTCGACATCGCCGTCGGCGTTGGCGTTGCCGCGCACGAACCGCGGAGCGCTGCGCGTGCGAAAGCGCCATCCGGGACCGTCGGTCGACCCCGTACGGTTGACGGCGGTGACTCTCCACTCGTACTCGATACCCGGCTCGAGCGGGTCCGCCGGAACCAGGACCGGGATCTCGAGTCCGGTCGCCGTCGCGACGTCGTCCGCAGCGCCGGCCCTCCGCAGAAGGACATCGTACGTCGTGCCGCCGGAGCCGTCGTCGTCCCACAGGAGCGACGTCCCCGCTGAGACGTCGACGTCCCCGTCCGCCGGCCGGGGGAGTCGCGGCGCGGCGGGCGGGGCGCCGATCGAGTACCTCGCCGGGGGATCCGTGACGATCCGCGGGTTCCGATCGAATACGATGTTCGCGTCGTTCCGGAGGTCGTCGATGTCGGGACCGTCGTCGTCCTTCAGCGTGATGGTGAAGGTCACGTAGCCCTCGCCTCTGCCCTCCTCGTCGCTGCCCTCCTCGCCGTTGGGCGGCAGGAAGCCGGCGCGGTCGTCCTGAGGCTCGCCGCCGGTCTCCGGATCGAGGGTGCGGAAGGTCCAGCTCGCGACGGTTCCGTCGGCGCTCGACTCGAGCCTCGCGTCGACCTGCACGACGATGTCGCAGCCGTCGTCGCAGCCGTCGACCGTCACCCGTCGGCTCGCGGTGACCGCGGCGAAGTTCCCCGTGACGTCCGGGCCGCTCGGCGTCGGCGGCGCCGAGCCGCTGCTCGAAGGAGGGTCGCCGAGGTTGATGATGTGGCTCTCGCCGAACCCGACCTCGCCGAAACGCAGGCTGCCGGGATCGAGCCGCGGGTCGAGCTCGTCGTCGATGCGGACGATCTGCTCCGCGCCGCGCGCGTCGGCGGCGTTCTCGAAGAAGATCGTGTACTCGATGCTCTGGCCGGTATCGATCCACCCGTGGTGGCCGTTCACCACCACGAAGCCGGGTGCCGGGATCGGATCCGCCTCCTTCTTGTTCGGGTCGCGTCCGGAGATGACGTCGATCTGCGACTCGGCGAGGAGCGTCAGCAGCTCATCGCCCGGGGAGACCGGGATTTCAGGAACGTGGTCGAGCTCGAGCGGCTCGAACACCCCTCGTGCGGCGAAGCGCAGCAGGCGGTCGACCGATCTCGTCGGTTGCCCCAGCCCTGCGAGCTCGGTCGCGGCGCTGGCGAGCGTGTCGCGGAGCTCCGCCCAGGTCGCGCCGATCGCCCGCTGGACCTCTTCCCACGTTCCGGGAGACACGTCGTCCGGACACGGCACGCTCGACCAGTCGATGTCGCCTCCGTCGCGAGCATCGACGACATGGGCCCGGAAGTCGCCGACGCCGTCCGTCTCGGCGCGGAAGAGGACGGGGATGCGGACGGTCTCGCCAGGGGGGATGACCCCGACACCGTCCGGATCGACCGCGAGCGTCAGCAGCTCGTTTCGCATCGAGCCCTCGTCCTCGTCGACGAGGCGAGCCACCGTGCCCGCGGGAGCCGTCAGGCGCACGAGGGGGGCCGGCTCGGCGCGGTCACCGAAGTTGGTCACCGTCAGGGTCAGTCGTCGCACGCGGCTCCTGCGGATGTAGCGGCGCACGTCGATGTCCGCGTCGAGAAGAGCGGGACGATCGCCGGCGACCACCTCGAAGGCGTCGGGCAGCCTGTCCAGATCCCCGCCCGTGCCGTCGAGAAGCACGAGATCGTAGCCGCCGGTATCCGCGGCGCTGAGGTCGAGCGAGACCTCGGTCTCGCTCGGCGAGCGCCGTCGGGTCGCGCGCACGGGGAGACGCGCGTCGCCTCGCTGGTGCCGGAGCTCCCACGTCAGGCTCGCGTCGTCGAGGCCGCTGCCGTGGACGACCGCGGGAAGCTCTCCGCCGCCCGCGCTGCGCCCCACGGACAGCGACTCGAGCGCCGCGTCGAGCGCTCGCGCGCAGAGCTCGACGTCGTTCCGGTTCGACGGAAAGCGCATGCCGCGCGCGGAGACGAAGAGCGCGTCGTCGCGCTCGAGCGGCAGCGGCACGACGAGCCGCTGGCCTGCGCTCGGGCGAGACGCCGCGGCGTGATCGAAGCTCGTCGCCGTCGGCGGCTGTCCCCAGCGCGCGAGGAGGATGTTCTCCTCGCGCTGCTCGCCGGCGCCGTCGCTCGTCGAAGTGAGCTCGAGGACGAGGGCGTTCGCGTCCCCGGGAGCCGTGACCTCCCAGATCGCGGTCGGAGCCTGCGGCGTCAGCTCCACCGTGGCGGGCTCACACGGAGTGTCCCGATCGACGCTCAGCTCCGCGGGACGGGAGAATGTCAGCGTCGCGCCGCGAGCGACGGGGCGGATCAGCTCGTCACCGACGAGGACGAAGTTCCGGCGTGTGGGGCAGGTCGGGTTCACGGCACTGTCGTCGAAGATGGCGTCGCACTCGACGCTCCCGCCCGGCGGCGGCACGATGCGGAATCGCAGCACGGCATGGTCGACCGACCTGCGCAAGAAGGGCTCGTCAGGACGGAACTGCAGCAAGACGAACCCGCCGAAGGTGCCCACGACGTCGTCGATGAACGGATCACCAACGTGTCCGTCGTCTTCCACGAGGACGGTCCCCACTTCCGTCACCTCGGCGGTCGCCGCGTTGAACTCGCACGAAGTGCGGAGCACGATCTCCCAGCCGCTGACGCCGGACGAGCCCGGTGGTGAATCGTCGCGCAGTCGGACGGTCGCCCAGAGGTCGTCGGGCTCGCTCGAGGGGTCGGGTCCCTCGACCCAGATCTTGATATCCGTCGTTCGCGGCAGTCTCTGCCCCTGTCCTCCCACGTCGCACGAGTCGTATTCCAGGCAGCCGGGACCGTCGCCCTCAGGCGCGGCTCCGCAGGTGAGAGGACCCGGAGCGGGTGGCGGCGTACCGCAGGCGAAGACGTAGCTCAGGACAAAGACAGGATCGCCGAGGTCGGTGCGTCGGTTGCCGTTTGCGTCGGCCGCGTCCAGGCAGGAAGGCACCGTGCCGCCGGCGAATTGCCAGTCCCTCACGAAGAGCGCGTCGAGGACGTTCACGACGCCGTCGTCGTTGGCGTCGCCGCGGCGAAACGTCTTGCGCTCCCCCGCGTCTTGCCCGTCCACGGGCGCGCAGCACAGCAGGGCGGCGATCACGGCGACGCCGGACGTCCCGGGACTGCTCCACG
>CAYMLL010000151.1:0-886 GCA_964390645.1 uncultured Planctomycetia bacterium | reverse complement strand
GCCGTCCTTGCTTTCAGCCGCGCCATCAATGCCCGGGACTGCTCCACGGCCGCCCGGGGTAGGCTTTGTGTGACATCAGGCACCTCCCTGCGCCGACGCGAGCCAGCCACCTCTCCAAGTGTCCGGGCCCGAGGCGCGGAAGACAAGGACGAGGGCGGGAGGACCGGAGCGGGCGCGAGCAGAATCTACTTCCGGCCACGGTGTCCCGGCTCCTTGCGGTCTCCTCGACCGCGCTGTGTGGCGCAGGCAGGGTCCGGGACGGGAGAGGAACACCGCGGGCTCCCGCGACCGGGAGGAGCCCGCGAGCTCCGGAGATCGCCTTGCATTCTCGGGGTATCCGGCGGAATCCGTCCCGAGCGCGAGGCCGATCCGTCGCGCGCCGTCCGGGAGTGTCGACGCGCGACGGATCCGGGAACAGGGAAGACGTCAGGGACAGAAATACTCCACGCAGGTCAAACCATCCGCCGTCGGGTCGAGTCCGCACTCGCCGAACGGCAGAGAGGGGCGAGGTCCGCCTCCGAAGAGGAACGACGCGATGTAGACGCCGTCGCTGCAGTCGATGACGCCGTCGTCGTTCGCGTCGGCGGCGTCATCACAGAGGAGGTCGAAGGGCGGGCCCGGGTTGGGGGCGGAGTTGCCGCAGTCCACTCCGGGTCCGTCGGGAGTCCCGCGTGGGATGAACGGCAGCGAGCTCCAGACCGCCACCGCGTCGGAGTAGTCGAACTGCCGGTCACCGTTCGCGTCACCACGGACGAACGGGGTGACTTCCTGGGTGCAGTCGGTCACGTAGATCGTCCGACGCGTCTCGCTCGAGTTCCCATCGTCGTCGGGCACGACGACCGAGCCGACGGACAGGCCTCCCAACGCCCGACACGCCACGATCACG
>CAYMLL010000150.1:317-18129 GCA_964390645.1 uncultured Planctomycetia bacterium | reverse complement strand
TCGCACACGAGCTCCTCGAGAAGGTCGGACTCGGCGAGCGCCTCGACCACCGCCCGTCGGAGCTCTCCGGCGGCGAGCGACAGCGGGCCGCGATCGCACGCGCGCTGATTCGACGACCAGGCCTCCTGCTCTGCGATGAGCCGACGGGCAACCTCGATGCGACCAACGCAGCCTCGATCGCCGAGCTCTTTCTCGATCTGCAAGCGACGCTCGCGACGACGACAGTAGTGGTGACGCACTCCGAGGAGCTCGCCGGACGCTTCCAGCGTCGGGTGGGGCTCCGGGATGCTCGAATCCTCGCGTCAACAGGCTGATCTCCATGCGCTACGCGACAATCGTCCGCGAGAGCCTGGTCTTCCACGCCCGCGCCCACATGGCGGTTCTGCTGTCGTGCGCCACGGCTGCGGCCGTCATCTGTGGCGCTCTCCTCGTCGGCGACTCGGTAAAGGGAAGCCTGCGCGATCAGGCACTGACGAGACTCGGAGACGTCGAGTGGTCCCTGGTCGCGCCACGTTTCTTCACGAGCAACCTGGCGAAGGAGATCGGCAAGAGCGACGGCGGCGTCGCCGTTCCCGCCATCCTGCTTCGAGGTAGCGTCGTCGACCGGGAGACCGGCGCCCGCGCCGGACAGGTCAACATCATCGGCGTCGACGAGACGTTCAGGAAGCTCTCTCCGGAGCTGAAGGAGTGGGGGATTCGCGGCCGCAGTGTCGTGATCAACCGCCGCCTGGCGGACGAGCTGTCCGCCGAGGAGGGGCACACGTTGCTCCTGCGCTTCGAGAAGGAGAGCGAGGTGGCCCGCGAGCACGTCCTCGGCGACCGTCGGGGCGAAAACTCGACCGCCGGCCTCGAGGTGCTCGCGGGATCGATCGAGGCAGACGACGGCATCGCCAGCTTCGACCTGCGCAACCAGCAGCAGACACCTCGCAACGTCTTCGTTTCGCTGGCCAGGCTACAGCGGCGGTTGGAGCGCGAGGACCACATCAACGCGATCCTCTGGTGTCGACCGGAGGCCGGGTCCCCGACGAGCGATCCGAACGAGGCGTTGCGTCGCGCGTGGAAGCTCGTGGACATCGGGGTCGGCATCCGTCGCAGCGAAGGACATCCTTACTTCGCGCTCGAGAGCTCCGCGTTCCTGCTTCCGGACGCCATCGTGACCGCCGGTCGCGGCGCTGCACTCGAGGTCGGGGCGTCGTATCTCGAGGTCCTCACCTACCTGGCGAACACCATCGCGGTCGGAGACCGGGAGATACCGTACTCCACCGTCAGCGCCGTCGGTCTCTGGGTCCGGCCCGATGGATCCACCCGGCCGCTTTTCGACAACGTCGAGGGCGGCGAGGGGCTCCGGGAGCCGGGCGGCGTCGTGCTCAACTCCTGGGCTCTCGACGATCTCGGCGCGTCGCCCGGCCAGAAGACTCGTATCGACTATTTCGCTGCCGACGCGGAGCATGACCTCACCTAGACCGGCGCCACCTTGGACCTGCGGGGATCCGTGCCACTCGAGGGGGATGCCGCCGACCCCGACTGGACCCCACGATACCCGGGAGTCTCGGACGTGCAGACGCTCGACGAGTGGGATCCACCGATCCCCATCGATCAGACCCGTTTTCGCAAACCGGGCCCCGACGACGACTACTGGAAGCAGCACCGAACAACGCCCAAGGCCTTCATCTCCCTCGTCGACGGGGAGCGACTCTGGGGCACACGCTTCGGGAGACGCACATCCATCCGCATGCTCGCGGCGCCCGGTGCGAGCCTCGAGCAGACCGACCTGCGGTTTCGCGCCGCGCTGCGAGAGCGCATCGACGTCGCGAGCTTCGGGCTCTCCTTTCGCCATACCCGCCAGGAGGCGATGACCGCGGCCGCGCAGGGAACCGACTTCGGCGTCCTCTTCGTCAGCATGAGCTTCTTCATCATCGTCTCGGCGCTCCTCCTTGCCGCGATGACTTTTCGCCTCGCCCTGGAGCGTCGCGTGCGGGAGCTGGGACTGCTCGGCGCCGTGGGCTATCCGCCGCGAGTCATCCTGCGCCTGCTCTTGACCGAGGGGCTCGTCGTGGCGCTGACCGGCGCGGCCATCGGCGTCGTCGGCGGTATCGGCTACGCCGCCCTGTTGATCGAGGGGCTGAGGACGCTGTGGAGAGATGCGGTCAACACGCCTTTCCTCGAGCTTCACGTCGTCGACCGGACTCTCGCCGTCGGCTTCGGTGCCACCGCCTTGCTCGCGGCACTGACCGTGCTCCTGGTCGTGCGCGGGCTCGTCAAGGTGACACCGACGAGCCTGCTCTCGGGGCGGTCGCAGGATCCGCGCAGCCACCTGGACCACACGCGTCGCCGCCGCCGGGACGGCATCATCGGATTCGTCTTTCTCGGCCTTGCCGCGGCGCTTCTCGCAACCAGTCTCGCCGGCGCGCTGGACACGACGATCGCCTTTTTCGGCGTCGGAACATCGTTGCTCGTCGGCGGGCTCGCGCTGCTGTCATGGTCGATGCGGCGACCGCTCGCTGACAGCCTCGGCACTCCAGGCATCGGCTCGCTGGTGCGTCTGGGAGCACGCAACGGCCGTCGCGCAGTCGGCCGCAGCCTGCTCACTGCGGGACTGATCGCCGGCGCGACGTTCATCGTCGTCACGGTTGGTGCCAGCCGGAGCGATCCGACCTCGAACGCTCCCAGCCGTGGCTCGGGGGACGGCGGGTTCGCTCTCGTCGCGCGAAGCGACGCACCGATCTTCTCATCCCTGTCAACGGCGACGGGGATCGAGGCGCTCGGGCTCGACGAGGCCGCCTCGAACCTGCTGCTCGAGGACCGAATCGACGTCTTCAGCCTGCGCGAGCGCCCCGGTGACGAGACGAGCTGCCTCAACCTCTACCGACCGCGCGAGCCGCGCATCCTCGGCTTGCCACGGGGCTTCGTCGCGAGAGGAGGCTTTCGCTGGGGGAGCACACTCGCCCGGACCGACGGTGAGCGCAAGAACCCGTGGCTTCTCCTCGAGAAGGACTGGAGCGACTGGCCGGACGACGTCGTGCCGGCGGTCGGTGATCTCAACACGCTGCAGTACATCCTCCACGTCGGCGTCGGCGAGGACCTCACGGTCACCGACGGACTTGGCCGCGAGCTTCGTCTGCGCATCGTCGGGACGATCCCCAACAGCATCTTGCAGGGAAGCCTGGCGATCTCGGAGTCGGACTTCCTCGATCGCTTCCCGCGTCGACCGGGCTGGTCGACATTCTTCATCCAGTGCGAGCCCCGGCAGACCGAAGAGCTCCGATCGACGCTGGAGTCGGGTCTCGAGGACTTCGGATTCGACGCGCGCACGACGGGCGAGATGCTGGCCGACTTCAACCGCGTGCAGAACACCTACCTGTCGACCTTTCTCGTCCTCGGCGGTCTCGGCGTGCTTCTCGGCACGCTCGGGCTCGGAGCCGTGCTGCTGCGAAACGTCAACGAGCGACGTGGCGAGTTCGCGCTTCTGCGCGCGGTCGGCTACTCCGACGGCGCGCTGTCGTGGATCGTCCTCTCGGAGACCGCCACGCTGCTGCTTCTGGGGGTCGGACTCGGCGCCGTCGCGGCTGTCGTCTCGGTCGCTCCGAACATCCGCGTGTCCGGCTCCGAGATCTCCTGGCCGCTGATCGCGGGCCTGCTGCTCCTCGTCGTCATCTGCGCCCTGGCGTCGGCCATCGGCGCGTTGCGAGCCGCGTTGCGCTCCCCCCTTCTGGCCTCGCTCAGGCGGGAGTAGCGAGGCTCCGGCGTCTGCCGCGCCGGAGTCGGAAATCCCTTTCCCACGCCCACCTGCGGTCTTATCATGCCAGCTGTCCGGAAACCGCGGAGGTCCGTCTGGTCGAGGCTTCCGTCGAGCGATGGCGAACCCCTACAGCGCGCGCGCATGACTCTGCCCCTCCCCGAGGAGAAGCCGCCGCTCCCCGAGGAGAGAGCTCCCCTCCCCGACGAGAAGACGCAGGTCGGCAGCTACTTCGTCTCCAACTACCCGCCGTTCTCCTTCTGGCGGAGCGACTGCGCCACGCGCGCGCACCAGGCGTTGCGGGAGCCCGGCGAGAGCCGTGCCCCGCTGGGGCTCTACCTGCACATTCCTTTCTGCCGCAAGCGCTGCAAGTTCTGCTACTTCCGCGTCTACACGGACAAGAACTCCCGGGAGATCGAGCGATACATTGCGGCGTTGACTCGTGAGGTCGAGCTCTACAGCGCGCTACCGGCCGTCGCCGGTCGCAAGCTCGGCTTCGTCTACTTCGGTGGTGGGACGCCGTCCTATCTGAGCGCCGAGCAGCTGCTCGACCTCGTCGACCGGCTGCGCGAGTTCGTCGACTGGAACGGCGCCGAGGAGGTGACCTTCGAGTGCGAGCCCGGAACCCTGACACGGAGGAAGCTCGAGGCGATCCGCGACATTGGCGTCACTCGCCTGAGCCTCGGTGTCGAGAATCTCGACGATCGTGTGCTCGAGAAGAACGGCCGCGCGCACCGCGCGGCGGAGTGCCTCGAGGCATACGGCTGGGCGCGCGACCTCGGCTTCGAACAGATCAACATCGACCTGATCGCCGGTATGGTGGGGGAGACCGATGAGAACTGGCAAGCCTGCGTCAAACGCACGCTGGAGCTGCAGCCGGACTGCCTGACCGTCTACCAGATGGAGCTGCCCTTCAACACGATCTTCAGCAAGGAGGGCGCCGGCGGCAGTGGACTCGTCGCCGACTGGAAGACGAAACGGGAGTGGGTCGATCATGCATTTCAGCGTTTCGAGGCGGTGGGCTACTCGGTCTCGAGCGCGTACACCATCGTACGCGATCCGTCGACGCGCTTCATCTACCGGGACGCGCTGTGGCACGGCGCCGACATGATCGGCGCGGGGGTCTCGTCGTTCGGACACTTCAGCGGCGTCCACATGCAGAACCTCGATGGCTTCGTGCCGTACATTGAATCGCTGGAAGCCGGCGACCTGCCGATTAGCCGTGCGCTTCCCGTGACGCGGCGGCAGCGGATGATTCGCGAGTTCATCCTGCAGCTGAAGACAGGGCGCATCGAGGTCGGCTATTTCCGCGACAAGTTCTCACTCGATCCTTGCGACGAGTTTCGTGAGGCTCTGGCCACTCACACGTCGAACGGGTTGGTCAAGGTCTCTGGCAACGAGATCCGCGTGACACGCTCGGGACTCCTGCGCATCGACAGCTTGCTCGAGCCGTTCTTCGAGCCCGAACACCAGAACGCTCGATACACGTAAATGCCGACCGCAAGAATCTCCGGAATGACCGCAGGTGACTGGCTGGACGACGTTCTGGGCCTCTTCCCCGATGGGGGGCTGACAAGGGACGCCATGACCATGGTCGACGCCGGGAATGTCCCGGAGCCTTACAGGAGCCTCCTCGTCCACCGGCACCACATGACCGTGACGCTCGAGGACTATCACGAAGGCCCTGTGTACCTCGACGTGCTCGCGACCCGCCACCAGGACGACGACTACGCACGCCAGCTGCTGCTGCGCAGCGATGGGCCGCAGGGACCCGTCGTCATGGCGGGAGCGATGCGCTTCCTTCTCGGTAGCGTGGACGAGCCACTGCGTCGCGCCATCGTCACCGCGCGGGTCCCTCTCGGCCGTCTGCTCATCGAGAACAACGTACTTCGCAGGATCGAGACTCGGGCGTTTCTGAAGGTCAGCCTGCGGGGCTCCGTCGGCGAGCTCTTCGGCGACACGACGGACCGAGACTTCACCTACGGACGCATTGCGGTTATCTACTGCGACGGTGAGGCCGCGGTCGAGCTCCTGGAGATCGTATCGCCGGGGACACGGACCTGCGAAGAGCCGTGAACGACGTGAAGCTCGACTCCAGACCGCGCCAGGTTGTCATCGCCGGAGGAGGTCCGGCCGGAGCCACGGTCGCGACATTGCTCGCGATGAAGGGCACGGATACGCTCCTTCTCGAGAAAGAGGAGTTCCCCCGCTTCCACATCGGCGAGTCGATGATGACGGAGACCTGGTGGCCGCTCGAGAGACTGGGTTTGATCGACTGGCTGCGAGAGTCGGCGTTTCCGAGAAAATACAGCGTGCAGTTCATCTCGGAGACGGGACGTCCGTCGCGCCCCTTCTACTTCTACGAGACGAACGAACACGAGAGCGCCGTGACCTGGCAGGTCGACCGAGCCACGTTCGACACCCGGATGGTCGAGAACGCTCGCGAGAAGGGCGCCGAAGTGGCGACCGCGACAGAAGTGCTGAACGTGGTGTTCGACGACGATCGCGCCGTTGGCGTACGCGTCCGAGCGAAAGGCATCGAGCTCGAGATTCCCTGTGATGTCTTCGTCGACGCTACCGGGCTCGGCTCGCTCCTGGCGCGCCAGCTCGGCCTGCTCCGCATGGACCCCAAGCTGAAGAAAGCCGCGGTTTTCGCGCACTACAAGGGAGCACGTCGCGACGAGGGCATCGATGAGGGAGCGACGCTCATTATCCAGACGCCCGGAAACCGCGGCTGGTTCTGGTTCATCCCTCTGCCGGACGACCGTGTCAGCGTCGGCGTGGTCGGTGCGCCCGGCGAGCTCCTGAAAGGACGCGGCGATCCCGTGCGTGTCCTCGCCGAGGAGATCGAGTCCTGCCCGACGATGCGCGAACGTCTGGCGACAGCCGAACGCTGCTGCGACGTGCGCGTGATCTCGGACTTCTCCTACCGTGCGAAACGCCTTGCCGGGGACGGCTGGGTGCTCGTCGGTGATGCCTTCGGCTTCATCGACCCGGTCTACTCCTCCGGTGTCTTCCTGGCACTGAAGTCGGGTGAGATGGCCGCGGACGCGATCGCCGCCGGCCTCGAGGCCGGAAAGCTCGATGCCGCCCAGCTCGGTGGCTTCGGTGAGGAGTTCGCCGCCGGCCTCGAGGCCGTGCGCAAGCTCGTCTACGCGTTCTACACACCGGACTTCAGCTTCGCGAACTTCGTGCGCAGCCACCCCGAACATCGTGACCGCCTCGTCGATCTGTTGACGGGAAACGTCTTCAAGAAAGGCGTCACGGACATCTTCGAGGACATGAAGGGCTTCATCGAGCTCCCGGAGGCGATTCCCCTGGAGAGCGCGTAGCGACGGCCGTCCGGATCATCGTTGCCCGTCGTTGCCCGCACGGCGACGGTCTCAGGGCAACCCGAGCGGGAGTCGAACCCGGGCCCGCCCGGACGCCTGCACCTACTCCTCGGTGCCGCCGTCCCGCATCCTCACCCGCCGATCCGCCCCCACGCAGAGAAGCTCGTTGTGCGTCACCAGCACCAGCGCCGCCCCGCTCCGCGCTCGCAGATCGTGGAGCAGCCCCATCACCTCCTGTCCCGTCGTGGTGTCGAGATTGCCGGTGGGCTCGTCCGCCAGGAGCAGCTTCGGATCGTTCGCCAGTGCTCGCGCGATCGCAACCCGCTGACGCTCGCCGCCCGAGAGCCCCCGTGCCTTCGAAGCGCTCCTGTCTGCCAGACCGACCTGCTCGAGCAGCGTGAGCGCACGCTCACGCTTGCGGCGCCGGGAGATCGAGACGTCGATCATCGGGATCTCGACGTTCTCGACCGCGCTGAGCACGGGTATCAGGTTGTGCATCTGAAAGACAAAACCGATCTTCCGTGAACGCAGCCGGTCCAGGTCCGACGACGCATCGAGCGGCTGTCCGTCGATGCGCACCTCGCCCTCGTCCGGAAGGTCCATCGCACCCATGAGGTTCAGGAGCGTCGTCTTGCCGGATCCTGACGGTCCCGTGACTGCCACGAAGGACCCCGACTCGACCGTGAGATCGACTCCGTCGAGCGCGACCACGCGCCCCTCCTCGAACACGCGACGCACCCGGATGAGCTCCACGACGACGTCACTCATAGCGAAGCGCCTCCGCTGGAAGCAGCCGCGATGCGCGCAGAGCCGGGTAGAGCGAGCCAAAGATGCCGACCACGAGCGCGAGCGCCATCCCCCGAGCGAATGTCGACGGCAGATAGTCGGCGACCAGCAGCCCGCTGGAGACCCAGCGAATCAAGACCTCGGTGCCCACGACGCCGAAGACGAGACCGACCATTCCACCGATCAGGGCGATCAGCAGTCCTTCCACGACGATGACACCGACAACACGCTGCCGGGACCATCCGAGCGCACGCAGGGTGCCGATCTCCCGCACGCGCTCCGAGACGCTCATCATCATCGTGTTGAGGACACCGAGCACGCCGACAATTCCGGCGACGAGCTGGAGCACGAAGATGAACTCGTCGATGTAGGCCATCTGGTCCGAAAAGCGCTGAGTGAACTCGCCGGCTCTGGTAGCGATGAGCTTCGGAAAGTCCGTGTCGATGATCCGGCGAATCCCATCGACACGGTCGGCGGCGGCGTAGAGGAAGACGAGCGAGAAGTGTTCGCCACCGCCCATTTTTTCCTGCACGACCCTGGCGTCCGCAACGACGCCGAGATTCTCCCAGCTGAGATCAGTCTCGTAGACCCCGGTAACCTCGTACTCCTCGATATCGAGGATCTTCTCGGGGAAGAGCGGAAAGCGGTCGCCGACACCGATCTCCAGCCGCTCCGAAACGAGTCGCCCGAGCAGTATCTCCGACGACTTCGTCGGCATGCGTCCGTCGACAAGATTGGAGGCGTACTTCTCGACGACGCGCTCGTCGAAGAAGCGACCGAACACGAAGAGAACGTTGAAGCCCGCCTTCTTCCGCCCTCCTCCGAGATCCGGAGCGAAGACCGCTGCGAAGTTCGCCCGCGCGAGATCATCGACCGCGGGAATGTCCCTCAGCCGGTCGACGTCCTCCGGGGATACCCGGCTGAACGCAAGGTCCGCCGCCGTGCGGTCAAAGACGATCAGGCTCGCGCCGCTCGCCTCCATGTAGCGATTGAGGCTGCGACGCATGCCGTACGAGATCGAGAGGATCGAGACGATCATCGCCACGCTCACGGCGACTCCGAGCAGGCAGAGGGCGGAGCGCATCTTCCGCACGAAGAGCTGTCGCCAGACGTAGCTCACGGCTCTCTGGGCTCGAGTCGGTAGCAGACCACCTCGCTCGCGTTGCGCACCAGGAGCAGGTCGCCAGCGAGCGCTGGAGGATTCCAGGTACGTCTGCCGAGCGCGTCGATCCGGGCCAGCTCCCGGTGGCCTTCCGAGGTTGGCTCGACGAGCACGACATCGCCGGAGCTCTCCTCGGTCAGCAGCAGCGTGTCTCCGACCAGCAGCAGCTGACCGTGACCGTAGCGGGCCGACTTCCAGCGCCGCTTTCCCGTCGCGAGATCGATCGAGACCATGATGCCGTCGTCGAGCCCGTACGCGAAGCCGTCGCGAACGATGATGTTCGCGAACTTCGACTTCAGGGTCCGACTCTTCCACACGCTTCTCGTCGAGAACACACCGTCGGTACGGAGAACGTCGAAGAGCTCGCAGCCGACGCCGTAACCGCTGGACACGAGAACGCGGTCACCAACGATGACCGGCTGGGTGACCTTGGGGTGCGAGCCCGGCCACGGGTGCTTCCACAGCAGCTCCCCACCGTCGGGTTCGTGGGCGACGACCGCATCGTGGGCGAGAAGGACGATCTGATCGACACCCACGAGGCGCACGAACATCGGTGAGGAGTAGCTGGCACGCGCGTCACCGCCTGTCCATACACGCTTGCCAGTCGACCGATCGAAGGCCAGCAGCGACCTGCCGGTCTTCGGCGGCGCCGTGACGACAACAAGCTCTCCGACCACCAGAGGCGAGCAGCTAAAGCCCCAGTCGGGCACCTCTCCTCCGAAGCTCTCCACGAGGTCGACACGCCAGACAGATCGACCGCTTGCGCCGTCGAGACAGTTGAGGACGCCAGTCGCGCCGAGCGAATAGACCTTGCCGTGGTCGATGGTCGGGGTCGCCCGGGGTCCGACGCCGGCGACCGTCGTGTCGTATCGAACCCGGTCGGAGTGCGCCCAGAGGAGCTCGCCGCTGGTGACATCGTAGCAGACGACGAGCTCTTCCTCCCCGCGCTGCTCCTGGGTCACCGCTCGGCTGCCGACGATGGCGAAGGAGGACCAGGCCGCGCCGATCGATGCGCGCCACACCTCCTTCGGCGGATGCGAAACCCAGTCGCGCTCGAGCTGGAGATCGCCGACCACTCCGTCGGTGAGCGGGCCGAGGAAGCGGGGCCAGTCCCGCCGAGAGACCACCTCGATCGCGCCGCCCGTCGTCGCGGCGTCGCCGGCAGCTGTCGGGGCAGTGAGGAGCTTGGGAAGCAGCTCGTCGGGCTTTCCTGTCCAGCGCGGACGGAAGATCGGCACCAGATCACCCGTGACCGCCTCGATTCGGAACACGCCGAGGAAACCGCCGAGAAGCGCCACGGTCGCCACCAGGGAGCCCCAACGAATCCGCCGCGGGAACGGTGACAGGAAGACGACCCACAGCATCAGCAGGCTCGCCGTGACGACGGTGACGACGACCGAGCCGAGGAACTGGCTCTGACGCGGATCGTCCCGCACCCCCCAGATCCACCCGAATGCCATCGCCGCGAGCGTGAGAATCACGATGGGCAGGCGCCGACACCACCGTCGCCCGCGGTTTCCGGGCACGGTGGGGGACCCTCCTGGAGTCGCGCAGGAGCGCGCTATCATCGCAAGCTCCTTCCGCTCACAGCACGGGACCGATGCTCCATGGCGCGAACTCCTCCTCACCCACGTCCTGGAGCTCGCTCTTCGTCTTCTTGCCCCCGGCAACCTCGAGGATCTGATCGAAGATCGCGGCACCGACCTCCTCTACCGGGGCTCCGTCAAGGATGACGCCCGCGTCGATGTCCATGTCGTCCTGCATGCGCTGGTAGAGCGGCGAGTTGCTCGCGATCTTGATGCAGGGCGTCGGCTTGCAGCCGTAGACCGAGCCGCGTCCAGTCGTGAAGACGCAGACATTCGCGCCGCCGGCGACGATGCCGGTCAACGAAGCGGGATCGTAGCCCGGCGTGTCCATGACGACGAGGCCAGGCTCCGTCACCGGCTCGGCGTAGCGATAGACGGCGCGCAGCGCGGTGGAGCCGCCCTTGGCGATGGCGCCGAGCGACTTCTCGTAGATGGTCGTCAGTCCACCGGCCTTGTTCCCGGGCGTCGGGTTGTTGTTGATCTCGGCGCCGAAGACGCTGGTGTACCACTCCCACCAGCGGATCCTCTCGACGAGCGCCGAGCCCACCGTGCGGTCGATCGCGCGACGTGTCAGCAGATGCTCGGCGCCGTAGATCTCCGGCGTCTCGCCGAGAATCGTCGTGCCGCCCTGAGCGACGAGAAGGTCCGAGGCGATTCCGAGCGCCGGATTCGCCGTCACGCCACTGTTGCCGTCGGAGCCACCGCACTCGGTTCCGAGAATGAGCCTGGAAGCCGGGAACTCGCTCCGTCGGACATCATTCGCCCGCGGCAGCAGCTCGGCCAGGGCCCGGACGCCCGCGGCAACGGTTTTGCCGATGCCGCCCTCCTCCTGGATCGTGATCGTAGGGGGAGGGCCGCCTGCCGCGGAGTCGCCTTCGATCGGGCTCCCTCCGACGTCCTCGACCCGCACCAGGCGGTGACTGTCGATGAGGTGGCTCGCCTGGCCCGTCTCGCAACCCAGACCGACGAGCAGGTACGCTCCGACGTTCGGATGCCGGGCGAAGCCCGCGAGCACGCGGGAGAGCTGGTGGTGGTCGTCGCCGTCGTACTGCATCGCGCAGCCGCCCTTGTGTACGATGGGCAGCAGTCCATCGACGTTCGGGTACTGAGCGAGTAGCGCCTGATCGACCTCGCGGCAAATGTACTTGCTCGTCGACGCGGAACAGTTGACGGTCGAGATCACGGCGATGTAGTTGCGCGTGCCGACACGCCCATCCGCCCGACCGTAGCCGCGGAACGTGCGCTCGTCGACCGCCTCGGGATGCGGCGGCACCTCCGTGGCGAACGCGTAGTCGCGCTCGAAGGCATCGGCCGAGCAGTTCTGCAGGTGAACGTGCTCGCCTGTAGCGATGTCCCGCGACGCGAAACCGATGACCTGACCGTACTTGAGCACCGCATCGCCCCTCGGGACGTCGCGCACGGCGATCTTGTGACCGAGAGTCACCGCTTCCCGCACCGTGACCGGCCGCCCGTCGACACGGAGCTGCTCTCCCGGATGGAGTTCGCGACACGCGATGGCGAGGTTGTCTTCGGGCCTCAGATGGACGCAGGGCTGACGTACGGAAGGATCCGACATCGCTGGAACGTCTCGCGATCCGCTCTCCGGGTGCACGCTATGAGATAGCCCCGACGGCTCGAGGGCGCAGCCCTTCCGGTCCGGAACTCTACTGAGTCGACGACGGGCCGCGAGGACTCCGGATCGACGAGCCGAAGAGAGAAGATATCACCCCTGCGTGCGGAACACCATCGCGAAGCCCTGGCAGTAGGTCCGCACCCCCTGAACGACGCGCGTCAGGACCTTGCTGAAGGAACTGCCCGGCCGCACTGATCCCTGGACCTCGACCTCGGGGGGATCTCCGCCGCTGAGCGGAAGCCCGTCACCCTCGACGAAGCACAGGTCCAGGACGTTGAGTAGCCCCCCCTCGCCTCGCAGCTGTCGCACCATCTCGCCGGACGGCAATGCTGCGAGAAAGGCGTGCGGATACGCGTCACCGGCCTGACGCAGGTAGGAGTCGCTGTCGACGTCGAGGCTGCGCAGGAAGGACCGGACATCCACTGGCACGGCGACGGATCCATCAACGCCTGCACCGACCCGCTGCAACACGCTTCCCCGGAGCCGACCCGACGCGACGATCCGAGCGCCCTGGCTCGCCTCGAACGAAATCTCCATCCGCGCCAGCGCGTCGTTCTCGAACCTCGGGTGAAAGCGGAACCGGTGAAACGTCGACGTGTCGTAGCGCGACAGTGCGGAAAACTTCACGCGCAGGTTCTCGGCGATGAACCCCGGCAGCAGGAGCTCCGGAAGGAGGAGAATGCGTGCGACGGTCATCGCGCCCGGCACCACGTTGTCGGCGACGTGGATCGGATTGTCGTCCCGCGTCGAGTTCGCGAAGCGACGCCCCTGAGCTGCGGTTACGGCGAAACGTTGCAGCGCGTTGAAGGGCCCACGAACCCGAAGCCGACGGGTGCCGTCGACCGCCCCGAGGGGCTGCAGAGACGGTCGCGGTCCGCGTCCACGAACATCGCGCAACACGATGGCATCGGAGATCGCATCGACACCATCGAGGCCCAGAACAACGGGCTGAATGCCAGCGCCAGGAGTCTTCACGGGAGCACCACTACACGAACCACCACAGACGAGCCGGCATGATAGGTGATTAACCTACAATTGTCCACGCTCGACGCGTATCCTCGACGTCACGGACACCACACGGTGACACGGTCATGCGTGTCGACGTTGTCGATCGGCGCGCGAACGGAACGCGAGGCACGTGAGCGATAACCCGGACACGAACGACGAGCGGGTCGTCGGAGCGCAGGCGCTGCCGGACCCGCCTCCTGGAACAGCCGCGGAGAAATCTCCGGCAGCGCAGAACAGGGATTCGCCAGCGGCCGGGAGTCTCGATGCGCTCGACGTACGGATGAGCGAAGACGTCCTCGCGGAGGCCTTCGAAGAGGAGTCGGTGGACGACGTTCTGGTACAGCCCCCCTGGCTCAGGGATATGCCGTACTGGGCGCTCTCGGCCATCTTGCACGTCATCCTGTTGCTCGTGATCGTCGACATCGTCGTCAGCCGCGACCGCAAGGAGCCCGAGCAGGCGCCGGTACGGATCTCCTCGAAACGCCCGCCGGAACCCTACGACCCGACGAAGAAGCGTGACATCGTCAAGAAGCTGGAAATCCCACAGCCGGAGCTGCCCGTAATCCCAGTCATCAAGAAGAAGATCGAGGAGATCGCCGTCGAGATTCCCAGGGGGACGGACGTCCTGCGCCAGAGTGACTTCAACCTCGACGCCCGTTTCTTCAACGAAGCCATCGGGCTGGCGGGCGGCGCCGCCGGGGCTTACGGAGAGCGCTGGGGCAAGGGGTCGCTGAGACGTGAGGGCGGGGGCGAGGCGACGGAGAGTGCGGTCCGCGCCGCGCTGGAGTGGCTGGTACGTCACCAGTCACCAAGCGGCGGATGGGAAGCGAAGAGCTTCACGGGACGCTGCAAGAAGAAGTCGTGCTGTAACAAGAACACCGGTCGCTTCGGTATCGGCGTGGCCACGGACGGCAGCTACGATGTCGGTGTCACGGCGCTCGCCATGCTGGCGTTCACCGGCGCCGGGAACTCTCACCGCTCGGGATCCGACCCTCGTTTCGTGAAATGTCTGCGTCGCGCGATGCAGTACGTCCTCACCAAGCAGGCGCTCGGCGTCGGTGGAGACGCGAACGGGCGTATCGGCTCGAGCAACCATCACAAGGCCGCGTACGAGCATTCGATCGCGACGATGGCGCTCGGCGAGCTCCTGGTGCTCTCGGGCGACCGCCTCAAGCTCCTGAAGCCGGTTACCGCTGCCGTCGACTATTGCCTGCGGGCGCGCAATCCCGGCAAGGCCTGGCGCTACGGGTATCGTGACGGAGACAACGATGCGTCGGTGACCGGCTGGATGATCCTGGCTTTGAAGACGGGCAAGTACGCCAAGCTCGGCATCGCCCAGCCGCGCTACCGCTCGGCGTTCGCCGACTCGATCGACTACTTCCAGAGCCTGACCAACGACGCCGGGCGAGCCGGCTACACCGAACGCGGCCGCGAGCGCCACTCCGTTCCGACGATGACGTCCGTCTCCGTGCTCTGCCGGCTCTTCGCGGGCGAGGCTCGTCGCGCCAAGGCGATCCGCGGAGGCGTCGACCAGCTCCTGGCGAGCCTGCCTGCCTGGCAGGGCAACGGTCACGGCGTGGACTTCTACTACTGGTACTACGCGACCTACGCCGCCTTCCAGGTCGGCGGCAAGACATGGAAGACGTGGAACACGCCGATGAAGAAGACGCTGATCTCGTCGCAACGTCGCGGCGGCTGCGAGGACGGCAGCTGGGATCCGATCGGCACGTCGGCGGTGCGCGCCGGAAGAGTCTACTCCACCGCGATAGGGGCGATGACACTCGAGGTCTACTACCGCTTCGCACGAACCAAGGCCGGGCTCGGCTTCCTGGTCAAGTGAAGGTGACAGATCTGGAAAGGATCGCGGTGGGGCGGCAACACGCGTCCGGTTACGAGTCACGATCCCCATCTCGATTCCCGTCACGATCCGAGTCACGATTCCCATCACGACCCTCATCCCGTTCCCGCCCGGCCTCCGCCCATGCTCGACTCCCTTCGCTCTCGACTCGAAACCGTCGTCTCCCTCTGTGACGTGTCGCTGCGCCGCACGCTCGCCGAGTGGCCTCCCGAGCGTCCTGCGCCGATCTGGACCGAGGAGGGGCGCTGGCATCGCCAGCGGGAGATGTGGACCGACTGGACTCCCGGCTTCTACGCCGGCCAGATGTGGATCCTCCACACCCTGACCGGCGACCCCTTCTGGCGTCGTCACGCCGAGACGCACACGCTCGCCCTGGCGCCAAGGCGCTTCGATCGCGACGTTCACGACCTGGGGTTCATCTTCCTGTCCTCCTACGGTCGCTGGCTGCGCCTTCTGGACGAGCAGGATCCGATGCACGCCCGTGTCGTGGACACCCTCGTCACCGCGGCGACCGTCCAATCCTACCGCTGGAACGGCAGAGGCGAGCACGGTTTCATCTACTCGTTCAACGGCCCACAATCGCTCTTCATCGACGTCATGATGAACGTGCGACTCCTCTTCTGGGCCGCGCGCCACGGGGCGACCGCTGAGGTGTTGGCGCGAGCGATCGAGCATTCGCGGAGCTCGGCGCGCTACCTGGTGCGTCGCGACGGTCCCGGGCTCGGGGAAGAGGACGGCAGCGTCCGTCACGAGGCGATCTTCAACACCGATCGCGGACGAGGTGAGTTTCGCTGCCTGTCCACCCAGCAGGGCTACTCTCCGTTCACGTGCTGGTCGCGAGGGCTGGCCTGGGCGCTCTACGGTTTCGCCTACGCGTACGCCTCGACGGGGCAGGCGGAGTTTCTCGAGGTCGCCAAGCGTTGTGCCGGCTTCTACCGCAAGCACACGTCTGAACACGGGGTGCCGTACTGGGACTACGGCGCGCCTGACATCCCGGACGAGCCTCTCGACTCGTCCGCCGCGGCGATCGCCGGTTGCGGACTGCTGCTGCTCGCCGAACAGCCGGAGGCCGCGGACCTCGCCGATGCCTACCGCAACACGGCGACGCGCATCGTCGAGTCGCTGACGGCAGACCCGTTCCTCGGGCCCCGGCACGAGGGCGAGGAGGGACTGCTGCTCGGAGGGGTCTACCACCGCCCCCGGGGCTGGGGGGTCGGCGGTGCCGTGATGTGGGGGGACTACTTCTTTCTGGAGCTGATCGAGAGGTGGTTGCGCGGACCGCTCGAGGGTCCCGGGCTCGGCGAGAGTCCCGTCTGATCCGGGGCGCGTCCCGTCGTCGTCCAGGAAGTTCCGGGCTCGGCGCGGGGTCCGGCCGGATCGTGTCGAGCCCGATTGCACGGATCAGGTTTTCCTGATATGCTGTTTTCAGCATGGACCCCTTAGTCCCCATTTTCAAGGCTCTTGGCGACGGAACGCGGCTGCGTGTGCTGCGTGTGCTGCGAACCGGATCGTTCAACGTCAACGAGCTCGTCAGCATTCTCGAGATCGGCCAGTCGCGGGTCTCGCGTCACCTGAAGATCCTCCTGGACGCGGGGCTCGTCAGCGCCCGGCGTGAGGGGCAGTGGGTCTTCTACACGCTCACGGGGCTGTGGAGCGGAGGCGCGAACGGCGCCTCGCAGCCCGGTCGCTTCCTTCGCATCCTGTCGAGGGAGCTCGACAGCGCGAACGACGCTGTCGACTCGGAGCGGGATCAGCTCGCCGTGCAGCGCTGCCTCGAGGAGCGTCGTGGTCGGGCGGGGACGTTCTTCCGCTAGGTCGCGGACGACTGGGACTCCCACCGGGATCGCATCCAGGGTCCGTCCGAGCACCTAGACCAGCTGGTGCACTCGCTCGAGGGCACAGTGGGCACCGTCGTTGATCTCGGCACCGGAACCGGCGTCCTCCTCGAACGCCTCAGCGCCCGCGCGAAGCAGGTCATCGGCATCGACGCGGCGAGCGAGATGCTCGAGGTCGCGCGCGAGAAAACAACGCGCTCGGGCATCGGCAACGTCGACCTTCGGCTCGGCACGTTCGAGCACCTGCCGCTGCTGGATGGCGAGGCGGACGTCATGGTTGCGAACATGGTACTGCACCACGTCGCGAACCCGCCCGACGCGATCCGTGAGGTTCACCGCGGCCTGCGCCGGGGCGGTCGCTTCCTCCTCGCCGACTTCGTCGCCCACGAGGAGGAATCGTACCGCGAGCATCTCGGTGATCTCTGGCTCGGCTTCGAACCACACGACGTCGAGCGCTGGCTCGACGAGGGTGAGTTCGAGATCGAGACCTCGGCCGAGATTTCCGGCGCGGCGAACCGCCCCGACCTGCTCCTTCTCGAGGCGCGCAAGCGATGACTATCGTCCGCCACGGAGGCACGCTCGCCTCCTTGCCCACGAGCTTCTGAAGACCATGAACGGAATCGAAGAGAGATCCCTGCAACCAGCTATCAAGGAGACGCTCCGTTGACGATCACATCAAAGCCGGCTTACAAGGTCGCCGACATCAGCCTCGCCGACTGGGGACGCAAGGAAATCGAGCTCGCAGAGCGGGAGATGCCCGGGCTCATGGCCCTGCGTGAGAGATTCAGCACGCAGAAGCCGCTGGATGGCGCTCGCGTCGCTGGCTGTCTGCCCATGACGGTGCAGACGGCTGTCTTGATCGAGACGCTCAAAGAA
>CAYMLL010000150.1:0-307 GCA_964390645.1 uncultured Planctomycetia bacterium | reverse complement strand
GCCCAGGTGCAATGGTCGAGCTGCAACATCTTCAGCACTCAGGATCACTCCGCTGCAGCGATCGCGGTCACCGGCGTACCGGTCTACGCGTGGAAGGGCGAGACCGAGGAGGAGTACGACTGGTGCATCGAGCAAACTCTCGTCTTCCCCGACGGCCAGCCCCTCAATCTCATCCTGGATGACGGAGGCGATCTCACCGCGATCGCTCACGAGAAGCACCCGCAGCTGCTCACGGACATCCGTGGCATCAGCGAGGAGACAACGACCGGGGTCCACCGTCTCTACCAGATGCACGAGCGTGGCGAGC
>CAYMLL010000149.1:4495-18132 GCA_964390645.1 uncultured Planctomycetia bacterium | reverse complement strand
GGCACGCACGAAGATCTGATCGCGCTCGGCGGTCAGTACGCTGAGACCCGTCGAATCCAGCTGCTGTCGGACGAGCTCGATGAACTGTGAGCGACCGAGAGAGCGGTAACCGTGGCGAAGCAACGTCCAGCCAGCTCCGATCATGAGGATCCGATCGTCGGCAAAGCCTTCGATCGTGATCTGATGAGACGTCTGCTGCGCTACGCGCTACCCTACAAGGGCCCGATGGCGCTCGCATTCCTGGTCCTCGTCGTCGTCACGGTCTGCGGCCTGGCGGGTCCCTTCGTCATCAAGGAGGCGATCGACGGCCCACTCTCCGACGTCGTCCGATCGGCGGCCGCATCAAGCGATCGCACCGGGAGCGGACAGCAGCTCCTCGTCTACGGCGGGATCTTCCTCGGTGTCTCCGTGCTGCTCCTGGCGCTGCGTTTCGTGCAAGGGATCGTGATGGCGTGGATCGGTCAACGCGTCATGTACGACCTGCGCGTACAGCTCTACGGCCACCTGATCCGCATGCCGTTCGCGTACTACGACCGCAACCCGGTTGGACGTCTGGTGACGCGCATCACGAGCGATATCGAGGCCCTCAACGAGCTCTTCGCGAGCGGCATCATCAGCTTTCTCGCGGACGTCTTCCTCCTCATCGGCATCGCCACCGCGTTACTGCTCGTCAACCCGACGCTGGCCCTGGTCACGCTCGGTGTCGTACCACTGCTCCTCATCGTGACGTTCATCTTTCGCGCCAAGGCAAGGAGGTTTTACCGCGAACAACGCGGCCACCTGTCGCATCTCAACGCCGTCACGCAGGAGACCATCCAGGGAATGAGCATCGTGCAGGCGTTTCACCGTGAGGACGCGTCTGAACGTCGCTACCGCAAGATCAACCGCCGATACATGGACGCGTTCATGCGCTCCGTGATGGCCTACTCCGTGTACTTCCCGAGCGTCGAGATTCTCAGCACCGTGGCGCTCTGCGCTGTCATCTGGCAGGGCGGCGTACAGCTCACCGTGCCGCCGGCGACCCTGACCTTCGGAGAGTTCTACCTCTTCTGGTTCTTCGTCGGCCGCTTCTTCCAGCCGATCCGCGACATGGCTGAACGCTACAACGTGCTGCAGTCCGCGATGGCCGCGGCGGAACGAGTCTTCGAGGTCCTCGACACCTCGGAGGCACTGGTCGATCGCGGGGAGCCGCGCCGGGTCGACAAGCTCGAGGGAGACATCGAGTTCGAGCACGTCTGGTTCGCGTACAAGGACGACAAGCATGTCCTGCGCGACGTCAGCTTCACGGTGGAGGCCGGACAGATGGTCGCGATCGCCGGTGCCACGGGCGCGGGAAAGAGCACGATTATCAACCTGATGAGCCGCTTCTATGACCCGCAGCGGGGTGCGGTCATGGTGGACGGCGTGAACCTGCGGGACTTCGACCGGCAGGACCTCCGCCGGCGCATCGGTGTCGTCCTGCAGGATACGTTTCTCTTCTCGCGCTCCGTCCGCGAGAACATCCGACTCGACTCGGACGACATCTCCGAGGAGCGCCTCCGCGAGTGCGCTCGCCAGGTGAACGCATCGCGATTCATCGATCGTCTCGAAGGCGGCTACGACGAGATCCTCGCCGAACGCGGACGCACTCTGTCGGTCGGTGAGAAGCAGCTGCTCGTCTTCGCGCGAGCTCTGGCGCACGACCCCGACATCCTCGTACTGGACGAGGCGACGGCCCACGTCGACAGCGCCACCGAACGCCTGATCCAGGACGCGCTCACGAAGCTCCTCGACGGCCGCACGTCCGTCGTTATCGCCCATCGCCTGTCGACGATCCAGCGCGCCGACAAGATCATCGTGCTTCACAAGGGAGAGCTGCGCGAGACGGGCACGCACGAGGAGCTGACACGCCTCGGCGGGATCTACCGGCGCCTCCACGAGCTGCAGTACCTCGACGGCGAGCGATGACCAGCTCACACGCCCGGACCACGTGGCGCAGGAAGCACCCGGGTGCTACACTTCGAGCGGAAGCCCGCTCGACCACTCTGCACGGCATTCCACGACTGTTTCTCTAAGGAATCTCGCTCCCTTGCACGAAACAGAGAATACTGGAAGACAAGGGCCCCGAGACCGCAGAACGAGCGACATGGCCACGAGCTCCATTCCCGGACCGACCCTCCACCGGATCGACGATCCGCCCGGCGACGTCGAATCCCGCTCGCATCCGGCCCTCACCGGGTTCTGGCCCTCGGAGCAGCGAGCGATCCTCGAGTACCGATCGGCGCTGGGCTGCGCGCTGAATCGCCGTGTGACGATCGAGGAGTCCGTCCTCTGCTGGGAAAAAGGCCCGGCGATCGGCTGGCGACAGGACAAGATGCACATCGACGGACAGCGGCAGGTCGCCGAGATCCGCAAGCACAAGTTCCTTCTCAGCCAGCAGGCAAAGAACGACGTCGGGTGGGATGACGCCGCCCTCGACTGGGTCTCGAAGCACGCCGCCCGGTGGCGCGAGTGGTGGGAGACGCAGCCGGACGCGCTCCCGGACCTCGGCGCCCACGTCCGACCGAATCTGTCTGACGATCGAGAGATCGACTCTCTCTGACGATCGAGAGATCGGCCCTCTCTGACGATCGACCGCTTGAAACCCGCGCGGGCGTCCTACATCCTGAAGCGGACCCGAACCACCCGCAACCCGAACGGTCGCCGTGATGCCCCGAGCCGTCTGGATCCTCCTGATCCTCACACCTCTCACCGCGTCGTCCAGCCTCGCACAGCCGCGCGCAGCGTTACCGGTCACCGTCATCGAGCGAGATCCGACGGCCGCGAACTCGATCTCCGGACGACTTGCCGGGCTGGGCCCCTTCGTCGTGACGAAGGACACCGACGAGGGAAACCGAACGGGTCCGCCCGCGGCGCTCGTGCTGGCGTCCGTACCCGACGATCGACGCCAGACGATCGACCGGCTCACCGCCGCGCGCAGGCGGGGCGTCGCGATCGTCGTCGCCGGCAGAGCGGCGATCGCATGGCCGGACTCCCGGGAGTACTCGAAGCTGCTCGGCAGGACGAGCGTGAAGCCCTCGACCGTTGCAGCCGCCGCGACCCCGGTCGTCGTCGAGATCCTCGACCAGAAGCACGCGATCACTCAGTGCATCACCCACTTCCGGCACCAGGCCTGGCCGGCCGGAGTCGAGGTCGGCTCGGACAGCGGGGTCTCGTCGGCGGTCCTCGGCCGCACGCTCCCGACCGACACGAAGCTCGACACGAGCCGCCCCGAGGGACAACGACGCCCGAAGTCGACCCCGGCGATCTGGCGCGTGGGCGCGACCTTCCGGTTCGGCCCGCGAGGAAGAGGCCCGGTCCTCGTCACGACGCTCGACCCACACGCGGGCCCGTCCGCCGACCTGGTGATGACCCTGATCGGTCGCGCCATCGAACACGGCAGCCGCCAGGAGGTGACAACACGAATCCGCGGCAAGTTCGAGCTCGCCGCCGAGAAGCTCGGACCCGACGACCGGGGCGCCCTTCCCGGACTCCCGCCGCGACCGGGCTTCTTCCGCGGCCGGCAGATCTCGCAGGTGATGTCGTTTCACGGCGCCGACTGGCTGATCCGCGAGGACCGCGAGGAGTCGGAGAAGCCGGACAGCGTGATCAAGGCGCTCGGCGTCGGCCCTGGACAGACGATCGTCGACCTCGGCTGTGGCAACGGCTATTTCACCCTGCGCATGGCGAAGAAGGTCGGCGCGACTGGCAAGGTGCTCGGCGTCGATATCCAGCCGCAGATGCTCACCCTGCTGAAGAAACGAGCCGCCGAGCAGGGAATCACCAACGTCGTGCCGGTGCTCGCGACGGTGAACGACTCGAAGCTCCCGAAGAACGCCGCAGATCTGATCCTCATGGTCGACGTCTACCACGAGCTCTCCAACCCGCCACCGGTTCTCGAGGCGGTGCGCAGGTCGCTGAAGAAGACCGGACGTGTCGCTCTCGTCGAGTATCGCGGCGAGGATCCGACGGTCCGCATCAAGCCGCTGCACCGCACCACGGTGCGGCAGATGCGCGCCGAGCTCGAGAAGAGCGGCTTCCGCTTCATCGAGAACAAGGCCTTCCTCCCGTATCAGCACATCCTGATCTTCGGGAAAGGCTGATGGCTCGTCGAGACAGGCGATTCGGCCCCGGTCAGGCCGTCCGGCAAAGCGCCGGCCGGCACTCGATCCCGACCACCTCGTCGTCGTCGACGATCTCCTTGAGTATCCCGCGATGCGAGCGGTGAACGGTGCAGACGTCGATCTCCACAGTGCGCTCCTCCCCCGACGCCGAGACGTGACGCACCGCGACATCCTCGAGATTGAAGCGATCGAGCACATGCTGCAGCCGTACCCAGGTCTTGCCGCAATCGGGACGGTAGCGCACCGTGAACGTGGCGTGCTCACAACGGCCGCCGAGGAGGATCTCCACCTTCTGAAGAACCGTCAGTGTCAGAAAGATGACGACCGTGAAGAAGACTCCAGCCGCGACGTAGCCACTGCCGATCGTGACACCGACGGCCGCGCAGGCCCAGATCGTGGCGCCGGTCGTGAGACCGATGAGATGACCCCGCGCGTAGATGATCGCGCCGGCACCCAGGAACCCGATGCCGGGAACGATCTGAGACGCGAGCCGCGCCGGATCCGCGATCGGCTTGCTCCGCGCCAGCATCAACGAGACGAGCGTGAAGATGGTCGATCCGAGGGTGATGAGGATCACCGTACGCAGGCCGGCGGGCTTCTCCCGACGCTGACGCTCGAGGCCGATGAACGCGCCGCAGAACACCGACGAGAGGAGGCAGATCAGACCGACCACCGCCTCCGGAAGCCGATCGATCTTGTTGAGGTCGTGGAACCAAGGGTACAGTCCGTCCATCGAGCAAGGTCTCCTCGGGCTCCTGGATCGCGCCCACTCTAACCCCGGACCGTTTGCGAGTACAACTCTGGAAGAACGAGCGGACGCGAGCCGACGAAGACACGGCCGCGGTACCGGCAGCCGGCAGAGTCTCTGCGCCGAGATGGGACCGGCGCGCGTGGAGGACCGAGGTCGTGGTCGCAGCCTCCCCCTGACGGGGCGGACACTCGCTCGTGAAAGCAGGATCGTGAGCCGTCGGAAGTGACACCTCTCGACGAATCCTCTGGCCGTGAGAACCCGCCCGACAGCATGAACGACGAGCCCGGATCAGCCCTGATTATCGGATGCGGCTACCTCGGTGTGCGCGTCGCGCCCATCCTCGCGCAACGCGGCTACCGCGTCACCGGGACGACGCGCACCCGGGATCGAATCGACGAGCTCGAATCGCTCGGCGTCGACGCAGCACTCCTCGATGTCGAGTCCCTCGACGACTCGGTGCTGGCGAGGTTACGAGGCGACGTGGTCATCTACAGCGTCGCCGCCGGCAGAGGTCGCGACCCTCGACCCGCGTACCTCGACGGTCCGCTTCTTTGCCTCGAAGCGCTCGGTACAACACCGACGACGCGCTTCCTCCACGTCTCCTCGACCGGCGTCTACCACCAGAGCGGCGGCGAGCTGCTCGACGAGTCGAGCCCCGCTGATCCGCAGCGCGAGCCCCACATCTCGATCCGCGAAGGCGAGCGCCGGCTGCTCGAGCGTGGCGCGATCATCGTGCGCCTCGGGGGGCTCTACGGACCGGGTCGCTCGCCGCTGGAGTGGCTGACACGGCCAGGCTTCCGGGAGCGCCTCCGCAAGGGCCGCGACGCGTACATGGGCTGGATCCACATCGACGACGCGGCGGAGCTCGTCGCTGCTGCCGCGATCGCCGGACGAGAAGGCGAGATCTACCTCGGAGTCGACGACCTTCCCGTGACGCGGGGCGAGTTCTACACCCACGCCGCGGAGCTCGCCGGAGTCGAGCCGCCGGAGCTGATGGACGACGGCGATCGTGGCAAGCGAATCAGCCGACGAAAGGTCGTCGAGGAGCTCGGGGTGACGCTTCGATACCCGGACTACCGAGCCGGGCTCCGATCGCTGAGCGGAGAGAGCAGCGGCCGCTGACCACGGCTGTCTCGACGGCCGAGACTCCGGGAGCGCCTCGGCGCAGGTCCGTTTCCCCGGTCGCCGCACACTCACCCGGAGGATCTCCGGCTGCTCGCGACTCAGCCTCGCCGCTCGTCAAGCGCCAGCACGAGTCCCGTCATCAGCGCGGCCCGAAACGCGATGCGGTCAGCCACGATGTGCTCGCTGGTGGCGTGCGCGCCGGCTCCGTCGATCCCGAGGCCGTCGATGACCGTCAGGCCACGGGAGGCCAGATAGGAGCCGTCGCTGCCGCCGCCGGAGCTGCCGGAGCCGATTTCGACACCGAGCTCCAGGGCGAGGTCGCAGGCCATCGAGGCGAGCTCACGGCTCTTCGCAGTGGGCACGAGCGGCGGAAAGAGGACGCCGCCGTCGATGTCGATGGCCGCCTCGGGGTGCGATGGGCGCAGCGCCAGGACTCGCCGGTGCAAGTCCTCACCGTCCTCGGGCCGCGCGAACCGGACATCGAGGTCGCAGCTCGCCTCACCCGCGACGACGTTGCTCGCGGTGCCGCCATCAACCCTGCCGACGTTGAGCGAGATGCCCCGCGACGGATCGTTCCAGGCGTGCAGATCGAGCACCAGGCGCGACATCTCCTCGATGGCGCTGACGCCCTTCTGCGGCTCGACGCCGGCGTGCGCCTCCCGGCCGCCGATGCAAATCGTGTAGATGCCGACGCCCTTGCGCTCGATCTTCACCGAGCCGTCCGGACAGGGAGGCTCGGGCACGAGGACCGTCGCGTCCGTCGCGAGTAGCTGATCCATCAACGGATGCGACGAGACGCCGCCCTTCTCCTCATCGCAGGCGAGAAACACCACCAGACGCCGACGCAGCTCGACACGGTGCTCCGCGAGGAAACGGAGTGCGGCCAGGATGAGGACGAGCCCGCCCTTCATGTCGTAGACGCCCGGACCGAGGAGCTTGCCGTCCCGGAGGGTCGGCGGCCGATCGGCGACCGCGCCGAGCGGCCAGACCGTGTCCGAATGACCCACGAGCACGACGGCCGGATCCTCACCCGGCAGCTCCGCGCTCAGGCACGGACCGTGCGGCGTCGGATGCTCGAGGCACGCGAGCCCGACGTCCTCCAGAGCCGTACGGTAGCGGCCGACGAACCGGGAGATCGCGCCAGCGTCGTGAGACGGCGTCTCGATCGCGACCAGCTCCCCGAGTTCGGCGAGCATGTCGTCGTACCTGGACTCGAAGTGGAGCAGCAGGTCGTTCGGGCTCAATCTCGCTCCCCCCGTCCCCGGTCGGGGCCTCGGTTCGAGCCGACAGGCTACTCCGGTCGCGCGGCCCATGATAGGATCTTCGGGGTCAACCCGGAGCTTCACGGTCCACCGGCCACGAACGAGCGCCGCGATGGGTATCTTCCAGAGAGGTGACCGCCTTCGCGCGGGTACCACCGCCGCGGGCACCGCCCGGCGATTCAAGATCCGCGTCACGACAGTGGACGGCGAGACCCTCTACTGGCACAAGCGTGGCCGTCTGCACATCGTCGACGAGGATGTCGCCCGTCTCTTCGTAGAGAACTTCAAGCCGGAGCTCTTCCAGGTGCTTCCTGACGGACACATGACGCCGCCGGTCCCCGGCAAGACGGCGGCGATCGCTCGCGTCGAGATGGAGCCCTCCGGAGCGCCGGAAAACCGCTGAGCCGAACCGAACTCCCGATGTCGGACCCGACCCTTCCCCGGACGTCGACCACCCACACGCGTGTCCGCTACGGCGAGACCGACCAGATGGGCATGGTCTATCACGCCAACTACTTCGCTTACTTCGAGATCGGCCGCACCGACCTGATCCGCAAGTACGGCATGTCCTACGCGGATCTCGAAGCGCGCGGCGTCCGCCTTCCGGTGGTCGAGGTCGACGCGTGCTTCCACGAACCCGCTCGCTACGACGACGAGCTGCTGATCGAGACGACGCTCACCGCATCGACCGGCGTCCGCCTGCGATTCGAGTACCGCGTCACGCGCGCGTCCGACGACAGGCTCCTCGCGACCGGCCACACCGTGCTCGCGAGCCTCGGCGAGAATGGCCGGCCGAAGCGCCTGCCGACGGACGTACGAGACTCGCTGGGGGGAGAGCAGGCGTGACCACCCCGCGAGGCCCCGGGATCGAGGTGCTCCATCGCGACGAGCACGTCGTCGTCGTCAACAAGCCCGGCGGCCTGCTCGTTCACCGCACGAAGGAGTCGTCCGACACGGTATTCCTGCTGCAGGAGCTGCGCGACCAGCTCGACCTCCACGTCTTTCCGGTGCATCGCCTCGACCGCGCGGTCTCGGGGGCCATCGCCTTCGCGCTCTCGAGCGAGGACGCGCGCGATCTGCAGGCGATGATGGCGAGGAAGAACACGCGCAAGGAGTACCTGGCGCTCGTACGTGGCGGTACTCCCGCCGAGGGCGAGACGCGACGCCCGCTGACGGCGGACAACGGCGTCAAGAAGGAGGCGCACACGAGCTTCGAGAAGATTGCGGAGCTCTCGCGCTGCTCGCTGCTGCGCGTTCGTATCCACACCGGCCGACGCCATCAAATCCGCCGGCACCTCTCGCACCTCGCGCACCAGCTCATCGGTGACACGAGCTACGGCAAGGGCCGGATCAACACCTTCTTCCGCGAGGAGTACGGGCTGCCACGCCTGTTCCTGCACGCGTCACGACTCGAGATCGACCACCCGAGAACGGGTGAGCGTCTCGAGATCTTCGCGCCCCTGGCGGACGATCTGCGACGCTTCCTGAAGCGACTGCCCGATCACGACGCCTCGCTGCTCGAGACGCTCTAGGACTCGTTCGGGTCGCTCGAGGACTTTCTCGAGTCGCCGCCGTCCGCGCCGCCCGCCAGCTCCTTCCTTCCCACCGTCAGCATCAGGAGGAGGACGACCACGCTCAGGATAAAGAGCATCCCCGAAGGCATCATCTTCCCCGAGCTCTCCCAGCGGATGGCGAAGGTGACGCACATCGCGAGGGTGACGACGATGCCGGACCCGTATCCTGCCGCGAGCCTCGCACGCGAGACGAGGTAGCTCGCCGCGAGCAGCCCACCGCAGACGAGGCCGGCGATCAGCGACGGCATCGAGCCCTTCGAGAAGTACGCCGACGAGCCGCCCGCGGCGACGATGGCCGCGTAGACGAGCAAGATGATCTGACCCTTCTTCATCGCCTCCGTCCCGGCCTCACGCCGCGCTCCCCTCCGTGATCACCGCGTAGAGCAGCACCCCCAGCGCCGCGAAACTGACAACGAGCAGCATGCCGGACGGCATGACCTTCCTGGTCTTCTTGACCCGCAGAAAGAACACCAGGGTCAGCACCGCGCTGACGGCGATACCGATCCACGTACCGGCCTGCAGATTACCGAAGGACCACCCGAGCGCGACGAGCAGCACGCCGCCGCTCGCCAATCCCGAGATCAGCGAGGCCTTGGACCTGGCCAGCTTGTAGCCCATGAAGCCGCCGAGGATCATCAGGGCGGCGTAGACGAGAATGACGATCTGCGCAAGTTCCACGGGCTCTTCTCGCTTCGGGACAGCCGCCTCCACTCCGGGAGGCCCACTCCGGGACCGCGCCGGTCGAAGGGAAGCCAGCCAAGAGGACGCCGCCCTTCGTCGCAGGGAAGATCCGCCACCACCACGTCCGGCACGAGCAGCGAGATGAGACCTGACGAGGGCCGTCGTGTCAAGGCCCGGCGCGTCGGAAGCCCGACGCGACCCGAGCCCCGCCGGCGGCAGTGCGCCCCGCCCGAGGAGATCTCCTCAATCGCAAGGCGGATAGGACACGCAATCGAGCGAGTCGTCGCTCGGATCCGCACCGCACGCGGGATAGGGAGCGGCTGGTCCGCGGCCGCCGAGAAAAAGGCGGTCGAGAGTCGAGATTGGCGTCGGAGACGTCGACGCTCGAATCGTCGTCGAAGTCCGCCGCGTCGAGGCAGTCGATCACGGCGTCTCCCACGAAGAGCGTCCGGAGGGTGTGGATCGCATCCGAGAGATCGATGCGGCCGTCGACGTTGCCGTCGCCTCGGACGAAGGCCTCGGCGACGGTGATCGAGCCCTCTCCGAGGTCGATGACGCGACGCGCGCGCCATCCGGCGGCGACCTCGCTGTGCATCGTCAGGCCGTCCATCTCCACGAGCTCGACGAGCTCCAGCGGGATTACGTCGCCGGCTCTGGCGTCGGGCGAGACGTACCCCGGGATGTTGAGCACGTGCAGGTCCTCCCCCGGACCGACGACCTCCGGAGGAAGGAGACCGTAGAGATAGCCGACCCAGAGGACGTCCTGATCATCGGTGCTGCGCTGGTCGATGAAGGACAGCGACCGCGTCCCCCGGTCGTCGTCGAGCACGGTTCCGCCCTTTATCAGCTCGAGACGCTCGATTTCCTCGAGCGCGGTGAGGTCGACGGGCGTGAAGAGGGTGCGATCGAAGCGCACGGCGACCTGCAGACCCCCGGTGACCACCGACGTCGTCAGGCGCAGCGGTACACGGACGAGCTTGCCCGGCGCGCCGCCGACGGAATCGAGCGACAGACGATCGTCGCCCTCGATCACCGCGATCACCTCTTGACTCTCGCAGCCGAGCCCGTCTTCCGTCGGGTCGAGACCCGGCCCGGGAACCGGCGCCGGGATCGTGGAGGCCGGGTCGGACGGCCCGAAGAGAAAGCTCCAGGTGAGAGCGAGGTCGCCGAGATCGACGCTTCCGTTGTCGTCGACGTCGGCGACGTCGGCGCAGCTCACCGGCCAGAAGTCGCAGAAAATTACACAAAACCACATCGTGGCGTCGGCGATCGACAGCTGACCGTCGGCGTTGATGTCGCCGCGAACGAACTCCGCCTGAGCGTGGAGCCCGGGCGCAGAGAGTGGCAGCAGGGCGATGATCAGCGCGACGATGTAGATGTCGAGGGGCGAGGAGGGAATCGAGTCGGGGGAAGGGTCGTCGGTCCGTACCATGTTGAGCCCCTCGGAGGAATCGTTGGCCATTTCGGCTCTGTCGAGCGCTCGAGACCAGGAGTTTACGTACCGGTCCTCGTCGATCAGTCAGAAAACCGATGCTCCCATCGAATTCCGGCCAGGCGCCTCCGCGACCCGCTTTCAACCCCCGCGTGTCGGGTTCTCGTACCAGAAGACGCCGAGATTGTCGCGCTCCTCGCACGAGACCACGTCCGGATCGCCGTCGCCGTCCAGATCGACGAGCTCGATGCGGTCGAACTTGACGCCCTCGGGTCCGCCGATCTCGTGATCCCGCCACCGACCGGACGTCGCGGAGCCGTCGAAGGACATCCAGCGCATGCCGGACCTCTCGCCCTTCGCCCCCTCGCAGCTGAAGACGATGTCGCGCCGCCCGTCGACGTCCAGGTCGCCGATGGCGACGGCGTTGGCGGTGCCGCACCCGGGCGGCAACGCCACGCGGTGCACGCTCCACGGAGACGCCCGGACACCGGTCGCGCGCAGATAAGCGATGCCGCGTCCCTTCACCGCGCAGACGATGTCGCGCCGCCCGTCACCATCGAGGTCGCCGGTGTCGAGGAACATCACCTCGCCGAGATCCTCACCCACCGCGTGCTCGGTCCACTTCGCTCCGCGGCGCACGGCATCGACTCCCGGATTCTCGAGCCAGAAGACACCCGCACGCTCACCCCGACGATCGGAGACGAGGATGTCCGGGTCCTCGTCCGCGTCGAGGTCGACCGTGCGGATCGACATGATCCAGCCGGCCGGTCGCAGTACGTGGTGCTTCCACCCAGCGACGGAGCGGGGGGTCGCCGGCGCCTCGAGCCAGCCGACCACGGCTCCACCACCTTTCGACCCGGTCACGAGATCGATGCCGTGACGCCCGTCTACGTCCATCGGCAGGGTGAACATCCAGGAGCGGGCGTTGCGCGTCACCGGGATCGCATCCGTCTTCCACGCCTTCGCGTCGAGAAAGCGCTCGCGTGCGGACGGCGCCCAGTGGATGAACATCGTGCGCTCGCGACCTTCGCAGCTCGAGACGACGTCGACGGCGCCATCGCCGTCCACATCGACGAAGACCGCATCCTCCGGCGAGCGCACCTCACCGACGGTGACCGCCGGCCACGTCCGGCGAAGAGCGCTCGCTGGCGGCTGCAGGTAGACGCGAACGCGGCCGCCCTCCTCCCAGCCGGTGACGACGTCCAGACGACCGTCGCGATCGACGTCGGCAAGGCGCACGCCGTCAGCTCCCCGCGAGGACCGGTCGATCGTATGGCGCGTCCAGACGCCGTCGGCAGCCGAGTCGGGCTCCTCGCCACTCCCGGCGGCTGACGAGACACGGCCCGAAGCCCGCGCCGGCCCGACCGCCGACTCACAGAGGCCGAAGAGCGCGCTGAAGAGCAACAGACCCGGCTGCAGGCCTCTGGACGGAGAGAAGCGGCACATGACGCGAACTCCTGCGGTCGACAGACCCTGGACAACGCGGCCGGAACGACCCCGGCGACGCGACCCCGGATCGAATCCCCGTCAGCTTCGGGCCGTCCCACGGGTGGTGGCCCGAAGCTGGCAGGAACCGGTATTTTGCACGATTCGCCTGGCGATCGAAGGTTGTCTTCGATACAACGAACAGTTCACCTTGTCCCCGGCCCCACCGTTTTCACGCGGGCACATCTCCCACCCGACAGACAGGAGCCTCGAGAACATGCCGAGCAAGCGCGCGATCGTCCCGCTGGCTTTGCTCGCGATGACCGCGCTGGTCAGTCGCGTCAACGGAGCCGAAGGCTGGGTCACGAACTGGGAGGAGGCGAAGAAGACCGCGGCGAAGGAAAAGAAGGACATCCTGATCGACTTCACCGGCTCGGACTGGTGTGGCTGGTGCATCCGCCTCGACAACGAGGTCTTCTCGAAGAAGGACTTCAAGAAGGAGGCCCCGAAGCACTTCGTTCTCCTCGAGCTCGATTTTCCGCGCAAGACGAAGCTCGCGCCGGACCTGAAGAAGCAGAACGACGAGCTCCAGAAGCGGTTCAGGATCCAGGGATTCCCGACGATCCTGCTGACCGACGCCCTGGGACGCCCGTACGGCCGCGCCGGCTACCAGCCCGGTGGACCCCAGGCGTATCTCGAGCTCCTGGCGAAGAAACGTGACGCGAAGACGGCGCGCGATCAGAGCTTCGCGAAGGCGGAATCCGAGAAGAACGACATCGACAAGGCGAAGCACCTCGACGCCGCGCTGACGCAGCTCGAACGTCAAAACGTGCTGGTCGGCTACGAGGACGTGATGAAGAAGATCATCGCCCTCGACAAGAACAACGAGGCCGGCCTCAAGGCCAAGTACGGTGCGCGTCTGGCTCTCGGCGAGATCGAAGCGGCGCTCGCGGCCGGCGAGAATGACGAGGCCCTCCGGATCATCGACAAGTTCGTCAAGAGCGGCGTGGCGAACGACGAGGCGAAGCAGAAGGCGTACTACTTCAAGGCGCGCATTCTCTACGTCAAGAAAGACGTGGAGGGAGCGATCCTGAACCTGGAGACCGCGGAGAAGCTCGCCCCGACCAGCGCGATCGCGAACAACATTCCGCGCATCATCGCCCAGCTGAAGCAACAGGCCGGCAAGGGCGACTAGCCGCGGACGCGGCGCCCTCCCCGTCTGTCTCGCAGGAGTCTCGCAGGAGT
>CAYMLL010000149.1:0-4395 GCA_964390645.1 uncultured Planctomycetia bacterium | reverse complement strand
TCTCTCCGGAGATGTCTCTCCGGAGATGTCCGTCCAGGAGTGCGGGTCAGTCGTTCAGGGCCCGGTACCAGCCCCAGTGCGAGTGCGCGAGATCACGCATCAGCTTCTCGTCCGAGCCGGCGAAGCCGTAGGTGACGACGCGCACGCCACGCAGGTAGTTGAGGGCGCCGACCCGCTGGCGGACCTGGTCGGGGTTGCCGCCGACCGACGGTGCGCCGTCCGACAGCAGGTAGATCGTCTCGACGCCGGAGACCGCGAGCCCGGCGACCATCGCGTCGTGAATGTTGGTCCCGGACCCGGTCTGGAGCGAGCGAGCGTAGGCCTTGCCTGCGGTGACGACGCTCCTGGAGCCCCTGAGGAGCTTGCCGGGATCCCGCCACGGGCTGCACTTGCCGTCGTACGCAATGATGTTGAAGCGATTCTCGGGCGTCAGACCGCCGACGGCCTTCTCGAGCTCCCCCTTGACGATATCGACCTTCGGGGCGGCAGCCCCCTTCCCGGTCTTCACCTCGCCCTTCATGCTCGAGGAGATATCGATGCAGAAGACCGCCCGCGTCGACAGCCGATCGCCGAAGAAGACCGTCCGGCCGCCGCCCCCGGCGGCTCCGTCGACGGTGTAATCCGGCTTCTTCGGGATCTTCTTGCCCGCCTTCTCCCAGCTCTTCTTGATCGAGTACGCGTCACCCGTCGCGATCGATCCGAGCACGCGGTAGAGCTCGCCCTGGATCACGCTGGCAAGGTCACCGAAGTAGCGACCTGACCTTTCCTCGGCCGCGAGGAGATCGATCAGGACGTCGATCGCCGCGACGCTCCGGGTGTCCGCGAAGAGCCGCACGGCCCACGTCGCCAGGCGACGGTCCTTGTGCTTCGCCGCGCCGACAAAGAGGTCGACGAGGGCCTTCTCCGCAACCTCTCCCGTCGACCGAGCCACGGCCTTGAGCACGACGACCTGGGCCGGAAAGCTCGTCGAGGCGCTCCTTCGCAGCAGACTCCTCGCAACCTTCGCGACCGTCGCGCTGTCCGACCTCCTCAGCTCCCGGACGAGCGCCCGGTGAATCGCGTGACGACCGGAGTCGCTGATCTCTCGAGCGCGCTCGACACCGTTGTACGCCCGCAGCGCCTTGCCGATCGAAGCGGTCGTCCCCCTCTGCACCTGGGTGACCAGCGCGCGACTGATCTCCTTCGCTCGACCTTCGCCTCCGCGGCCGATGGCCAGCTCCGGAAGGACCCACGACGCCATGACGAGGCAAGCGGAGAGCGGGAGACCGCCGTGAAACGCGACCTTGACACGATCCGACATGAGAAGACCTTCCAGCGATTGGTAGCTTCCGGACGACGGCGCGCGGAAGGCGCCGCCAGAGGGATTGTAGGTCCCGGTTCACCGTCTGGACAAGCACGCTTTGGGATCCTCGCAAACCGGCGTCGGCTCTCGACGCCATCGTCGGGCTCGACCGGGTCCGCAGGCGACGTCGAGGGTCACGACGGGGCAGGTGCCTGAAGTTGTCTCGGCCGCCGCCGAGGGTTATACTCCCGGCCGTCCGGAAGCCCCTGCCACCCCCTTCCGCCCCACGGAAGGGAGTCCATGAAGAGAACCACGGAAGAGGTCTCGGTGACGCCCCACGCGCCGGTCATCCCCGGCACTCCCGCCGAGTTTCTCGCGCGCTCCAGAGAGGTCCTCGGCGACACCTTCGGCTTCGACGGCTTTCGCGACGGCCAGGTCTCCGCGCTGGAGGCGGTCGCCGCGGCGCGCGACTGTCTCGTGATCATGCCGACAGGCAGCGGCAAGTCACTCTGCTATCAGGTGCCGGCCCTGGTCCTCCCGGGAACGACTATCGTCGTCTCGCCGTTGATCGCCCTGATGAAGGACCAGGTCGACGCGCTGGCGATCCGCGGCGTGCCGGTGACGTTCATCAACAGCTCCATCTCGCACCAGGAGCAGTGGCAGCGCCTGGACGCGATGCGAGCAGGCGAGTACCGCCTCGTGTACGTCGCCCCGGAGCGCTTCCGCAACCACTCCTTCCGACGTGCGCTCGCCGCGGTCGACGTCTCCCTCCTGGCGGTCGACGAAGCTCACTGCATCTCGCAGTGGGGGCACGATTTCCGGCCGGACTACCGGAAGCTCCGCGAAATCCGCGAGACGCTCGGGAGGGTCCCGGCGATCGCTCTTACCGCGACCGCCACGCGCGAGGTGCAGGACGACATCATCCGCGAGCTCGCGATGCAGACGCCCGAGCGGATCGTCACCGGCTTCGAGCGCCCGAATCTCTCGTACCGCGTCGCGAAGGCCGGCACGTACGCGCAGAAGTGCGAGCACCTCGAGAGGTCGCTGCGCCTTCTGACACAGGACGCCGGCTCGCCTCCCGCGGGAATCGTCTACGTGGGCACAAGGCGTCAGGCGGCGCAGGTCGCGGAGTTCGTGTGTGGGATCGATCTCCCGGGCAGGGAGCACGTCGACGGACCGCTGTGTCGCGCCTACCACGCCGGACTCGACGACGACGAGCGCCGCGAGGTGCAGGAAGACTTCATGGAGGGACGCCTGCCGTGCGTCGCCGCGACCAATGCGTTCGGCATGGGGGTCGACAAGTCGGATATCCGTTTCGTCTTCCACTACTCCATTCCCGGAAGCATCGAGGCGTACTACCAGGAGGTCGGTCGCGCCGGACGCGACGGACTCCCCGCGACCTGCACACTCCTCTTCTCCGAGGCCGACCGCCGCCTTCAGGAGTTCTTCATCGAGGGCTCGAATCCGGACCGGCGGATGATCGAGGCCTCGCACCACTTCCTGTGGACGATCGGGGAGAATCCGATCTTCCGTAGCCTCGTCACGCTCGGCGAGCATCTCGAGAACGCCGGCCTCCTCGCAGAGAAGCCGAATCCGATGGCGTTCCGCTCGGCCGTGGCAATCCTCGAGCGCGGTGGAGCCCTCGCCCGTCTCGATCACTACGACAACCTCGCCGAGATCAGCCCGACGAGGGGAAGCGACTGGACCTACAATCCCTGCTCCGAACGCGCGGCCTCACGCCATCGACTCTGGGAGGCGCTCCGCGCCGCCTTCCAGCGCAGTGACAACGAGCCGATCAGCGTCCACCTGGAGCGCTGGGCGAGCACCATCGGGGTGCCGTACGAGTCGCTCCGTCAGGGGCTCTCCCGGTTCGTGCAGGACAACCTCATCGACTTCATCCCGCCCTTTCGCGGACGCGCGATTCGCCTGCCCCCGCAGCGCGAGTCGCTCACCGAGATCGGCATCGACTTTGCCACCCTTCACGAGCGGCGACTGCGCGACGAGGAGCGCCTCCAGAACATGCTCTCCTTCGCACGAGCCAGGGAATGTCGCCGCAATCGCATCCTGCGCCACTTCGGTGAGACGATTCCCGAGACCACGTGCGGCCACTGCGATCGCTGCTCGGAGGACAGCGAAGGCCGTCATCAGGAGACACCGCGCCGGCTGAACGAACGCGAGGTCGAGATCGTCCGCAAGATCCTCAGCGGCGTTGCACGCGCCAGGGGACGGTGTGGCCGACAACGCATCATCCAGATGCTGGTGGGCTCGCGAGCTCAGGAGGTCCGTGAGCTCGGCTTCGACCGCCTCTCGACGCACGGCGTCCTCAAGGGGCTCCGCAAGGAGACGGTGCGCCGCCTCCTCGACACGCTCGAGGAGGTCGGCTGCGTACGCCAGGTCGGCGACCGCTTCCCGCTCCTGCAGATGACCGCGCGCGGCACGCGGGTGCTGCTCGACAAGGAGCGCGTCGAGCTGCCCCTGCCTGCCATCACCACCGGAGTCGAGACGACGGAGACACCCACGCGGCGACGCCGGAGCTCGAAGGACGAATACTCTGACGACGATGCCGCCCGCAACGATGCCCTCCCCTACGACGAGAAGCTCTTCCAGCGTCTGAGGCACCTGCGCCGGACGATCGCCGAGCAGCTCGCTGTTCCCGCCTACCGCATCTTCAACGACCGCACGCTGAAGACGATGGCTCGGGAGAAGCCGGGCGACGAGCCGAGCCTGCGCCTCATCCCGGGCGTCGGCGAGGCCACCTTCGACCGATTCGGCGCGTCCTTCCTCGACGAGATCAACCGCGCCGGCTCCGTCGATCGGGAGAGCACGGAGGTGGGCGATGGCGGGTAGCCAACGCGTCGCGGTCACCACGCAGAGCGAGATCCCGGAGGGCGAGGCCCGGGTCTGGCAGATCGGCGAGCTCTACCTGGCGATCTGCAAGGTCGCCGGCAAGATCTACGCGGTCGAGGACCGCTGCTCCCACGACGACGGCCCGCTGGGCGAGGGCACGATCGACGGCCACGAGATCGAGTGCCCTCGCCACGGAGCGCGCTTCGACATCCGCAGCGGTGGCTGGGAGGCGCCGTGATCACACCGGCAGATCGACAAACACGAAG
>CAYMLL010000148.1:3510-18296 GCA_964390645.1 uncultured Planctomycetia bacterium | reverse complement strand
TGGCCTTGCGGGCGGTGCTGGCCTTGCGGGCGGTGCTGGCCTTGCGGGCGGTGCTCGCGCCGGCGCTCACCGTCCTGCGGGCTGCGCTTTTTCCCGCAGGCGTCGCCCTGTTGCGGGCCGCGCTCACGGGCGCAGATCTGCCGCTCGTGCTCGAATTCCGCTTCGAGGAGGCCGAGGTTCGTCGCCGAGACGAGCGTCTCCGAGACGAGCATGTGGTCTGAGGCATGGTCAGTCGCTCCAATAAGAAAACCGGTTGCGCCTTCTTCTCGGGGGTGTTTCGGACCCTTCGAGTCGGCTGTTCGCACTTCCGTAGAAAGTTCGTAACTCCTTGTACGTCCAGCCTATATCGGCGCTCGACCTGGACCCGTTCAGGAAAAAGCCGTCGGCGGCTCGTTTTTCGGTCCAGCTCCTCGCCTGGCTTCACGCCGCGTGCGTTCGTGATCGGCGCGTGACGGGAGCCCGAATCCAGGTCCGTCCGGGTTTTACAAGTCCTTTCTGCTCGCGTCGTTGGGTTTTTTCTGGGAGCCTGTGTAAGGGCGGAAACGTTTTTTTCTGACAGCCTTCCGGCCCGTCTCTATAATTGTTCCGGAATGTGGGCTGTCCGAAGCCGGCCGGACGGTCGGAGAGGGTCTTCAACGCCCCGCGGTCCCGAAACTCCGCGGCCAGACGACAGCACAGCAAGACACGAGGGACGTCCGACGGGTGCTCGGGCATGCGGGTGTGTTCCGGTAATGCTCAAGCCTTCCGGTGTCGTCGATTTCAGAGCGGAGGATCAACGTGAAGCGAGGTCGGTCTACGTGCTCGGCGCGTTGCGGCGAGGGTGTGGCGGTGCTGGCTGCGTCGGTCGTCAGCACCGCCTTGGCGATCGTCTTGTTCGCGTCGGTGGTGGCGCGGGCGTTGGTCATCAACGAGGTGATCGCGGACAACTTGACGCAGGAGCCGGAGGACATCGCGTGTGGACACCCCGACATGGTCGAGATCTACAATGACACCGGGGAACTGATCGATCTGGGACACGCCGTCCTCGACCTTACCTATTACCTTTCCTGCGTGCCGGCGGAAGACTCGTCGCCCGCGTTCGAGAATTACAGGACCGTCGCGTGGCCGTTTCCCCCGAGTCGCAGCCAGATGCCTTCCGGGGGGCGTCTGACGGTTTTTTGCGACGGCAACAGTATCGAGGGAACTTGCGAGCTTCACGCCAGCTTCGGTCTCGCCAGTGACGGCAGCGATACGGTCGTGCTCTGGGGGCCGGACGAGAACGGTGACGGCCTGCGTTCGGTCGTTGATCGAGTCTACCTGCCTCCGACGGAGGGCGACGTCTCGTGGGGGCGCTATCCCGACGGCGCCGGCGGCCCGAACGTTCCGGTAGAGGAGCACTACGACCACTTCGTCTTCTACCCACCGGGGCAGTCGAGCTTTGGCGTCTGCCAGCTCTCTGCCGGCATCTGCCTCGTCAACGCGTCGAATCGTCGCAACTGCCTCGGCGCGGCGAATCGCGCTCCGCAGGACTCGTGGAACCTGCCGCCGCGGATTTCCCGCATCGCCCAGACAACCAACGCGCCTGGCCCGGACGAGACGGTCCGATTCACGGTGCGTGTCCGAGATGATCGGGTTCCCACGCCCGCCAATATCGATCGTGTCGAGATCTGTTATCGCGTGCTGGCGCCCGGAGCCGAGACCTGGGGAGCGGAGCACAAGGTCGAGATGCGCTTCCTCGACACCGGGGGTGTGGACGACAGCGGCGTCCTTGCGAGCGCCAGTCGACCGCTCGACCGCTACACTCACTGGGACGGTGAGATTCCCGGTCAGCCTTCCGGCAGCCGCGTCGAGTTCTTCTTCCGCGCTGTTGATGCCGGGGGGCTCTCCGCGACGCGCCCGCGGAGACTCTGCCACCTCATGGACGTTTACGGCGAAGGCGTCGGGCCCTGCGATCGCGACTTCGGCGGCGGGGACGCGGACCACGATGATGCTGACGACAACGGCTGCCTGCGCGATGAGGACAGCATCTCCTGTCGATCAGCGGACGGCTCCGGCTGCGATGGGGGCCCTGACGGAGGCCTTCTGGGCGAGCGTTACATCGCATGCAACGTTCGCAGCACCTACTTCGTCGGTTACGTGCCGCGGGCGGAGGTCGCCAGCCTGGTGATCAACGAGGTGGTCGCGTCGCAGACGGACTTGCTCACCGATTTTTCCGAGCGGGCTTGTAACGACCCGAACCGCGAGAATACGCCCGGTTGTCTCTCGCCCATCGCCGGCCAGCCGAGTCCGAATCCGGACTGCTGCCGACGCGACGAGGACTTCATCGAGTTCTTCAACACGTCGGACGAAGACGTCGCGGTCGAAGGGCTCTGGCTTTCGGACAGCCGTGTCGATCCTCGGCGCTGGCAATTTCCGTCCTCGGCGGTGATCCCCGCGAACACGCGTGTGATCGTCTGGCTGGATCGCGACGGCGGTCGCTGCCCCGATCCCCTGCGTGGCAATCGTCCGTGCTTCTGGGAGTGTCCGGATCCCAACACGCTGTCGATGCAGAACGACCCGCCGGAGTTTCATGCCGGCTTCGCGCTCGACGCCGACGGTGACCAGATCTATCTCTACGACAACGAGGCGAACGGTTTCGGGCTGATCCACGGCCTGAACTTCGGCGATCCGAGCTCCTTCTGCGGCTTCGTCGAGAGCTTCGATACATTCGGCAATCCTCGCAACGATTTGCTGCCGGACCAGTCGCTCTCGTTGATTCCGGACGGCGACCCGACGGGGCGCTTTGTCATCACGCAGAACGCGACGCCGAAGGAGGGGAACTCCGCTGACTGTCTCGACGTGGTGTTCCGTCGTGGGGACGCGACCGACGATGGCGTCACGGACATCTCCGACGGTGTGTTCATCCTGAACTTTCTGTTCTCCGGCGGATCGGCTCCGGGTTGTCTGGACGGGGCTGACTCCGACGACAACGCCGCGATCGAGCTGAGTGACGCGGTGCGGGTCTTCGCGTACCTGTTTCTCGGCGGCGATCCACCGCCGGATCCGGGGCCTTCGATCTGCGGTCCGGATCCGACGGAAGACGGCCTGGGCGACTGCGAGTACGAGTCGTGCGAGGCGTGAGTTCGCTCCAGAACAGCACTACCATGGCTGCCTACCCAGTCCCGATCCCGTGTCCTGATCACTGCGGCCCTGCTCTGTCGTGGCGGACATGGTCGCGTCCGACTTTGCTTCTCACGGCCACACTGCTGCTCGCAGCTACCCTCGTGCTCGTCGGCACCTCGCTGTCCGCTCAACTTATCAACGAGGTGATCGCGAGGAACTCGAATGAGCGTCCCCCGGACATTCGGGGTGGCTTTCCGGACATGGTCGAGATCTACAACGACACCGACGAGCAACTGGCGCTGGGGGAGGCCACGGTACAGGGCTCTTACGCTCTGTCGGACACGCTCGAGTTCGACCCGTCACGGATCTGGGTGTTTCCGAGGGGGCGTTCGACGATCCCTGCCGGAGGTCGTATGACGATCTTCTGCGACGGGAATCTCGCGGAAGGTTTCTGCGAGCCACACTCGTCGTTTAGCATCAGCAGTGACGGCAGTGAGGTCATCACGCTCTGGGGGCCGACGACAAATGGCGAGGACGACGGCCCTCGTGAAGCCGTGGACCGGGTCTACCTGCCGCCTCTCGGCAACGACGTGTCGTGGGGACGCTTTCCTGACGGTGCCGGTGGGCCCTTGCTTGCACCGGAGGACCACCTCGCGGAGTTCGTCTACTATCCACCCGGTCGCTCGTCCTTCGGATCCTGTGTCAACTCCGCCGGTCTCTGCCAGTTGAATCAGCTCTCCAATCGCCTCTGTCTCGGTGCGCGCAACCGAGCTCCTCTCGGGACCGACAACCTCGAGCCGACGCTCTCGCGTATCGCGGAGTCGACGAACGTTCCGGCTGCGAACGAGCCGGTCGAGTTCACCGTGAGGGTTCGTGACGACAGTCTGCCGACGACTGAGAACATCGCTCGCGTCGAGATTGTCTATCGCGTGCGGCCGTCCGGGGGCGAATTCGGGCCCGAGCAGACGATTCTGATGACCATCGACACGAGCCAGTCGGCCGACGGCTTGCTCGACGGGTCCGACCGCGGGCGGCCACTCGATATCTTCTCGCACTGGAACGGCGCCATCCCCGGCCAGTCCGCCGGCTCGCGTGTCGAGTTCTACTTTCGGGTGGAGGACTCGGGCGGCCTTTCGACGACACGTCCTCGGCGCCTGTGTCACCTGATGACCGACGTGGGCTACAGCGAGGGTGACGGTCCCTGTGATCGAGAGTTCGGCTCCCCCGGCGACGATGCAGGCTGTCTTGAAGATGTGGACGATGAGCCCTGCGGCAGCGCTCCGGATCCCGGCGACGACGATGACGACGACGACGACGACTTCCTTTTCGCGAACGGTGGTGGTGCCGGAGTTGTCAGCGGGCGCTATATCTCGTGCAGCGTTCGATCCACGTACAAGGTCGAGCACGTGCCCGCGGGTAACAAGGGGGCGATCGTCGTCAACGAGGTCGTTCCGGCGCAGACGCACACACTGCTCGACCCGAGCGAGACGACCCGGTGTGAGCAGCTTCCGGACGGCTGTGACGTCCTGGCGGACGAGGACTGCTGTCACAAGGACGAGGACTTCGTCGAGCTTCACAACTCGGCGGAAGTCGCCGTCGACATCTCGGGCTGCTATTTGTCCGACAGCTTCTTTCAGCCGCAGACCTGGAGGTTCCCCGTAGGCTCGATCATTCCCCCCGGAGCCTACGTGATCGTCTGGCTCGACCGCGATGGCTCGAAGTGTCCGAATCCGGACCGTCTCGACCCGCCCTGCTTCTGGGAGTGTCCGGATCCGAACGTGCTATCCATGCAGCGAGAACCACCACAGTTCCACGCCAGCTTCGCGGTGAATGCCGACGGGGACCAGCTCTTCCTTTACGACGACGAGGCCGGCGGCTTCGGGCTCATTCATGGCGTCGATTTTGGCAGCCCTCCGGATCTCTGCGGGTTCACGCCGGGAGAGAACCCGCAGGGGCTGCCGACAGCGGACGTCCGTCCCGATCAGTCACTGTCGCTGGTTCCCGACGGCGATCCGAGCGGCACCTTCGTGATCGTTGAAGAGTCGACCCCGGAGGCGCCGAACGTCGAACCGCAGGATGCCTGCGATGGAGGCGCCGAGTTCCGGCGCGGAGACCCCACCGCTGACGCCGTCACCGACATCTCGGACGGGGTTTTCGTCCTGAACTTTCTCTTTTCCGGGGGGCCGGCGCCGGTCTGCCTCGACGCGGCTGATTCGGACGACAACGCGGCGATCGAGCTCAGTGACGCCGTCAATCTGTTCAGCTACCTGTTTCTCGGCGGGTCGCCGCCCCCGCAGCCAGGACCCGTGGAGTGTGGTCCCGACCCCACGGACGACACGCTCGTCGAGTGCGAGTACGGGGATTGCTGAGGCGCCATCGTCGACGGAGGATCGCTGTATCTTCTTCTGGCCCGGAGGGCGCTCGGGCTCTCGTTCGTCTGGCGGGGAGCCTCAGCTCCCCGTCTTCCGGCGTTCAGCGATCGCGCGCCAGGAGCGCTGCGCCCACCGCTCCGGCGAGGCGCTCCAGCTTCGCGGCATGGAGAGGGAGCGCTTCCCTCGCCTTGCATGGTGTCGTGCGGTTGAGGATCCGGCGTGTCGGGTCGAGAAGGAGATCTTCAGCGCCCGAGACGCCACCACCGATGACGACGGCGTCCGGCTGAAAGAGTGGCACGAGTATCAGCAGCAGCGACCCGAGCAGCTCGCCGGTCTGGTGCCAGGTCGAGAGTGCGAGCTTGTCACCGGCCCGGGCGAGTTGTTGGAGCTCGAGCGTGCTCTTCACGTTTCGTCTGCCGCCGGCTCGCCGATAGCGGCGCAGGATTCCCCGGGCGCAGAGGAGTCGCTCGGCCTCGTCCGCGCGCCGCGGTCCGAGCGGGATGTGGGCGATCTGTCCGACCGTATGGCGGCTGACTCGAAGGGGAGAGCCGTCCACGGTGAGGGCGGCACCGAGTCCGGTGCCGATCGTGACGTAAAGCACGCGCTCGATGCCCCGCGCGGCGCCGGCACGGGCCTCGCCGACGGCGCCGGCGTTCGTGTCCGCGTCGAGAATCACCTTGCGGCCGAGGCGCCTCTCGAGCCGTGCCGCCAGCGATACCCCGTCGAGAGCTGGAAGGTGGGACAGTCGGACGATCTTGCGGCGGCGGTCGTCCAGGAATCCGGGGACCGCGACGCCGATCACGTCGCCCTGCAGAGGGTCGAGCGCCCTCACAAGGCGGTCGACGAAGTCGCGGGGGCCGGTCTGGCAGCGGCTCGGGATTTCGAGGCTCTCGACGATACGTAGCCGCCGCAGCCGGACGACCTTGGTCGCCGTCCCTCCGATGTCGCAGCCGATGGTCGAGATCGATGCTCTTCGGTTCGCCGCGGGTTCGGTGGGACGGGCGGCGTTCATTCCGTCGTCAGGACGAGAGTCTCTCGATGAGGTCGCAGACGCGGCTCGAATAGCCCCATTCGTTGTCGTACCACGCGAAGATCTTCACCAACTTGCCCTTGCCGCCGAGAACGAGGGTCGCCTTGGCGTCGAAGATCGCCGAGTGGGGGTTCATGATGATGTCGCTGGAGACGATCGGGTCCTCGGTGTACTGGACGATGCCCTTGAAGGAGCCGTCTGCAGCCGCCTTCACGGCGGCGTTGATCTCGTCGACGGTTACCTCCTTCTGAAGCTCGGCCGAGAGGTCGACGATCGAGCCGTTGAGGACTGGTACGCGCAACGCCAGACCGTCGAGCTTGCCGTCGAGTTCCGGCAGCACCTTGCCGACCGCGCGAGCGGCTCCTGTCGACGTCGGTATGATGTTCTGTGCGGCGGCACGCGCACGACGCAGATCGCTGTGTGGCTGGTCGGCGATCGCCTGATCGTTGGTGTAGGCGTGAACCGTCGTCATGACGCCCTTCTCGAGTCCGACGGCGTCGTTGAGGATCTTCGCGACCGGGGCAAGGCAGTTCGTTGTGCACGACGCGTTCGAGACCATCTTCTGATCGGGAGTGATCGTGTCGTGATTGACGCCGAGCACGACCATGTTGTCCAGATCGCCCTTGGGCGGAACGGTGAGGATCACCTTCTTGCCACCGGCGTCGAGGTGTTTCTGTACCTGCTCACGCGACCTGAAGATGCCGGTCGACTCGACGACGACGTCAACCTCCATCTCTCCCCAGGGAAGCGCTGCCGGGTCGCGTTCCGCCGTAACGGTCACCGTCGTGTCTCCAATTCGGAGTCCGTTATCGGTGACTGACACCTCTTTCTCGAAGCGACCCGTCACGGAGTCGTACTTCAGAAGGTGGGCGAGGGTGTCGGGACTCGTGATGTCGTTGATTCCTACGACTTCGACGTTCGGACGTGTCGAAAGGGCCCGGAACACGTTGCGACCAATCCGTCCGAAGCCGTTGATTCCTACACGAATGGCCATGGACCTTGCTTATCCTTGCGTGGGTGATTCTTGGCCGTGGGTGACTAAAACAAAACCACCAGCCTAACAAGAAACCTCGCGAAAGTCCCGGAATACCCATCGGGAGTAGGGAAGAAGCTCGGTCTCCGTGTGCGTGCCGGCGATGGCCGCCGGCCAGAAGCCCCCTTGACGGGCGGCGAGGAGCCCGTGGATCGAGTCCTCGAAGACGATCGCTCGACGCGGCCGAACACGAAGCTCGTCGGCCGCCTTCAAGAAGCAGTCCGGAGCCGGCTTGCCGGCCGCGAAACGCTGGCGGTGGATCAGCGACGTGAAGAGGCCTTCCCAGCCGAACTCCGCGAGGAGGAATTCGACGTTGGCGGCAGGACCGGAGGTGCCGATCGCCGTCGGAACGCCGTTGGCGCGGAGCCAGCGCAGGAACCGGTCGACTCCCTTCATCGGCCGAACCCGTCCACGCGCGGCGTTGCGATACAAGGTCTCCTTCTCGCGGCTCAGCTCGGCGACATCGTCGACGGGTCCACGGCCGGCGTGGCGCCAGAGCAGCGGGATGATCGTGTCATTCGTCTGGCCGAAGGTGCTCCGGATCACCGTCAACGCTGCCTCGCCGCCGGGGCTGCCCGGCTCGGCTCCGTCGGGGTACAACGAGTGCGCGCGTGCGAGCGCTGCCCAGGCTTCGACGTGGTACTCCTCGGTGTCGGCCAGGACACCGTCCATGTCGAAGATGACCGCCTTGCTGCCGCTCTTGCGCACGAGGTCGTGTGCGTGGATTCTGGGGATCATGTCGGGGGCTCATCCTCCGGTTCCCGGTGGATTCTCGATTCCATGTTTTGCTGCCGCTGTGAATCGGAGTCGGTGAGCGGAGTTCGGGTTCGAAACACGCACCGGATCTGGCCGCCGTGCAGGCGGCCGAGAACGGGTCGGGATACCGGAACTTCATTCGACGGTCAACAGCCTGTCGAAGACGCGATCCGGATGCGGGGGCGAGCCATTCCGTCCTACATCGAGACGCCAGAACGCAGGCCACTCGGTGCGTTGTCGAGTTCCGGCAACGAAGAGCTCGGTCGTGACGGTCGCGTTCGCGCCGAATTGACCGGTCCCCGGACCGTCCGGGGTCCGGTCGAACGTCCTTGACAGCCGAGATAAGGAATGTCTCCAGACTTGCTTTCCACAGCGGCAACCGTTGTAATCGCCGACTTGCTGAATTTCTTGCGTCCACGTGTGATTTGCGTTCTCTCGAAGGTACTGAGAGGTCTTTCATGCAAGAGCTGGCTGACGCTCCCAGCGGTGACCCCAAGCTTTTCGAAATCCACAAGTTACTTGACGAGAAGAACTTCGACCAGCTCGAGCGCGTCTGGATGGACTTGGTGGACAGCGACGTGCTCTCCAGCGGGCAGGCTGATGGGCTTTTGGGGGCGGCCGGCGAGCTGATCCGGAGGGGTTTTTCCGGTCGAGCGGGCCCTTTGCTCGATCTGCTCGCCAGCGCCGTCGAAGGGGACGGCAGTGTAGAGCCGACGACACGGCTGCGATTGGCGGAGATGCTGCTGCGGTCGACGCCCGGTAATCGCGATTTTCTCGTCGAGTACGTCGAGCGCTTCCACGAGTGTCACGGGCCGACGACCTCGGAGCGCGCTTTCTTCGTGGCCAGTGGAATTGCGGAGACAGCCGATCCGATTCTCGCGCTGTCACGATTCGATTGTCTGATGCGTTTTCAGCCCGGTGCCGTGGTGTATCACGAGTCCGGGTGGGGGATCGGCGAGGTGCTTTCTGTCGACCCTCTCCTCGGTCAAGTATGCGTCGATCTCGCCGAGAAGAAGGACCATCGCATCGCCATCGAGGCCGTCGATACGATTCTCGATGTACTGCCCCGGGGCTCGTTTCGCGAGCTGCTTTACCGGGGCGGCGACGAGCTGCGTGCTCTCGCGGCCGAGGATCCCGTCCGTCTTGTCGAGAAGGTCATCGATGACGTTGGCAATCCGTTGCCTCAGAAGGAGATCAAGGCGCGCATCGTCCCTTCCGTGATGGATGCGAAGACGTGGACGCGCTGGTGGACGCAAGCGAAGAAACGCCTCCGGGAGTCCGGCTTCTACCGTGTCGGCGACCGCGCTCCGTACATGGTCGAGCGGCTTGCCGAGCAGCTGAGCTTCGAGGACGACCTGCTGCGGCGTTTCCACGGTGGCGAGTGGATGGACATGCGGCTTGCCGCGCGGCAGGTTCTGAAGGGCGGGGTGAGGAGCTTCCCGGAAGCCCATCAGGAGGTAGCCGAGTCCTGTGCGGCATACGTGAAGACTGTGGGCGACGCGGCTCGTGCCATCGAGATGGCCGCTCTGCTGGCGCGCTACGAATCCGTCGAAGGTGCCTCCGAGTTGCTGCGTGAGACATTCTCTCTCTTTTCAACGGATGAAGTCTCCGTCGCCCTCGCCTCTCTGCCGACGGGTGAGGAGTTCGGCAAGCTCTTCCCGGTGCTGCGCGAGGCGCGTCCGGAGGACTGGGTCCAGATTGTCCGCAGGCTCTTTCTCGGGAGGACCGACTCGTTGCGTGCTGCTGCATGCTCCTACCTGGAGGAGGAGGCGCCCGATACGATTCGCGCTCTGGCGCGGGACATTTACGCGTCGCCGCGTCACTCACCGGACACCTGTTGCTGGCTGCTCGAGCAGCGGCTTCGGGGGCGGCATCGGTTGAGCCTCGAGGCGATCGCCGAGCGCAATCCACGGGCGCTCTTCGTGCTGTTGATGGATCTTCTGGAGCATCTGGTCGACCGAGAGATTCGTGAGGGCCGCAACTCGGTGAAGGACCTCTACCGCCGGGTCGAGAGCCTGATGTACTTCGAGAAGGGAGAGTTCTTTCGCGCGGCCGTGGAGCTTATGGACTCCGGGGCAAGATTGCACGTTCACCGTACCCTCGTGAGGACTCAGGAGAAGCTCGCCAGGGTTGCGACGAGACTGCTCGAGATCCTGGGCTCGATCGAACCGGTGATTGCTCAGGAGGAGAGCATCCCCGACTGGAAGAACGACGACATCATCTTCTCGACCGAGTCAGGGCACGAGCGCAAGAGAGAAGAGCTTCGCGTTCTTCGCGAGGACAAGCTCCCCGCGATCTTCAAGGCCATCGGCGATGCTGCCGAACTCGGCGATCTCAGCGAGAATGCGGAGTTCACCTCGGCGATCGAGGAGCGTGACAATCTCGTGCGCAAGGCCGAGCAAGTCCAGGAGGATCTCGACAAGGTCCGGATCATCGACGTGACCTTGCAGAAGGATGGCCTGGTTGGGCTCGGCGCTCGAATTCGTGTGCGCAACCTCGAGACCTCCGAGGAGTTCGTCTACAGCATGCTCGGCCCGTGGGACGGATCTCCCACCGAGGAGGTTCTCAACTATCGTTCGCCACTCGGCCAGTTCTTTCTCGGCAGGGCGGAGGGCGAGGAGGTTCACGTGGAACTTCCCAGCGGCACCGTAGACTATAAGATTCTCGCAATCGGCTCCCATTTCGAGTAGCGACGTGTCGCCTCCCCGACGCTACGGCAAGGATCCGCAACAGCTCATTTCGAAGCTCGAGGATCTGATCGAGCGGCGTGACGAGTTCGCCGGGGCGGATCTGGTGTTCTCCATGCTGGAGAGCGTCTTCAAGCTCGTGCGAGACGGAGCGGGGCGCGGCGATCTGAAGATGCTGCACCATGCGTTGCTCGAGCTGCGTTACGCGATGAAAGTCTTCGCTCCCTACCGTTCGATACGGAAGGTGTCGATCTTCGGTTCAGCACGCACGAAGTCTGACGAGCCCGAGTACCGCCTTGCCGAGGAGCTGGCCAATCGTGTCACACGCCTCGGCTATATGGTCATCACGGGGGCCGGGCCAGGCATCATGGAGGCGGCGCAGGACGGTGCGGGCCGATCCAAGAGCTTTGGCGTCAACATACGACTGCCCTTCGAATCCGAGGCGAACGAGGTCATCCAGGACGATTCGAAGCTCGTTCACTTCAAGTACTTCTTCACGCGCAAGGTCGTCTTCCTCAAGGAGACCGACGCGATCGTCATCTTCCCCGGCGGGTTTGGCACGCACGACGAGGCTTTCGAGTCTCTGACACTCGTACAGACCGGCAAGGGAGCGATGGTTCCGATCGTCTTCATCGACAAGCCGGGTGGGACATACTGGCGAGAGTGGCTCACGTACATGGAGACGCAGCTGCGCGATGGCGGCTACATCGACGAGCGTGACACGTCCCTCTTCATGGTGACCGAGAGTGTCGACAAGGCTGTCGATGAAGTCCACCGCTTCTACTCGAACTACCACTCGAGCCGTTTCGTCCTGCCGCGACTCGTGCTGCGGTTCCAGAACCCCATCAGTGACGAGATCGTCGAGGAGCTCAACGAGAGCTACTCCGATATCATCGTCGCCGGCAAGATCCTCAAGCTGGACGGCCCGCTGCCCGTGGAGGAGAACGAGCCGCACACACACCGGCTTCACCGGCTTGCGTTTCAGTACGACCGCAGGAGCTACGGTCGCCTGCGACAGCTGATCGACAGGATGAACTCGCTCGGCGCACCGTGAGAAGGCCGGGCTGTACCGGACGTCTCTCCTCCTCCCGTCACGGCGCCTCACCACGAAGCAGGTGTGCAGCCTCGAGCTCGAAGCTGTTCTTCTCCGTTTCGGTCACGCGGAGCTTCTCGAGACGCGCGGGCGGCGGGATCTTGCGGGCGAGCCTTCGCCAGAGCTCGAGAATCAGCACCTCGGTCGTCGGGGCCGGGCCGTCGACGAGTTCGAGCACAGCGTTGAGATTGCGGTGGTCGATCGGCTCGATCACGTGCTCCTCGACGATCGCGTCGAGCCGTTCGATCGGGATTACCATTCCGGTTTGTGGATCCGGCGTACCCCGTAGTGTGACCTCGAGGCCGTAGTTGTGGCCGTGGCCGCTCTCGTAGCTGCACTTGCCGAACACGCGCCGGTTCCAGGCGTCGTCCTCGTCGGGATGGAAGAGCCGGTGGCCGGCGTTGAATCGGTAGAGGCGTGTTATGTCGACGGTCCTCATCCATCCGGCCCCCTGTGCTCGGCCCAGAGAGAAGGGTCCTCGTAGACGCGTACGCGTCGCAGTGTCACGTCGCGATCCGTGAACACGGGCTCGAGACGGTCCCAGATGTGCAGGACGATGTTTTCCGTGGTCGGCACCAGATCCTCGAAACCCTCGACCTCGTGGTTGATGTGCCGGTGGTCGAAGCGTGCGACGATCTCCTTGTGCAGGATGGAGTCAACCTCGCGAAGATTGATCACCATGCCTGTGCGGGGGTCGAGAGGGCCGGTGAGAGTCACCTCGAGTTCGTAGTTGTGTCCGTGTCCGAAGGGATTGTTGCAGGGGCCGAAGACGGCACGGTTCTTCTCATCGCTCCACTCATCGCGGTGGTAGCGATGTGCGGCCGAGAACCGGACCTTTCGAGTGATGTCGACACGTCGCGCCGGGCTCATGCCAGCGAGATCCCTCCATCGATGGTGACGATCGAGCCTGTTGACCATGCGGACTCGTCGGATGCGAAAAACAGAACGAGTGCCGCGACCTCGTCGGGCGTGCCGACACGTCCTATCGGATGGAAAGCAGCTGCCTGCTCGAGGAAGGCCCGAGGGTTGGCCGGATCGGAGCCGGGCCTGGTCGAGTGGATCGGCGTGTCGACGACGCCAGGGCAGACGGCCAGGGCCCGCACCCCGTTCGCGGCTTCCTCGAGCGCCGTCACGCGCGTCAGCATCACGAGAGCTGCCTTCGCGATGGCGTAGGCAGCGGCGCCGGGAATCGGTTTGAGGGCAAGCGTCGTTGCGTTGTTGACGATGACCCCACGTGCGACTCGCAGGAGCGGCAAGGCCTCGCGTGTCATCAGGAACGGTCCGGTGACGTTCGTCGCGAGAGACTCGCTCCAAGTGCTGTCGTCGGTCTCGGAAACGGTTCCCGTCGTGTAGGTGCCGGCGTTGTTGACCAGGATGTCGAGCCTTCCCCACCGTTTCTCGACGTTCTGGATCGCACGGGTCACGTCGTCGCGGACTTCGTGTCGCCCTTCGATGACGAGAGTCTGTTCGGGAGACATCTCGACTGCGACGCTCTCGAGCTTCGACGCCGTGCGGCCGAAGAGAGCGACGTGGCCTCCTTCACCGAGGAGACGACGTGCCACAGCGCGGCCGATTCCGGAGCCGGCGCCGGTGACGAGCGCAACGCGACCATCGAAGCGTCGCGAATGCGTGCCGCTGCGGTGGGAATCAATTCTCGCGTCGGAGGCTACCATCGTCGTGTTCGAGACTGCCATCGAGCCGGATGAGCAGCACCATAAGACGAGAAGAGGATCGATGCAACCGCGCGAAGATCGTCCGCGCGTACCTTGCCTCCTCCTCCACGGTTGTCTCCGCTGTCCTCAGTTCGTAAGATGCTGCTCCTCCGGGTGACCGGGGGCGGGTGGCGAGAAGCCTGCTTTGGAGGCTGCTTCGAGATCCGCTCCGTCGGCTCGAGGCGGGTCGAGGCGGGCCGATGAGTCGATCTTACCGAATCGATCGTCGAGGAGGCCCGATGGAGCATTCGCGCCGCCGTAGCCGGTCGAGACCCGGATGGGGTTCTGAAACAGCCTCCTGGAGGAGTCGATCGCCATGAGCGACTACAAGACGCGGATCAAGAAAGAGGCCAGTAGCTTCTACGAGGAGACTGGCAAGGAGTTCGCCGAGGATATCGGCGAGTTCGGAGGAAAGTCCGACGCGCCGAATCTGCTCAAGTGGATCGACGCCAGCGGTGCGCTTTCGGCGCGTGTCGAGGATATCGCGTCGAAATGGTCCCACAAGGAGCACTTGTGGGTGGAGTCGAACACGCGCAACAAGCCGAAGCATGGCGGTGGGGATCGCGCGTCGAATGCCTTCGTCAGCTTTCTCCAGGACGTCCGCCAGGAGGTCAAGAAGCTGTCGAAGAGGTAAGGTCCCCGGGGGCCCCAGCCGCGCACGCTTCACCCGGGTTCCTGCGATCCGGGGTTCCTGCGATCCGGGGTTCCTGCGATCCGGGGGGAGGACTGTCGTGCGCCCCCTCAGGCTGCCGTCGATCTACTGGCTGCCGTCGGACTTGCGGCTCTTGTCGGTCTTGGGCGTCTCGTTCTTTTTCGTACCCGCTCGACCCGGTGAGTCGTCGTCGGATGTTTCCGGGGCCGTGCCTTCGGCGGCTCTACCCTCGGCGGCTCTACCCTTGCCGGCTCTACCCTCGGATACCGGGTAGAGGAGCTCTTCCATGGTCTTCGCCGTCGAGTCCTCGCGTCGCGCCCCCCCGGGGAGCGGCTCGGCGGGGGGGGGGGGGGTAGGGGGGGGATAAGAC
>CAYMLL010000148.1:0-3500 GCA_964390645.1 uncultured Planctomycetia bacterium | reverse complement strand
CGGCGGCTCGGATGAGGTACTCGTGGCAATTCCCGCCCGTCGCCGGTCGTGCCTGCGAGGTGTGGGTGACCGAGTCCAGGAGGCGATCGAAGTAGTTCTTCGAGCGTACGAAGCTGCCGTTTCTGCGGCACAGCTCGGCGACGAGGTAGACCAGGGTGGGGTCCTTTTCGTGACGCAGCGCCTTGCGGAGATAGGCGATCGATTGACGGAGATAGAGCTGGTCGAGCTGGTCGAGCTGGTCGTTCGGGAGACGCGACGATGGCTCGAGACGCAGGCACCAGTAGGCGCGCAGCATCCGCGTACCGATCTCCTTCGGCGTCAACCCGAGCAGTGGCGCGAGCTGCGCGGACCAGTAGTATTGCAGGTGAGGCAGCGGTGTCCTGGCGGGCTCGGCGTTCGAGTCGAGGTCCTGCGACTCCGGCTCGAGCTTCTCCACGAACTCGCGGAAGTAGCGCTCGACCATCGGATCGGAGATCTTACGCTCGAGGAAGTCGAACGCGAAGCCGGAGTACCGACACGCGGAGCATGTGTTGATTTCCGCCTGGATGACGTGCTTGCCCTGCATGCGCATGAGCAGGTCGCTATCCTGGCCGGTGATAAAGCCGCCGCCCAACTCGCGGACGCGCAGGCGCTGACCGCACATGGGGCAGCCGACTTCGATGGTGGACCACACCAGCATTCGGTCTGATTCCCTGTGGAAACTTGTCCTCGTGTGGGTCAGCCGCCCTGCCAACGACACACGTGTCTGCAGACCGGCAAGCCACCTGGATTGTTTCAAACCGGGCCGATTATATCACCTGCTGGTGGAGCGTCCCGGGCAAATTCATCCATGCAGGGAGAAGATCGGGGCGAATACGCGGTCCGTTCGTCCCGTCACGCCATTTGACGCGAAGGTAGTGTCGGGACCCTCGTGTTGAGCTATTCCTTCACCGCCATTGTGCGTGTTCGAGTATGCTCCCTCCCTGGACGTGTGGATCGCCTCAACCGGTTGCAACGGGAATCCGCCCAGTCGATCGATGACCACATCGAGCTCTCGCGCTGTTGCCATCTCCGTCCCGCTTCTCGCCTTCGTCGGATGTCTCGCACCGACGTCGCCGTTTCGACGATTCGAGATCGAGACGAAGCTCATCGAGCACACCGTCGACGAATCGGGTATCAGTCGGCTGTCTCGACGTCCGAAGGAGCGCTTTCTCCTCGGTGCCCGGCAGAGTCTTTTCGTGTCGCCGCAGGTCTTGCGGGTCGACACGACGATCGCCGAGCCTCCCGGCGAAGGTGAGCGCCGTGTCGAGGTGAAGCGTCGTCGGGTTCGCTGGATCTACGACTTCGGGCGTGGCGAGATCTGGCGCGCGGACGAAGGGGAGTCGTTTCACCGTCAACTGCTGGTTCAGTACGAGCATGAGATCGAGTCGCGCCGTCGTGTTGCTCTGCTCGAGTACGTCGACGAGTTCGTGCGCGATGACTCGGTGCGACGCCTGCGGCATGCTAGCTTCTACCGGGGCGATGGACAGGTCGAGATCGAGGAGCCGGGTGCGGATCTTCTTCTTCGCGCCCGGGTTGCCGTGAAGCCTGGTTACCTCTGGCAGCTGACAGTTGAGGATCGCGACCACACACGGTTTCCGCAGCCGTGGATCGCTGAGCACCTCGTGCTGAGCATCTGCGAGACGACGCGGGAAGAGGCGTACTATGTCGCGCAGGCGATTCGAGGCCTGCCGCTGCGTTTTCGACTGCGAATGCTCGGCAGCGAGAAGAGCTACGTCGAGGAGCGTCACGTCGTCGTCGAGGCGGACGCCGTCGAGTTGCCTGACGGCTTCTTCGCGGTGCCGCGCGCGGATGCAGAGAACGAGCGGTCGCGGTATGGCGCGGTCCGATCCTGGGAGGCATTTTTCGCCTTTCTCGAGGATGTCGACCCCGCGGACGAAGACGACCGGTGGCTCGGTATTCTCTTCGAGCTCGAGCTTCGGGAGGGCGACCGGCTCCCCGACGCCGTCGAGGACGTATGGAAGAAGGCGGCTTCCGATATCCGTCTCGAGCTCATGAGGCTGGCGTTGCGCAGGTCCGGAGCGTGGGCGCGGACGCGACTGCGTGCGACGATCGCGGGAAGCTCTGCCGCTCTTGCGCTCGCGGCGGCCAATGCGATGATCTTTGAAGAGGATGAGGGGGCGACCCGCGCTGTTTACGAGATCGTTCGTCGTCGTCGTCAGTACGTCGACACGGTCGATTCGGGCCTCATCGTTGATTGGGCGCTGGTGAATCTCCGGGTGCTGTCGGGGCTCTCGTACGAGGAGCTCGTGCTCGAGGTCTGTCCGTTCTGGACCGCTGACGAGGAGACGCGTGAGCTTCCTGATCCCTACGAGTCCTCGGCGCGGGAGCTCGACTTCTGGCTGCGGCGACAGGAGTCGACGAGAGTCGACGACCGATAAGCTGGATTTTCGCCGTCGCCCTGGTCTGTCTCGATCGACGCGCTGGGGAGTGCTCGGGAGTTCTTGCACGCCTGACGGCCCGGTAAGGACTTCGATGAACTCCCGGCAGATGCTTCGCGGAGCAGCTCCGTCGCCGACCTCATCGTCGCGAGAACGGCCTCGATGCCCCACATCTCGACCGTCACGCGCGCCTCGATCTCCACGACCGAGCTTCGCCCGGGCTCGACGCTCGATGGCGAAACTCGAGACAAGAGGCTGCTGAGCGAGTACCTCGGACAGGCTCGCACCGCATCGAGTCCTTCGTCGGGCTGATAAGGTCCGGCCGCGGTCGTCGGCTTCGTCGCGCGTTCGCGGCGATGCTATACTCCCCTGAGTCGGTCGGGAGATCCGGCTCGTCAGGTCCGGCAGGGGTCGCCGGCCTCGACCGCGTGTCGCGCTCAGGCGGCTCGCGCTGATCCCGTTCTCCAGAGCGAGGTCCCGACGCGGGATGCGAGCGATTCTTCGATCGATCGATGACACCCTCGTGGTGCGACTCGAGGGCGAGGCAGATTCCCTTGTCTCGCCGCTCGACGAAGCCACCGGAGTGCTCGGTACGGTTTCGGAGCAGCTCGAGCGCACCGGTGCTTTCCGTCTGGTTGTCGACTTCCGGGATCTGTCCTACATCGATGGTGCGAGCCTGCGTGACCTGACGGAGTTCCTTTGCACATTGGCGCGCTCCAAGCTCGTACGGTTCGTGGGCCCCGGGCCGGCTTTGAGCCGGCTCGACGCTGTGCTCGCGCGGACGCTGCCGTCCGACTATTCCCAGTCGGTGACAGAAGCGTGTGGCTCGCAGACGGCGAGCTTCGATCCCAGGACACACGCCTGGCGGAGATTCGCGGAGCAGTTCGAGCCCGGCTTCATTCCGTCGAAGACGTCCCCGGGCCTCGAGGGTCGAGGAGACGAAGCCGAGGAGTCTGTTCCGGACGAGACGGTGATCGATCTCGATGAGGAGGCTGTCTATCTCAAGGCGCAGTCGAACCCGATTGCGAATCCGATGATGCGACCGCTCGAGTTTCAGCACGGCACAGGCGGAGACGGGAG
>CAYMLL010000147.1:18101-18432 GCA_964390645.1 uncultured Planctomycetia bacterium | reverse complement strand
CGAGTTCATCTTCCAGACGAAACCGCCGCAAGCAAGTCGGGTGCAAATGCGAATTGCGGCGCTGACGTCGACCGCCGGCTCTCCAGAGACTCGATCGACTCCTGACCAGCAACTCCACCGAATGAAAGGCGCGTGAAACTGGCGGGAACTGCATGAAGGAGTCGCTGGACGGGATTTCCTCGTCGCACACTGCTTGACCGGGTGCCGAGTCGATGACGCCAGCGTCCTCCCCGACCCGGCCGAGGGGCATGGAGGAAGCAAGCGGGCTCCGACAAGCAGACATCGACGAGAACACTCCTGCCGAGACAGGCAACTCGTCGGCGACCCGCCC
>CAYMLL010000147.1:0-18091 GCA_964390645.1 uncultured Planctomycetia bacterium | reverse complement strand
CGGCGATGTCGTTGTGGCGGCCCGGCTCAGTCTCGGCGACCGGCCCGGCCGTCGAAGCAGTGCAGTACAGGTCACCGCCGTCGGGCCGGCAATCCACGTACCCGACCGAATGCTCGATCTCGGAACGTCACGTTCGGAGCGGATTCAGAGCTGACCGAGCATGGGATAGCATCGTTGCGTATCGAGGAGTCCTGCGACAACACCGCTTCTAAGTCCCGGCCTTCTTCGTCTTCGTCTTCGTCTTCGTCTTCGTCTTCTTCGTCGTGACCCGAACGGGAACGGTCGTTCTCAGGCGTTTTACCCCGAGGTAGTAGTCGATCGCAAAACGCTCGGTGCCCGCCTTCTTCCCGCGAACCCGCAGCACGTGTCTCGGGCCGACCTTCTTCGCAGCCTCCTTCTTCCCGAGCGCTCTCTTCTCCTTCTTCCCGGCCGTCTTCTCGGCGGTCTTCTCGGCGGCTCCCTTTTCCGGACGGACGGCCCGGTCAGGGCTGACGACGATCTCGACTTCCGAGCGCTTGCGTGAAGGGCGCAGCACCTTCACTCGTTCGACAGCGCCCGGCAGCTCGATCGTCGTCGACTCCCCCGGCGTCAGGGTCACCTTGGGGAGGTCGTCCAGGGCGACCACCACGAGGTACTCGTAGGGCTTGTGCGTCGTCGGCCGCTCCTCCCACTTCGGCCGCGTGACGACTCGTCCGTCGATTTGACCGACGGGCTCCTCGACGAGCTCCCAGTGCCGCGTCTCGACGGTCAGCGTGAGCGTGTACTGGTGACCGGCGGCCATCTTGGACGCGCGCAGTCCGAAGGTGCGTCCGTTCTGAGCGGCCTTGACCGCGTCTTTCGGTGCTGCACCCGATCGGGGAGCGACGGCGACCTTGGAGAGCTTGGACTCGCTCTTCGCCCTCGCCCTCCCCCGACGCACCGGGGACCGCGACAACCCGAAAGCGACCTCCTTGCGCTTCGGAGACCAGGTCTTTCCGGGGCGAAGGACAATCCTCTGATCGGACGCCGCGGCCGGCGTCGGCGCGCCGAGCGCGATCAGGACCGCCGCGATCCAGCAGCCCGCGACAGTGACACGAGACGAGAACGAACGCGAGCGCGGGAAGGTCCAGGCTGGCTTCATCGTCAGGATCTCCGTGATGACAGCAGGCACGGGGCGAGTTCCGGGAGCGTCACGGGCGACGACCGCGAGGCGAGGCGCTCGAACATCATTCAATCGGAGCTCCGCAGCGAAATCAACCGGTCGACGAGGAGGAATCGCGCTCGGAGCCCGGTCGAGGCAAGCATCCTCCTGGTCGCCCGTCGGCCTTCATCGGGAGGTCCTGAGACCATGATAGAAGGTGGTACCGTCCGTGGGGGCTGGTCACGACTCGACGACGGGCCCTACCTGCGCGGAAGCTCCCTCCGGCGGAGCTGCGCCCGGCAGCACGATCGCGCTCGCACGCCAACGGCCGGACGGGTATTCTGAAGCCGGAACAGCGGCCGAACACAGGAGATTCCAAGCGATGGAAGAGAACGGCAAGAAGAGCCGGAGCCGGGTAGAGAGACGCACTTTTCTGACGACGGGCCTCGCGGCCGCCGCGGGCTACACGAGTCTCGAGGCCGCGGCGAGTCCTGTGAACGAGGACGTCGACGCCTCGAACGCTCGCTCTCCCGAGGGTATTCCGCTGCGGAAGTTCGGCAAGTCGGGAGCGACGTTGCCGATTCTCGGCATGGGGGGCTCGGCGATGGTCGGACGGTTCATCACCGGATACGGCGCCAGGCTCCTGCCGCTCGAAGAGCGCGTGAAGATGGCACGTTACGCGTTCGACAGGGGAGTCCGGTACTTCGACACCGCTCGAATCTACGGTGAAAGCGAGTCGATCTTCGGGAAGGCACTCCACGACGTCCGCGACAAGTGCTTCATCGCTAGCAAGTGTCACACGACGAACCCGACGTCGGTCCGCGAAAGCGTCGAGACTTCTCTTGAACAGCTCCGGACCGACCATGTCGACTTGTTGCAGATCCACAGCCCGGCGATCGAGGCCGTCGGATTCAAGAAGGCGATGAGTCTCCACGCAGAGATCGTCAAGCTTCGCGACGAAGGACTCTGCAAGTACATAGGTCTGACCACGCACGTCGCGTTCGAGACAATCTACGAGATGATCGCCACCGGCGGATTCGATGCCGTGCTGCTCGCTCACGGGTACTTTCGCAAGGGCTTGAACACGATACTGTCGAACCGGAACATCGAGTATCGTGAGCAGTGCCTCAACAAGGCCGAGGAGCTGCGCATGGGGATCATCGCGATGAAGGTGTTCGGCGCGAGCATCCTCAGCCACAACTCGAATCGGGTCGTCCCCGAATTCGACGACGAGAAACGAAAGAGGCTCGCAGGAGCTTCGATCCGGTGGGTTCTGAAGGACCGACGTGTCTCGATGCTCAACATCGGTGTGTCGCTACCGAGCGACATCGACGAGAACCTCGCCACGATTCGTGGCAACACGCAGTTCACCGCCGATGACGGGCTACTCCTCGCCGAGTTCGCCGGCAAGGCCTACGAGAGCGACCAGGTCAAGAAGATGCGCGTCACTTGATCCCCGCGGAATAGCGCAACAAATCCTCCAGCACCTCCCGGCTCAGTAGTGCCGTCGCGCCGACCCACGCCGGGCCGGCGGGCGGTCCGCCAGAACATCCGGGATGTCGTCCGACAAAGCTCCGCCCCCGCGACTTCGCAAGGCGGTGCCTACACACGCCAACGGACGCCGACACGCACCCTTCAACGTTCACATCACCACCGCCGCGCACAGCATCCCGCTGCCGAGGTGCTCGGTGGAGCCATCGTCACTGGCTTCGGAACATTCTCCGTGTTCTGCCGGCGTAGAAGACGGCACAGCACCCGTCATGCTTCGTCATCGCCAACGACACCAACGGCGGCTCCGGCGGCAGACCGCAGCGACGCGGAGGAAGGCACCGTCGTGTCAGGCAAGGTGATTGCGGAGAGCTACCTTCAGAATCGATAGCTCGCAGAAACTCCGAGAGTTCTCGCGTTGTCCATCCGGCGGCCGAGCCGCAATCACGCGGAGGTATCCTCACAGTCAGGATGGGGCGAGTTCGCCACTCGTTCTTCGGCTTCTCGCGACAGATCGCTCGGATGAGCTCCTGGACTCGACCGTGCCCGGGTTCTCGATGTTCCGTGCCGATCCGATCGCGTACGATGGCCGCATGAAGAATCCGTCGCCCGCTCTTGTTGCGTATCTGCTCCTGTCGATCTTCCCGCCCGTTCTTCGGTGCGAGGAGCGCTCTTCGGAGGGCTCTCTCTATTTCCCGCCCGATCAAGGCGCCTGGAAAACAGTTCAGCCCGAACAGGTCGATTGGGATCGTACCATGCTTCAGGAGGCGCTGGATTACGCCGGAAGGAACCAGTCTTCCGGTGTGGTGATCTTGTACAGGGGCCGGATTCTCGCCGAGCGATACTTCAAGATTCCAGGAGAGAGATCCGCCAAGTACAGGAGACGTGTTCTGGGCAGAGATAAGGTCGGCGGCGCGATCGAAGATGTCGCTTCCGCGCAGAAGAGTATCGCGTCCATTCTTGTCGGGATCGCTCAGCAGAAGCGCCTGTTGAGAATCGATGATCGGGTAAGTCAGCATCTGGGCGTTGGCTGGTCACGAGCCACGCCGAAGCAGGAAAACGCGATTACCATCCGCCACTTGATCACCATGACCAGCGGCCTGACCGATCGCTTACTCTTCGAGACTCGACCGGGTACGAAATGGCGCTACAACACTGCAGCCTACGCCAAGTCGATGGACGCGGTGGCTGCTGCTGCGGCGATGGACAGGCATGAGCTCACCAAGCGATGGCTCACGCAGCCACTGGGCATGTCCGACTCCAGGTGGGTGAAGCGCGGTTCACCTGCGATCCAGCGCATCAACGGCTTCGGATTTGCCACCTCCCCCCGCGACCTGGCTCGATTCGGGTTGATGATTCTCGCGACGGGAAGATGGGGGGACAAGACGGTTCTTGCCGATCCAGAGTTTCTCAAAGAGGCCACGACATCGTCGCAGAAGCTGAACCCTTCTTACGGCTATCTTTGGTGGCTGAATCGCAACTCCAGAGCAACCAGGAGTGCATCCCGGGTGAAGACAGCACCGAGAGACATGATCTTCGCCAGCGGCGCGTTGAACCGACGGTGTTTTGTCGTGCCGAGTCTGCAGCTGGTGGTCACGCGGCTTGGTGATGCGCCGGCTGCACGCAGGGACTTTGATCGTCAGTTTTGGAAACTGCTCACCCAGGCCTCACCCGCCAGGAATAACCCGCCCAGCGGCTCTCCGGACAAGTAAGTCGTCTCCGCTCGAGAAGTCTCCGGCTGCCGAGATGCCACCACCCGGATGAATCTCTGATCTCGCGAGAGAGCCCCCCATGACATCGCCCAGTCCCGTCGCCGCGTTGACCCGAGATCCGCTGCTGACTTCATCCGTCCTCTTCGCGGTCTGGGCGCTCGTCTGTTGGGTCCCTCTCACAGCCCTCGCCGACGAGACGCGCGGCAACAACTCCGGGACAGGGAGGCCGGATCGCGCCGAGCTCGATTATCGTTTCGACGGCCAGATCTCGCGCCCCGTGCTGGAGAACTACCTGGCCCGTAGCGCCACCGTCGCCTCCTTGCTCCATCTGGCCTCGGACGACGACCTACGCATGCTGAAAAACACCGGCGTCAAGTTCGCCGGACGTGTCATCTGGAGGTGGGGAAGCGAATCACGCATCGACGCTCTGGTCAAGAAGAGCGAACCGTTCGTCGAGCGCATTCATGAAATGGACCCCGACATCATTCTCCAAGGGGCCATCTTCGAAATCGTCACCACCGATGTGAACAAGGTCGCCATTCCCGCCTCGGTGTTCGAGGAATTCGACCGAAAGCCCGAAGCGCGGAACTTCCGTTATGAGGACATGATCTATCCCTTCGGGCATCGCGTGGACCACTGGAGCAAAGGCGCATCGGTCCCGGACATGAGCCGCCTGGAAACCCGTATGTGGTTCGTCTACGTGGGAAAGCGGTGGATCGACATGGGCCTCGAAGCCATCCACTTCGGCCAAGTAGAACTCATGGACGACCGCGACAAGGACCACGCTCATTGGCGTGAGATGATGGCCCGCCTTCGCAGCTATGCGAAAAAACACGCCCGACGCCACATGGTCCTCGCCGATGCTCATGTCCCCAGCGGAGGTATCGTCCATGACGGCGAGCTCATGTTCGATCTGCACTCCTTCCCCTCACGACCCAAATCTGTCAAAGGCAAGCCGTACCAGGCGATCCTGGAAAAAGGATTCAGCGATGCCATCTATGGTCGGAGCATCGGCGGCCTCACCCCGAGCGGATGGTCGTGCGAGGCCTTGCCCTACATCGTCGAGATCGACAATTTCGGTAGCTCGGATCACCCCGGCCAGTACCGCGAATCGGACCGGATCCATGTCTGGGGATGGGATGAAATCGGCTGGTTCCTCAAGCAGCCGGAGGCGTATCGCAATGAATGGCTCGAATACGCGTACAAATGGGTGCGCGAAACGGATCCCAACGGCTTCTTCCAGCTTCCCTTGCGGCGATTCGAGCACTACACCGCCAGCATGACGCCCCCCGAAGGTCAGCGACAGGAAGAAACGATCAAGGCCATCTGGGCAGCAAGCGACGAGCGATGAGCGACGAAGCCCGGCCATCCTGGGCCTGCGCGACAGCCTCTTTGACGACCTTTCCAGCCACATCCGTCAGACAAAGATCGCGACCCGAATTCAGCCCCATGCGGGACCGGCCTCATTCGAAGCTACGCGTGCCGGGGCGGCGAGGCCATGCTTCCCGAAGAGCCGTGTCCGTGCATCGAAATGCGACACCACCAACAATGCAGCAGTCCAGTCCGTCCAGAGGGACAAGAGTGCGAGCCCCCGGATAATTCCCGCTGATGAGGACAACAGCATGACCGCTGAGACCGATTTGGCCACGCTTGTACGAGACCTGAGGCCCAGGACACTACCAGCCACCTACGTGTTCTGTAGCCTGAGAGACGCGAACTATGGAGCTCTGCCACACACCAACCCCCTGGCCTGTCTTGCTGAACCGCAGGGGCTGACCCTGGTCCTCACCAAGGAGAGCGCCGACCTGGAGGGCCTGACCTATCAAGGCACGTTTCGTTGCATCAGCCTTCAGATCCACTCGAGTTTGGAGGCGATCGGTTTGACAGCCGCAGTCACCGGCGAATTGGCGACCCACGGCATCAGCGCCAACGTGATCGCCGGTTATTACCACGATCATGTCTTCGTACCTTCCCGCCATGCAGACCTGGCGCTGCGTCTGTTGGAATCCATGAGCTCTCGCCGGTAACGGCGCCGTCCCGAAGGCGTTGGTGCATGAATCCGTCTTGCCACGAAAGATGGGCGCATCAAGGCTGTCGGTCAATCGACAGTTCTCGAGGAGCTCATTCGATGGCAGCACGCACGTCCAGCCAGCCGCCTTGCTCGAACGGAAAGAGAGCCGAATACCGTCCGCGCGCGACTCTCTTCAGGCTCAGTGCATACCCGCGGGACACTTGCCGCCACCGGCACCGTGCGGCTTGTCAGCGTCCGCGCTCTTCGGTTCGTCGTCGCCGTAAACATCGTGGCTGGGGCGGCCCGAGAGGATCTGCTCCTTGCCCCAGTTAGCGACGTTGCGAAACGTGTCGGAGGCGATGAAGTCATCGAAGGCGGCTTTGTCGCTCCACTTCGAGACGATCAAGTAGTGCTGACGTTTGTCGATGTCCGAGAACATGTGCGTCTCGGTGTGACCTTCGATACCGCTCATCGCCGTGACGACTTTTTTGAACGCCGACTCGAAGGTTTCCTCTTTCCCTTCGATCACGTTGTAGTTCATGCCGATCGTGATCATGTGCAGCGCTCTTTCGCCTCGGTTTTTCGATGATTACGGGTCCTGACCAAGACGTCCGTATCGGCGTTTTCCCGCCACCAGTCAACCAGAATCCGATGACGGCACGATTCGGACCGGACTCCTCGCCGATCTTCCGGGGCGTTGGAATCCCCCATGGCACAGCGCGAAGGAACCCAGCTCACCCGGCTCACCGACGCGGTGGTGTTCCACCCTCGCCCTCGGCCGGCCGCACATCGTCGCCTGGCAGGAGTTCCGCCAGCACTTCGAGGCGCTGTTTCGCTGACGATTTCGGGCCTTCGCCGGTCTTGCTCGGCGACACGACGAGAGCTCGGCCGAAGAGCGGCGGGAAAAGTTCGTTCCGATCGACACGCCTGCGGAGCTTGCCGAACATCGACGAGAGAGAGTTCCTGGGTTGCTTCTCGCTTTCGGGACCCGGCCCGTTCCTCGAGGGCCTTGCAGGCGATGTCGCGCAGGAACGCTGCGTCCTTCGGTCCCGGCCGCCGGCGGCCGCGGCGGGGGGGCGGCGCGGGGCAAGAAGGACGCTTCGTACCTCGGCGCCGGATCCATGGCACCGGACAGGACCTTCAGGTGCTTCCACAGCCCCCCGCCAGAACGTGAATCTGTCGCCGACGAACAACACATGCGTGGGCTTCGACGCTGCGGGTTCGGACGCCGTGTTCGGCGCCGAATCCCCTGCGCTTGCGCAGCCGATCAAGAGCAGGGGGAGGAGCAAGAGCAGGTTTTTCATCGTTGTCAGTATGCACCCGTCGCCCTCGCCAGCCGTTCCCCCCGGATTCCGGGGCCCGAACCGCTCGCAAGGCATACCGCAGCAGGACCCGAGCACCCTCGGTGTCCTCGACCGCGTGAGATGTTGACTTCGTGGATACCGCAGCGGACGCTGAGAGTGCTCGGGTTCTGCTCTGCTGAGACCTCCGGACACTCGGAATCGTCGTCAACGACCGGCCAGCCGGCGTGGGCCAGAGTTCCGGAGGGACCCGGGGCGAGACTTTCTGTCTGTTCCACGGCAAGGTAGGTCAGAGCATCGTCACCTGGCAGCCCGTTGAAAGAGTCTTTTCGACGCCCGCGCGCACGTCCTCAGCCATCACTGGAGCCCCCCCATGCGTCCCTGGACAACACGCTTTCCGCTACCCTGGCCGTGTCGAGTCGTCGTTCTCACGCTACTCATCGCATCCACGTCGCTGTCGATGTCGGCGCGGGCGGACGAACCTGTCCGTGTGTTGGTGGTCGGCGGACATAACAATCACAACTGGAAGCTGTCCAATCCCTACCTGAAACAGCTCCTCGACGCAGATCCCGACATCGAAGCGACGATCGAAAACTCGCCCCAAGGTGGCGCGACAAAGGAAGACTGGGAGCGCTGGACGCCGAACTTCGCGAAGTACGACTGCGTCCTTCTCAACTACAACGGCAAGATGTGGCACGAACGCCAGAAGAGAGAGTTCGAGGTCTACATCCGCGGCGGCGGCACCGCGATCGTCGTGCACGCTGCAAACAACTCGTTCACGGGATGGACGGAGTACGAGAAGATGGTCGCGCTGCTGTGGCGCCCGCCGTCGTACGGCTATAGCCTCGACGTCAACGATGACGGGAGCGTCACCCGCGTCGACCCGGGCAAAGGCCGCGGGATGGGACACGGCGGGATCTTCGACTGGGTGATGACGACGCGCGACGCGAAGCACCCGATCACCGCCGGAATGCCGACTCGCTGGATGCACCTTCGCGACGAGCTCTACCACGGCCAACGTGGCCCGGCGAAGAACGTCAACATTCTACTGACGGCCTTCTCGGACCCGAAGCACGGCGGAACCGGCAAGCACGAGCCCATCGTCTGGTGGACACCCTACGGCAAGGGCAAGGTGGTCACGAACCTGATGGGACACATCGGCGACATCCGGTGCATGGGTTGCGTTGGCTTTCAAACCGTCGTCCGCCGCTCGGCCGAGTGGCTGGCCCGCGGCCAAGCCACGACGCCGATACCGGCGAACTTCCCGACCGAGAAGGCCACCAGCGAAGTCAAGATCGACGTCAAGGCTCTCCAGGAACAAGCCAAGAAGCCCGCGGGTCCGACGCTCGCAGCCTCGGCCGCGAGGGCGCACAGGATCATCGCGTCGAATCGGGGACAGACGTCGTTGCATGATCGCTGAGGGCGCAACGACCCCACTCGAGTCCCTGTCAGTGAGTCAAGAACGGGTGCGGATCGCGCGGCTCCGAGCTTGAGCGTTCAGTTCGACTTGCCGCTCGTGCTAACGATCACGTTTGAGTTTTCGACGCTCCCGTTCGGCAGGCCCTCGATTCACACCGCGCTCACGTCTGGCTCTTCTGTCTCCTCGCCCACCTTGACGGACAATTTCCGCCGACCCGACGTCGTGCACCCTCTTGAGGTCCTTGTCGAAACGCTCGACCTGACCGCTCTCGATCAATCCATTGAAGTACAGGCCGAATGTCATTCTCCGTTGACGAGTCGTCTTTTCAGGATGCAGGTTCTTACCTTCGCCGCGTTCGAGCATCGCTTTCAACCTTGGCATCAACTGGGCTCTGGGAGTCCGGCCGAGGGTTCGGTCTTCTTTGAGCAACTTCTGGTAAAGCGCTTCGAGTTGTTCTTCTCTTGTCGGCGGCCGTTCGCTTTCGCGCGCCTTGATACCGGCCATCACCTTCTCTCTGGTGATCTTGCCACTCTTTACGGCACGCGCGACGGCAGGGTTTTTCTTCAGATAAGCGATGTATTCGGCGTCCCAGTCGGTGCCTTTGGGAAAGACGATTTCGTAGAGATCCTTGGCTTGTTGCTTCTTGAGCTTTTTCGCCTCCGTCATCACCTTGATCGCGCGCTCGGCGCGGGCGCGAGCCGCGTCGTCGCCTCGAGAGTTCTTCTCTTCTCCTCGCTTTGCTTCGCCGACGCGAAACATCCATTCCAGATTCTCCCTCGCGATGCTCCGCCTCTTGATATCCGCGCCGACCGCGGGTTCTCTTTCAGGAATTCATTAACTTTCCTTCGTAGCGCAGCCCGGTCTTGTTGTTCCTTCTGAGCAAACGCGGGTGTCGTGATGAGCACCACGCAGAGTGAAAGTAAGAGTTCTGTCATTCCAGTGTTCTCCGTTCGAGGTTCTGTTGAATCACTGCCCGGGTAGCGATACTCGCCAGGGGTTCCGGTGTTCGCTGAGCGCTGCAAGTGCTGGCGACTTTCGCTACGGCTTGGCGTTCGCTCCCTCAGAGGCTGTTTCAAGACCCCACCCTGGATTCGGCCGGCAACTTGCGTGGCAGACAGGAAGTGTCGGCCCGAATCCCTTCGGAACCCGGGCCCCGTCACCATCGGCCGCTGTGTACACGAGGTCAGCATCTCAGACGGCTCCAGCGACAACAGGACAGCGAACGAGCGGCGTGACCTGCGACCGGCTCGGATGTTATAGAGAATGCGGCCTCGCGCCCTGCCCCCTGCGAATTGACGGCCACTCGACCAGGACAAGGCATCTTCGCGGCGAGATTCCGACAGTCTTCAACTTGACCACCACTCGACCGGTCCTCACGCCCAGAAAACAACACGTGCAGAGCGAGGTCACAAGCCGCGATTTTCGCGCGAAGGATTGAACAGGAGACGGGGATCAGGTCAGTTCGACTCCACTACTCCGGTCACTCCGCCATCCCGAGGAATGGCCATGTTCAAATAGAGGAGAACCGCATGCCAGACCGGGCTCAAACCCTCGGAAATGAAGAGGCGCAAGGCATCCGGATTCAGTCGGGATTGTGGCGGTCGCTCCCCCTGTGTGTCGCGCTTCTGCTGGCCGCCGGTTGCGGCACGCCGCCGCCCAACCAGGCGACGAATCTCGAGGGCGCGCCTCCGATCGTCTACCCGGTACGGAGACGCCCGCCCTTCGTTGATCAGCCCGGGCTCCTGGGTCGCTACTACAGCGACATGGAATCGCAGACCGAACATAGCGTGCGCATCGATACCGGAATCGATTTCAACTTCGGCGATGCCCCCCCGACCGGTAGCAAACCGTTCAGCGTCAGCTGGATCGGCTACCTCGAGGCCCGTGCCCGCGGCACGTACACACTGTCCACGGTGACGGACGACGGTGTACGGCTGTGGCTGAACGACCGCCCGGGGGCATCACGACAAGCAGGCGCGCGGTTGCTCATCGACCAGTGGGTGCCGCAAAGCGCGACCGAACACCGGGCCACAGTCGAGTTGAAGGCCGGGCGATACTATCCGCTGCGCGTCGACTATTTCGAACGGAGCGGCGACGCGGAGGCGCGCCTGTTCTGGAGCGGGCCCGGCATCGAGAAGCAGATCATCCCAGCGTCCAACCTCTGGTGCACCTCGCTGACCGATCGTGACTTGCTGCCGCGTGAAGCTGTTGTGGCTGACACTGCCGCGCCGGGAAGTGACTCTGGCGACGAGACAGGCGCCGCGCCTGATCCCGGTAGCAAATTCGTCGACAAGACGGGCGAGTTGGGGATCATCTGGCCGAATCGGCCAAATCCCGGGCCCGGCCTCGATTCGCGACACACCGCGGCCTGGGTCGATTATGACAATGACGGTTATGTCGATCTGTGCGACGGAACGCTCTGGCGCAACGACGGTGGCAAGGGCTTCGTGCTGCTGAAGCCAGAGCAGCAGATCGGGCCGACCGCGTACGAGGCGGGACCGGGCATCTTCGCCGATTTCGACAACGACGGATACCTGGACCGGTTTGGCTGGAGGAATCATTTGAAGGTCGCACAAGTGCATCGAAATATCTCGGGCACCGGCGAGTTCAAACAGCTGGAATTCCCGAAACTGCCGCAAGCCTTGCCGGGTGGTTTCTGCTGGGCCGACCTGAACGGTGACGGCTACGTGGACTTGTACGTGGGCGGCGGCGGCAACGGCAATGAAACCGACGCGGTGGCCATGAACCACAGCGGCAAGTCCTTCACCGTGGCACCGATCGGCGGCAACCTGTACACGCGCAGCGTGATCGCCTGTGACTATGACGAAGACAACGATATGGATGTGTTCGCTACGCGTTACTGGTTTCAGCCGAACGCACTTTTTCAGAACGACGGCGCCGGGAACTTGACCGATGTCGGCGGTCCGGCCGGCGTGCACGGTGCCGGGCACACGATCAGCGGCGGCTGGGCGGACTTCAACAACGACGGACACTTCGATCTGTTTGCGTGCAACTTCAACCACCACGACAACCGCGCCTCGCAGGATTCGAGTCTCTATCAGAACCTGGGCCCGGACGGCGATTGGAAGTTCAAGCGGAAATTCAACTTCGTCGCCCGTGGCTACTGGCAGGAGTCGTATGGCAGTTGTGCGATGGCAGATTATGACAATGACGGGGACGTGGACATCTTCATCACCACGGTCTACGGCGGTGACCGCGCCCAGCTCTTCCGTAATGACGGCAACTGGAAATTCACCAACGTCACCGCGGCCGAGGGGCTCGGTGGGATCGGGGCCGGGGGCGGGCAGTTCCAGGCCGCCTGGGGCGACTACGACAATGACGGCGATGTCGATCTGGTGACGGACGGCAGGCTGTTCCAGAACCAGGGCAACGCGAATCATTGGCTGAGCGTGCACCTCGCCGGCAACGGCGCCACCGTCAATCGCGCCGCGATCGGTGCCCAGGTCAGAATCGACGTGCCGGGTCGGGGCACGATCACCCGGCAGGTCGAATCGGGCGCCGCGAACGGGAGCCAGAACGATCTGATCCTGCACTTCGGGCTCGGCCGAGACGATGCCGACGTCCAGCTGAACATAACCTGGCCGGAGGGCTCCACCCAAACCGTCAGGACTGCGGTCGACCGGATCGTCGTCGTGCGGCAGCAGTAGAACGCCGCGAAACGCTCTCCTCCGTCCCGAGTTCACACTCGTGTCCACAACTTCCACGGCAGCAGTCACGTCTCGCCCCCTCTCTCCACATTCGGGACGACCTACCGTTTCCGCTGCCACTCACGAGGGATCGAAATCAGAAACGGGTACGAACAGGGACACTTTCCCGGATCTCGCCCCCGCAGCCACTCGACGGCCTCACCCCCTCCACCTCAACCCACGCAGCCACAAGAGTTGATGGCGGAGAGAGAGGGATTCGAACCCCCGGAAGGCTTGCACCTTCAGTGGTTTTCCAGACCACTTCCGGGGGTGCTCAGGTCCGCTCACGCGATTCTCGGACTTGCGCAACCCGACGAGTCTCGAGTCACCAGCCGCGGCTTTCTGGTGAAGTACGACCTGCTCGAGTTCTATGTCATCGGTCGGCCAAATTATCCGAACGTCAAGGAGACGCGGTTTGGATATCTCGATTGTGACCCCAGGAGCGAGCGTCAAGGTCTCGGGAATATAGCGCCGTTCTGTCTCGGATTGAAAGTCGTCCTGTAGCCACCTTTGCGAATCCTCAAGGTCTCGCAGCCTCGAGAAGTCTCGGTTCGATTCCTTCGCGGCGACCCGAGCTGCGTCTTCAGTGAATGCCGTGTTCGTCACCACGAGTCCCAGACGGAAGCTGCTATCCTTCCATGACAGTAATCGGTCGACCTTCCGCCGCCGCGTCTTCCTCCGACCCCGGTGGTGTTCCACTGGCGCCGCAACGAGTACAGACCCGCTCGCCCGTTGCTTGTCGACGCGTTGCGAGACCGTGACAACACTCTCGCGATCCTAACACCGCTTCGCGCTCTTCGCGAATCGCGGCCGGATGAGGGAGTGCTCCCCCGTCTCGCGAGTAGCCACGCGTCTGCTTTCTCGCTATTGTGGAAGGGTCATGAAAACACTGATCAAGAGGGCAAGGGAACTCTCCGTTCGAATGCCGGTGATCGCGCTCGTGCTCGCATTCGTACTAACACTCGGCGCGTCAAGCGCACACGGCTCCGATCGCAAACCCGAGCTCGCCGAGCTCTCGACTGCGTACGCGAAGACAGCCCGTCCGCTGCTCGAGCGCTACTGTTTCAAATGCCACTCGGCGGATCGAACCGAAGCCGATATCGACCTTGGCGTCTTTTCGACCCTCGACGACGTTCGAAAGTCGACGCGCGTCTGGCAGAAAGTCGCGCACATGCTCGACAGCGCGCAGATGCCTCCGAAGAAGGCGCGTCAACCGAGCGACGACGAGCGAGACACCATGCGTCGTTGGGTGCGCAGCTACTTGACGACCGAGGCCGAAGCGCTCGCAGGCGATCCCGGGCGCGTCGTCCTCCGGCGCCTGAGCAACGCCGAGTACACCTACACGATCCGCGACCTCACCGGCGTCGACTCCCTCGACCCGACGCGCGAGTTCCCGATCGATGGCGCAGCCGGCGAGGGATTCACGAACACCGGCGACGCGCTCGTCATGTCGCCATCTCTTGTTACCAAGTATCTCGACGCGGCCAAGGAGATCGCGAGTCACACGGTGCTTCTGCCCGACGGTATCGAGTTCTCGCCTCGAGCGACACGTCGCGACTGGACCGACGCGCTGCTCGCGAGTATCCGCGAGTTCTACGGTCGATTCGTCACGAGCGGGAACGATGGTCACGGGACGCTCCCGCTCGAGGACTACCTCGCCGCGACACTCGCCGAGCGAAGCGACCTCACGACCGGCAAGACGTCGATCGAAGCCGTCGCCCGCAAGCGCAAGCTCAACGCTCGCTTTCTCGAAGCCCTCTGGCGCACTCTCACGGCAGCCCCCGAGCTGACGCCTTCCTTCCTGATCGACCGCCTGCGCGAACGTTGGCGCTCCGCAGCCGTCGACGACGCCGCTGCACTCGCCGCCGGCATCGCTGCTTGGCGAACGCAAATCTGGACCTTCAATCCCATCGGTCACCTCGGTCGCGAGGGCGGCCCGACCGCGTGGATGGAGCCACGAGATCCGACCGTCACCCTGCGCGAGTTCAGCTTGAAGGAACTCGTCCCACCGCTCGCGACATCGGCGTCGCTGTACTTCGCATCCGGCGACGCGGGCGACGGGACGGCGGGCGACGTCGCAACCTGGGGCAGCCCGCGCCTCGAAGCGGAGGGACTCCCGACGATCTACCTACGCGACTTGGCGGGCTTGGAAAAGCGCATCGAGGCGCTGCGTCGCACGATGCTCTCGAAGACGACGCACTATCTCGCCGCGGCGAGCGACCTCCACTCGAAGCGCGCACGCGGCGAAGCAACACCGGATCTCGCAACGCTCGCTGCCGCGCACGAGGTGGACACCGAGTCCCTCACCATCTGGCTCGACTACCTCAAGGTCAGGCCTTCGAAAGCGGTCGAAGTCAGCGGGCACTACACGCAGCTCTTCTCGCAGGGGGGAAACTACGACTTCATCAGCGGGTGGGGGAGCAGCGCGACGCCTTCGATTCTCTCCAACTCGTCGGATCGAGAAGTGCGCATCCCCGGGATCACACGCGCGCGCAAGATCGTCGCCCATCCATCGCCGACGATCTTCACCGCCGCCGCCTGGCGCAGTCCGATCGAAGGCCTGGTGCGCGTCGACGCGCGAATCGAGGACGTGCACCCCGAGTGCGGGAACGGCGTCGAGTGGTTCCTGCAACATCGAACCGCCGCCGACGCGGGCAACCTCTGGAAGGGCGAGATCCCCACGCGCGGCACGGCGGTCATGCAAACGAAGACCGTCGCCGTCGGCAAGGGCGAGCTCATCTCCTTCATCCTCGGACCTCGCGACGGGAGTCACGCTTGCGACCTGACTCAGATCGACCTGACGATTTCGGAATCGGCCGGCAACGAGCGCGTCTGGGATCTCGCGAAGGACGTACACGGACGGATCCAAGAGAGCAATCCGCTCGCGGACGGCTACGGGAACAAGGACACGTGGCACTTCTACATGATCGCCGGCGCCGACGTCGAAAAGGGCAACACGGACCCGCTCGCAATCCCGCCCGGATCGACGCTAGCGAAATGGCAAAGCGAGACCGACCCGGCGAAGCAAACGGCGCTCGCCGAAGCGATCCAGACTCTCGCACTCGGAGAGATCCCTGACGACCGCGAGTCGCCGGACGCGCTCGTCTACCGCCAACTGCGCTCGCTCGCGGTGTCGCTCGACCTCGAAGCGCTCCTCGACGGCGTCGAGCGCGATCCCCGCTTCGGCAAACACCCGATGGGTCACGCTGTCGAATCGCGCGACCTCGTCGTCCAAGCGCCCTCCGTCGTCGAGTTCCGCGTACCGGCGGACTTGGCCGAGGGTCGCGTCCTGCGCGTCACCGGGCGCCTCGATCCGGAGCACGGTCGCGAGGGGAGCATTCAGCTCGCAGTCGGTAAGACTCCGACCGAGATCGACGGCCTCTCCCCTGAGCTGCCTCTCGTCGTCACCGAGGGCGGCAACGCCCGCCAGCGCATCCGTCTGGCGCTCGACGACTTTCGCGCGTTGTTTCCGGCCGCCATGTGCTACACGAGGATCGTGCCGGTCGACGAAGTCGTGACGCTGACACTCTTCTACCGTCAGGATCGGCACCTGAGACAATTGATGCTGACTGGCGAAGAGGAGGCGCAGCTCGATCGTCTCTGGGACCGACTGATCTTCGTCAGTCACGAGCCGCTCGGTCTGATATCGGCCTTCGAGCAGATTTCTCAATTCGCGACGCAGGATCGGCCAGATCTCGTGATCGCGTTCAAGCCCCTCGAAAAACGCGTCGCCGCGAGGGCGGAGAGCTTTCGAAAGCGGCTGACCGCGGTCGAACCGGTGCACCTCGATGCGGCGATCGACTTCGCAGATCGCGCGTGGCGCCGGCCACTGACGAGCGTTGAGGAGCGGAGGCTGCGCACGCTCTACCGTGGACTCCGCGACCGCGAGCTCTCGCACGAGCAGGCGATTCAGCTCACGCTCGCACGCATCCTCACATCACCGGCTTTCCTCTACCGACTCGAGACTCCGCCGACGGGAGAACAAGCGGCCCCCGTGTCGAACTTGGAACTCGCCAATCGACTCAGCTACTTCCTCTGGTCCTCGCTTCCCGACAACGCGCTCCGCAACCTCGCAGAACGCGGCGAGTTGAGTGACACGCAGACGCTCGAGACTGAAACCCGGCGCATGCTCGCCGATCCGCGAACTCGCCGCCTCGCGGTGCAGTTCGCCTGCCAGTGGCTCGGCGTACGCGATTTCGATGAGAACGACGAGAAGAACGAAGCGCTCTATCCGGAGTTCGCCGCTCTTCGAGGGGCGATGTACGAAGAGTCGGTGCGCTTCTTCGAGGACATGTTTCGAAACGACGGCTCCGTCCTCGACCTCTTGGAGGCGGACCACACCTTCGTCAACGGCGCGCTCGCGAAGCACTACGGCCTCGACGGTGCGGGGGACGACCGCGACGATTGGCGCCGCGTCGAAGACGTCCGCGCGAAGGGGCGAGGCGGCGTGCTCGCGATGGCGTCGGTCCTCGCGAAGCAGTCAGGCGCCTCGCGAACGAGCCCCATCCTCCGCGGCAACTGGATCTACGAGACGCTGCTCGGCGAGCATCTCCCGAAGCCACCGCCGAACGTCCCGCAGCTACCGGAATCCGTCCCCGAGGGACTCACCGCGCGCCAGCTGATCGAGAAGCACAGTTCGGTCCCCGAGTGCGCTAAGTGCCACGCGCGCATCGACCCGTACGGATTCGCGCTCGAGGCCTACGACGCCCTCGGACGGATTCGTCCTACGAAAACGGATACGCACTCGAAGCTCCTCGACGGCAAGGAGCTCGAAGGTATCATCGGCTTGCGTGACTACCTGGCACGAGACCGCCGGAACGATATTCTGCGACAGTTCTGTCGCAAGCTGCTGGGCTACGCGCTCGGTCGTGCTGTCCAGCTCTCGGACGAACCCTTGGTAACCGAAATCGGCAAGCGGCTCGAAGCGAGTGGGTACCGTTTCAGCGTCGCAGTCGAAGCGATCGTGATCAGCGCTCAGTTCCGCGAAATCCGCGGGCGGGCAGCAGCCAACGAAGAGTGACAAGGCTCGATCATCACCGAAACGCGACTCTCCCGACGAGCGATGCTACGCGGCCTGGGTGTCTCGATGGCGCTCCCCCGGATGGAGTCGATCCCCGCCCGGGGCGACGGAGGGGCGTTGTTGCATGGCTCCTCACGACACGACTGCCCTGCCCGCTGCCCGGTCAATTCCGAACCGGCTCCGATCGCGATGCTCCGAGAGCGAGCATTCGGTTCATCACATTGATCGCGATTCCGGCCTCCGTCTCCTGCGCCGCAGCCTTTCAGCTTCTCAATCGCCCACCGATGAGTCGCTTGTACCGGTAGAAGGAGT
>CAYMLL010000146.1:9424-18440 GCA_964390645.1 uncultured Planctomycetia bacterium | reverse complement strand
GGCCGTGCGTCTCGGAATGGCGGCAGCGGCGAACAACCTCGAGACCCTCCTGATGGCGCGGCTGGATCGTCGGCGTCTCGAGGAGTACAGTCGACGTATTCAGGTGAGACCCATCGAACAGTAGGCCGGGTGGAACACATGACCTGCACGCGGTTCACGACGCGACTCTTGCTCGTTCTGGCATCGTCTCTGTCGAGCGTCCGTGGGGCCCCGGAGGCTCCGAGCCGGCCTAGCTTCCTCGTTCTCATCGCCGACGACATGGCCTGGAACGACTGCGGCGCCTACGGGCACGAGAAGATTCGCACGCCGACGATCGATCGGCTGGCGCGCGAGGGGCTGCGCTTCGACCGCGCCTTTCTGGCGATCAGCTCGTGCAGCCCGAGCCGGTGCTGCATCCTCACCGGTCGCTATCCGCACTCGACGGGCGCCGGAGAGCTCCACCAGCCTCTCGGCGTCGAGCAGGTGACACTCTTCGAGCTTCTGGGAAAGGCCGGCTACTACACGGCGGCCGCCGGAAAATGGCATCTCGGGAAGGCGACGAGATCCGAGGTCGACAGGATCTACGGTGGCGGTGGCCCCAGCGGCTGCGGTCACTGGGTGAAGGCTCTCGAGGAGCGACCGAAGGACCGTCCGTTCTTTCTGTGGCTCGCCGCGTCCGATCCGCACCGTGGGTACGCCAGGAACACCATTCCCCGGCCGCACGAGTCGAGTGACGCGGTCGTTCCTCCGTACCTTCCCGACGTCGAGGACACGCGCCGTGACCTCGCTCTCTACTACGATGAGATCGCGCGCATGGACGGTTTCGCGGGCCGGGTCATCGGCAAGCTCGCCGAGCAGGGAGCCGCCGACAACACCGTCGTGCTCTTCCTGTCGGACAACGGTCGGCCCTTTCCGCGCTGCAAGACGACGGTCTACGATTCAGGCGTGCGCACGCCGTTCATCATCCGCTGGCCGGCGAAGGTGAGACCGGGAATGACGACGGGAAGCATCGTCTCGAGCGTCGACATCGCGCCGACCTTCCTGGATCTTGCCGGAGTGACGCCGTCACGGAGCTTCCAGGGTAGGAGCTTCGCGTCGATTCTCGCGAGCCCGACGGCGAAGACACGACGCTACGCTTTCGCGGAGCACAACTGGCATGACTACACCGCGCACGAGCGTGCCGTGCGCTCGGAGCGCTTTCTCTACATCTGGAATGCCTATCCCGACCTCGCCGGGACGCCTCCTGCGGACGCAGTGCGCAGCCCCACCTACGTCGCGATGCGTCGCCTTCGAGATGCCGGCGAGCTCTCTGCGGAGCAGACCGGGTGTTTCAAGACGCCGCGTCCGGTCGAAGCGCTCTTCGACACCGAGGCCGATCCTCACTCTCTGAGCAATCTCGCCGGAGACTCGAAGCATGCCGATGTCCTCGAGGAGATGCGGACTGCGCTCGCGAAGTGGAAGAAGCGCACCGCCGATGCGGTCCCGGACAAGCGCCGGCCGGACGGGTTCCATCGCGAGCTCGGAACACGCCTGCAGAGGGCTCCGGGACGACGCAGATGATGATCGGGAACGGGCTCTCGGGGAGCATGGAAAGGGACGGAACCCGTCTCGCGAGCCACGCCCCTGGAACGCGGAGCGGGCGCCTCCCCCCGGGGTCTGCCGCACGACTTGTTGCTGTCGCTGGTTGAAGCACGACGGTTCGTGGGGGACAATCGTGTCTTCGCACAGCCAGCGTTCCGGGGCCGGGGGCGCCCTGTACTCGAGAGAAGGTTCAACCGCCATTCCATGGTCGAACGAATGCGCCGCAGTCGTCCGACGCGCTCGCGTGTCGCCCTCTTCTTCACGGTTGCTCTGTCGCTCGGGTACGTGCTGCCGGCGCTCGTGCCTCCGGCGTGGCTGGCTGCGCAGGACGTCCTCATCAACGAGATTCACTACGATCCGCCGCTGCGCACCAGATTCGAGGAGTTCATCGAGCTCCACAATCCGACGGGCGTGGACCTCGATCTCTCCGGCTGCTTCTTCTCGAGCGGCATCGAGTTCGTCTTTCCCGATGGCGCGACGCTTTCCGCGGGCGGCCACGTCGTTGTCGCGCAGGATCCGGACGGCTTCCAGGACCGCTTCGGCTTTGCGCCGGACTTTGGCCCCTGGGTCGGTCGGCTGGCGAACAATGGCGAGCGTGTCACGCTTCGGCGTGCCGACGGAGCGCGACTCGACGAGGTCGACTACCAGGTCGGGTTTCCGTGGCCGCTGGCGTCGGGCGGACAGGGTAGCTCGATGGAGCTGATCCACCCTTCGCTCTCCAACGACCTCGGTGGCAGCTGGCGTGCTGCGGGTTTGACGACGGTCGAGCCGACACCACCGCGGCACCTCGTCGCGGCGCAGTCATCCGGCTGGCGCTATCGCAGAGGCTCCTCGGAGGCCTCGAATCCGCGGGGGGCCTGGCGAGAGGTCGACTTCGAGGAGGATGGAAGCTGGCGGAGCGGGCGCACTCCGATAGGCTACGGGGACGGGGATGACAACACCGTCCTCGACGACATGCGGAACAGCTACTCGACGGTCTACCTGCGACATGGCTTCGATGTCGATGACCCGGGCGACGTCCCTGGCAGCCTCGAGCTGCGCCTCTACGTCGACGACGGCGCGGTGGCGTGGATCAACGGCACGGAGGTGGCTCGCGTCTTCGCGCCGGGGGGTGATCTGGCCCACGACGCGCACGGAACGAACCACGAGGCCGCGTGGGTGGTGGTCGATCTTCCGAACCCGAGGAACCTGCTCGAGCCTGGCGAGAACATCCTCGCGATTCACGCGCTGAATCAGGCGGACGGCTCGAGCGACTTCTCGATCGACGCGGTGATCGTCATCCCCGGCACTGATGGAGAGTTCTTCGGCGACCCGACGCCGGGTCAGGAGAACAGCGTCCACTCGGTGAACGCGCCGCCGCAGGTCCGTCAGGTCCGGCACCTGCCGCGTCAGCCGTCCTCGGGAGCTCCGTTCGCGGTGGCGTGCAAGGTCACCGACCCGAACGCGGTGGCGTCCGTGACCCTCCTCTATCAGGTGGTCGAGCCGGGCGACTACATCCCGGCGTTCGTGCCGCTGCCTCACGCTACGCTGATCAGCGATCCGGATCGCAGCCTGGAGCGCAATCCGGAGTTCGACGACCCGGCGAGCTGGGTGGAGGTACCGATGCTCGACGACGGCGGCGTGGTCGACGCGCTGGCCGCGGACGACATCTACAGCGCGGGGATCCCGGCACAGGACCATCGTACTCTGGTTCGCTATCGTATCCGGGCGGTCGACACCACGGGCGAGACGGTCAGCGTTCCCTACCCCGACGACCCGTCGCTCAACTTCGCGGCCTTCGTCCATGACGGGGTGCCGCCGTACCGTGCGACAGCCTCGACGGTGCAGCCGGGCGGTGCGCCGTACACGTACGCGGTGGAGGACTTGACCCGGCTCCCCGTCTACATGCTCCTGACGCGCAACTCCGACCTCGCACACTGTATTGCCTACGACTCGTCCCTGCGGATCCCGAAGTCGAACGAGGGCGCCCGGGACCGGTTCAACTGGGAGGGCTGCTTCGTCTACGATGGATTTGTCTACGACCACATTCGTTACCGGCTGCGACAGGCGAACGATCGCTACGGCACCGGCGGCAAGCGATCGATGCGCTTTCGCTTTCGCAAGGGCAACCACCTCAGAGCGCGCGATCGTCATGGCCGGCGCTATCCGACGCGCTGGCGTACTCTGAACTCGGGGAAGATGTTCGACAACAAGCGTGTGGGCAACTTCGGTCTCACCGAGCAGCTGAACAACATGCTGTGGAACATGGTAGGGGTGCCGTCGCCATTCGTTCACACCTTCCATTTCCGCGTCATCGATAACCGGAACGAGTCGTCGCAGTACTCGGGCGACTTCTGGGGAATGTTCCTTGCCTTCGAGGACTACGACACGCGCTTTCTCGAGGCGCACGAGCTCGAGGACGGCACGCTCTACAAGCTCAAGGATGGTCGGTTCAACGGCGACGAGATCAAGCGTCACCAGGGCCGCTTCGCCGTGAGCGGCGATGCGGACTTCCAGAACATCCGGTCCAACCTGCGCCCGCAGCGCACCGACGCCTGGCTCGACGCGCACGTCAACTACGACCGCTGGTACTACTACCACACCATCGTCGAGGCCATCCGCCACTACGACTTTCGCCCTGCGGACTCCCACTCGAAGAACCGATCCTGGTATTTCGAGCCCAGCTACGACGGGTCGAGGTACGGTCGCCTCTGGACGCTGCCTCACGATCACGACGCGAGCTGGGGTCCTAACTGGAACTCCGGAGTCGACTACTCGAAGAACGCGATCCACGCGAATGGCGGCAAGCCGGCCTTCAAGCAGCGCTATCGAAACGCCATGCGCGAGGTCCGCGACCTCCTGTGGACGGAGGAGGTGATCCACGAGATGATCGACGACCTCGCGAACGAGCGTCGGGAGATCGCGAAGGCCGACCGGGACCGCTGGCGTGGAGCGCCGGCGTCCGAGGGAAGGCAGGACTACGGCTCGATGCCGTCGAAGGTGGCTGACATGAAGCGCTTCGCCTTTGTCGGCTGGTCGGGGAGCACCGGCCCGCGCGTCGGGGCCGGGGGGCGTGCGGCGTACATGGACTCGCTGTCGGATGCCGAGGGAGACTCGGCGTCGATGCCGCGCACGCCGACCGTGGCCTACATCGGCGCTGAGGGGTTTCCGGCCGACGGCCTCGCCTGCCGCTCGAGCAGCTTCAGCGATCCCCAGGGCAGCGGCACGTTCCGCGCGATGAAGTGGCGGGTCGGCGAGATCACCGACCCGGTCGCACCGGGCCACGATCCCGACGCACCGCTGACGTACGAGTGGGACACCGTCTGGGAGTCGGAGGATCTCCGGACGTTCTCTCGCGACGTCGTCATCCCGCCCGTCCTGTCGATCGGCCACAGCTACCGGGTACGCGTGAAGATGCAGGACACATCGAGCCGCTGGAGCCACTGGTCGCCGCCGCTCGAGATCACGGTGGGGGAGCCGACGCGGCCCTTCGATCACCAGAGCTACCTGCGGGTCACCGAGCTCATGTACAACCCGACGGGGGGCGGCGATTTCGAGTACCTCGAGCTGCAGAACACGGGGCCGACGGCGCTCGACCTCGAGGGCGTCCGGTTCACGGACGGCATCGAGTTCGGGTTCGAGGGCAGTGGTGTCGAGGATCTCGGCCCGGGAGAGTTCGTTCTTCTCGTCAACAACCGGGTCGGCTTCGAGTCGCGTTACGACACCGTCGGGATGCGGATCGCGGGCGAGTACGGTGGTCGTCTGTCGAACACCGGTGAGAGCATCGCGCTGACGCTCGGCGGGAATCTCCTGATCCAGGAGTTCAGCTTCGACGACGAGTGGTACGTGCTGACCGACGGAGTCGGCCACTCGCTCGAGATCATCGATCCCGGCGGGCTCTCGCCCATGTGGGACCTTCCCGAGGGCTGGCAACCCAGTGGGGAGCTGCTCGGCACGCCGGGAAGACCGTCATCCGGCAGTCCGCCGACCGGCGGTTTTCGGTTTCCGTCGGACGCGAACGGCGATAGTGTCGTCGATGTCTCCGACACGATCTCGCTCGTGCTGAAGCTCTTCGTCGGGGGTTCGCCGCTCCCGTGCGACGGCGACGCGGTCAACGAGGGCGGAAACGCCGTGCTGCTCGACGCCAACGGTGACGACAACGTCGACATCTCGGATCCGCTCTACCTGCTGAACTATCTCTTCGCCGAGGGTCCCGGACCGACCAGGGGGTTCCAGTGCACACGCATCGAAGGTTGCTCGACGATCTGTTCGCAGTAGCTCTTGCGACGACGATTATCGTCGCTCTGGCGGCCGCTCCTTTCGCTGCCGACGACCCGGCGACGCCGGAGCGGGCGGCCAGGCCGGCCGCGACGCCGACCGCGATCACCCCGGACGAGCCGCTCGCGGAGAGCTTCTCGTTGAAGCGGGCCGCCGACTACCTCGATCTCGTCGCGCTCGACTGGCAGAAGAAGCGCGGCTGTGGCACCTGCCACACGAATTTCGCTTACCTGATGGCGCGGCCTGCGATCGCGTCGGTGTCGCCTCCCTCGAAGCAGGTGCGTGGCTTCTTCGAGGGCATGGTGGAGAAGCGATGGAAGGAGAAGGGGCCTCGCTGGCCGGCGGAGGTCGTGGTTGCCGCGACGACGCTCGCCGCGAACGATCGCGCGATGACGGGCAAGCTGCACTCGACGACACGCAAGGCGCTCGACCGCATGTGGACGCTGCAGCGCGAGGACGGCGGCTGGGACTGGCTCGTCTGCGGCTGGCCTCCGATGGAGTCCGACGATCACTACGGCGTGACCTTCGCCGCGATCGGCGTCGGGCTCGCACCGGGGGATTACGCGAGAACAGAAGCCGCGAGGAAGGGGCTTGCGGGAATTCGCGAGTTCCTGCGGGCGCATCCGTCACCGTCGGCACATCACCGGGCGATGGAGCTGTGGGCGTCGGCCCACGTCGAGGGATTGCTCGGGAAGGAGGCCCGTGCTCGTGTCATCGAGGAGCTGTTCGCTCTTCAGCGACCCGACGGTGGCTGGGCGATCGCCGGCCTGCTGGAGGGCTGGGAGGAGCACGAGCGCAAGGACGGAAAGAGGCAAGATCTCGAGTCCAGCGATGGCTACGGAACCGGCTTCGTCGTTCACGTTCTCCGGGAGGCCGGCGTCGTCGCCGAGGACCCGCGCATTCGCAAGGCGATCGCCTGGATCAAGAGTCACCAGCGTCAGAGCGGCAGGTGGTTCACTCGCTCGCCGACCAAGGACAGCAAGCATTTCATCTCGAACGCCGGCACTGCCTTCGCCGTCCTGGCGCTGAGCGCCTGCGGAGAGGTGGAGAGGTAGCTGCCGCCTCGGCGGCCCGAGGCGCCCCGTGTCGGGCGTCGGGCGGTCGGGCGGTCGGGCGTCGGGCCACTGCCAGGGCCTTCTTCCGCCTTCCGAGGGTACGCATCTCTGCGCGACGTCGGGGAAAGCGCTCGTCTCCGCTGACCGGGTCTGGAAGAATGAGGCCCGGGGCCGGCGATCTCGCCGTGCGGCGGCGTGTCAGTGCAAGGTCGTGAGGTGTCGATCCGGCCCCAGGAGGGTCGATGGTCATGCAGAGTGGATCTGGAGAGGCGAGGTCGTCGAACGGACCGCTCGAGCATCTCGAGCAGTGGGACGAGTTCGTCGCGAGCCGATATCGTCGAGCAGGCTCCGAGGAGCCCGATCGTGTCAAGCGTTCCGGAGAGCGGTTCCGCGACTATCGCGCCGAGGCACGGGACTGCGTCAAGGAGTTCTATCACCTCAACCATCGCCACCAGACGCTCGACTTCGTCGCCGAGAAGAAGCGTGAGTTCCTCTCCCTGGACCGCAAGGAGATGGGCGTGTGGGAGGCGATGGAGTACCTCGACACCCTCGTCGATGACAGCGACCCCGACACCGAGTGCTCGCAGATCGAGCACCTGTTGCAGACGGCGGAGGCGATTCGGGCCGACGACCAGCCACGGTGGATGATCCTCACCGGGCTGATTCATGACCTCGGGAAGATTCTCTGTCTCTTCGGTGAGCCGCAGTGGGCGGTCGTCGGAGACACCTTTCCGGTCGGCTGCCGGTTCTCGGAGAGCATCGTCTTTCACGAGCTCTTCGCCGACAACCCCGACAGTCGAGAGCCTCGCTACCAGGGGCGCCTTGGCATTTACGAGGAGGGCTGTGGTCTCGACAAGGTACAGCTGTCGTGGGGGCACGACGAGTACCTCTACCAGGTCGTGAAGGACCACCTCCCCGACCGTGCTCTCTACCCGATCCGCTACCACTCCTTCTACCCGTGTCACGCGGAACGCGACTACGAGTTCCTCATGAACGAGCACGACAGGGAGATGTTCCACTGGGTGCGGGCCTTCAACCCCTACGATCTCTACTCCAAGGATGACCGGCCGCCGAAGGTCGACGAGCTGCGTCCGTTCTACGAGGACCTGATCGCCGAGTACTTCCCGGCGAAGATTCGCTGGTAGGTCGCGACGGCGTCATTTTTTCCCCTGCGAGACCTCGTGGGGCTTGACATCTGGCTCAAAATGTCTAATATTTTTATTAGACAAATGGAACCCCCAGAATCGACCCTTGCCGACGATGCCGATATTTTCTCCGTCGGGCGTGCCGCGAAGCTCACGGGGCTCTCGACGCATACCCTGCGCGTCTGGGAGCGGCGCTACGGTCGCCCGCGACCGCAGCGTCTTCCCTCCGGGCACCGTCGCTACACGCGTGCTGAGGTTCGCTGGCTGGGGCTGGCGGCCGAGGCGCTTGCCCTGGGTCACGCGGCCTCCCGGGTGGCGACCTCGTCGGAGGAGGAGCTCCGGATGCTGCTCGAGGCGGGCGCGGGGCGCGAGGAGTCGGATTTCGTGGATCTTCTCGTGAAGCTCGTCGCCGGGTACCGCACCAATGAGGTGCTGTGCCGGCTGGAGCGGCGGTGGAGCGGTCTGGAACCGGCCCAGTTTCTCGATCGGGTGCTGGGCCCGCTTCTCGAGAGAATCGGCGCCTGCTGGGCCGAGGGGGCCCTCTCGATTCGCCACGAGCACGCGGGGACGTCCGCCATCGAAGGTTGGCTCGAGCGGCTGACGGCACGGTCACAGCCGGATCGTCCGCGAAGGTCGATCCTGCTGGCGACGCTGCCGGGTGAGGCGCATGTCGTCGGCCTCCGCATGGCGGCGCTGATCTGCGCTGTTCGGGGCTGGCGGGGGTTCTATCTCGGAGCGGGTCTCGCGCCCGACGAGATCATCTACGCAGCACGAGACCTCCGTGTCGATGCTGTGGGCCTCAGCCTCTCGCTTTCGACGGCGGGCAGTAGCCGCCACCGTGTCCTGCATGAGCTGCGAGACGGCTTGCCCACCGAGGTGCCGTTGCTACTCGGAGGTGCGGTGGTACGAACCGCGCGCCGGGCGATTCCGGCGGTCACGTGTTTTCCCCGTATGGAGAGCTTCGACTGCTGGCTGACGGCGAGCTCCTGAGAACAGGAC
>CAYMLL010000146.1:0-9324 GCA_964390645.1 uncultured Planctomycetia bacterium | reverse complement strand
CGTGAACAGGACCGTGAACAGGACCGTGAACAGGACCGTGAACAGGACCGTGAACAGGACCGTGAACGGGACAGTACCGAGACTCTTGGTCTCGATCGTGCTGCTCGCGGCGTCGACACCCGCCATGGAGAACGAGCCGGCGAAGGCGCCCGCCTCGACGTGGCCAGGCTGGCGCGGGCCGACACGCGACGGCATCGTCACCGGGAGCTCGTGGCCGGAGAGCCTCGAGGGTGAGGCGCTGCGCTCCGTTTGGAGCGTGCCTCTGGGCCCTAGCTACAGCGGACCGGTCGTGGCCGCTGACCGGGTGTTCGTCACCGAGACGCGCAAGAAGATCGGGGTCGAGATCGTCATCGCACTCGATCGCCGCAGCGGTGAGAAGCTCTGGGAGTCGGGCTGGAAAGGCGCGATGAGCGTGCCGTTCTTCGCGCGCAGCAACGGATCGTGGATCCGATCGACGCCGGCCTGGGACGGAACCCGACTCTTCGTGGCCGGCATGCGCGACGTGCTGACGTGCCTGGACGGCAAGACCGGCGAGATTTCCTGGCAGGCCGACCTCATGAAGCGTCTGGGGACGCCGGTTCCGGCCTTCGGGTTCGTCTGCTCGCCGCTTCTGGACGCCGAGCACGTCTACGTTCAGGCCGGGGCGTCGTTCGTCAAGATCGACAAGAACGACGGCACGGTTCTGTGGCGGGCTCTGGCTGACGGCGGAGGCATGTACGGCAGTGCGTTCAGCTCGCCGGTCTTCTCGAGCATCGCGGGAATCCCCCAGCTGCTCGTGCAGACACGAACGAAGCTCGCCGGCGTCAACGCGGACGACGGCAAGGTCATCTGGTCGCGAGAGGTGAAGGCGTTCCGCGGCATGAACATCCTGACGCCGACGGTCTCCGGCGATCGTGTCTTCACGAGCACGTACGGAGGCGGCAGCCTCGTCCTCGAGCTCCAGAAGACGGATACGGCAGTCGCGACGGAGCTCGCCTGGAAGAACGCAGCTCAGGGGTACATGTCGAGCCCGGTCTTCATCGACGGCCACACTTACCTCCACCTTCGCAACAAGCGGATCACCTGCTTTCGCATGAAGGACGGCAAGCGTACCTGGACCACGACCGATCGCTTCGGTCAGTACATGAGCATGGTCGCGCAGGGAGACAAGATACTCGCGCTCGATCAGCGGGGCATTCTCCTGCTGTTCAGAGCCGATCCGAAGACCTTCACGATTGTCGACCAGCGACAGGTCAGCGAGTCGCCGACGTGGGCCCATCTGGCGGTCTGCGGGGACGAGGTCTACGTGCGCGCTCTCGACCGTCTGACCTGCTACCGCTGGCGCGCCGTCGCAGGGCGGGCCGCAGGAGGCGGGGGACTGAGTGCGGGGGGATAAGATCGATGCGCTTGTTCGAGCTTCATCGAAGCGTGCGGGTTCGACGGCCGATCGACGAGGTCTTCGAGTTCTTCTCTCGCCCCGAGAACCTGGAGCGTATCACTGCGCCGTTCCTGCGCTTCGAGATCCTCTCGGAGCTGCCTGTTACCATGAAGGTCGGCGCGAAGATCGACTACCGGTTGCGCATCCGCGGAGTCCCCCTGCGATGGCGATCGGAGATCACCACCTGGGACCCACCGCGGTGCTTCGTCGATGAGCAGCTGCGTGGTCCCTATCGACTCTGGATTCATGAGCACGGTTTCGAGGCTTCGTCGGAGGGCACGATCGTCTCCGATCACGTTCGCTACCGACCCATCGGAGGCTGGGTTGTCGACCGGCTCTTCGTCCGTCGAGATGTGAGCAGAATATTCGAGTACCGCGAGAGGCGGCTCATGGAGATCTTCGCCGATTCTGACTCGTCCCTCCACGGACCGCACTCCGGGTGTCGCGGGGCGAACGGCCCTGCGGGGTGAGCCGGCCTTTTCAGCAGGGCGCCGGCCGCACGAACGGTGGTCTCGGTCTGTGACCACGAGCTTGTCTGTCGGCTCGCGCCTGGATCTTCGGGCTCGGTTCCGTCGCTCCTCAGAACAGAACGAGCTTCGCGTTCATCGCCTCGAGAACACCGGCGGTGACCTCGTCCTGCTCATCGACGCGTAGCCCGGGGAATACCGGCAGCGACAGCTCGTCGCGTGACAGGCGCTCCGCGTGCGGGAAGTCGCCGCGCCGGTAGCCGAGGTCACCGTGCGCCTCGTGCAGGTGCGCGGGGGTCGCGTAGTGGATGTCGCACTCGACGCCGGCGTCGAGCAGTGACTCGCGAAGGGCGTCACGTTCTCGCGTGCGCACGGCGTAGACGTGCCAGGCGTGCTCGTTGTGCTCCGCCACTTGCGGCAAGTCGAGGTCGCAGCCCTCGAGTATCTCCTGGTAACGTTCAGCGACGGCCGCGCGGCTCGCGTTCCACTCGTGGAGGCACCCGAGCTTGACGCGAAGCACGGCGGCCTGGATGGCGTCCATGCGGTAGTTGAAGCCGGGCAGGACGTGATCACCCTCCGCGTTCCGGCCCCAGTCGCGCATCCTGCGCAGCCGTGCGGCGTGCTCGGGGTCGTTCGTCACGACGATGCCGCCCTGGCCGCAGGCCCCGAGGTTCTGGGCGGGCTGGAAGCTGAAGCAGCCGAGTCGGCCAATGCCGCCGGCGCGTCGGTGCTTGTACTCCGCGCCGTGTGCGTGGCAGGCATCCTCGATGACGGTGAGCCCGCGGCGGTCGGCGATCTGGTTGATCGGATCCATGTCCGCGCACTGGCCGTAGAGGTGAACCGGGACGATCGCCTTCGTGCGTGGCGTCGTCGCCGAGTCGATCCTGTCGACGTCGATCGTGCACGTGTAAGGGTCGATGTCGACGAAGACCGGACGGGCTCCGGTGTACCTGATCGCCGCGACGGTGGCGATGAACGTCGCAGGCGTGGTGATGACCTCGTCGCCCTCGCCGACACCCGCGCTGAGGAGCGCGAGGTGAAGGGCGCTCGAGCCGCTGTTGACGGCCACTCCGAAGCGCGTGTCGCAGAAGGAGGCGAACTCCTTCTCGAACTCCGCGACCGTCTCACCGAGGACAAACTGACAGCTGTCGACGGCGCCGCTGATGGCTGCATCGATCCGTTCACGGATCGGCTCGTGCTGACGTCTGAGATCGAGGGACCGGATCATACCGCCACTCCTGTGCTGGGCCGTGTGCCGCGGCTCTCCGCGGGGCTTGCTTGACCGTCGGAGACATCGGCATGTAACCCGGATACCCTTAGGAGAATCGGACGCTGCTCCGGAGTCGACGAGCATCCTGCCCCGATAACCACGGCTGGCGCCGGCGTCTTCCAGAACGAGGATCGATCCACACGATGCAGAACTCGCGCGCTCTCCCTGTCCCCGTATTCGTGCTTCTCTTCGCTATCACGCCGGTGAGCGTTCTCACGGCGCAGTCGACGCCGGCGGAGCTCCTCGCCGAGAGGAACGCCGAGCACATCCGCGCGAGCTACACGAAGTTCGAGCATCGCGTGCCGATGCGCGATGGCAAGCGGCTGCACACGGCCATCTACGTGCCGAATGATCGGAGCAAGGACTACCCCTTTCTTCTCTTCCGGACGCCGTACAGCTGCAGCCCCTACGGCGCGGACAGGTACCGCAAGTCGCTCGGACCGGACATGAGGTTCGTGCGCGACGGCTACATCTTCGTCTATCAGGACGTCCGCGGGCGCTTCATGTCCGAGGGTGAGTACGTCAACATGACGCCGCATGTCGCCAGGAAGGCGGGGCCGGAGGACATCGACGAGAGCACCGACACTTTCGACACGATAGAGTGGCTGCTCGCGAACGTCGACGACCACAACGGCCGCGTCGGGCAGTGGGGCATCTCGTATCCGGGCTTCTACACGATCGCCGGCGCCATCGACAGCCACCCGGCGCTGAAGGCCGTGTCACCCCAGGCACCGATCGCCGACTGGTTCTGGGACGACTTTCACCACCACGGGGCCTTCTTCCTGCCCCATGGGTTCAACTTCCTGTCGCGCTTCGGGGTGCCGCGTCCCGAGCCGACCACCGAGTCGCCGCCGCGATTCCATCACGGCACTCCGGACGGCTATCGCTTCTTCCTCGACCTCGGACCGCTGCGCAACGTCAACGACGAGCACTTCCACGGCAAGATCCCGTTCTGGAACCAGCTCGTCCAGCACCCGAACTACGACGAGTTCTGGCAGTCGCGGAACATCCTCCCCCACCTGAAGGGCGTTCGCTGTGCCGTGATGACGGTCGGTGGCTGGTTCGACGCGGAGGACCTCTACGGTCCGCTGAAGGTCTACCGCGAGGTCGAGAGGAACAACCCCGGCACCTTCAACGTCCTTGTGATGGGGCCGTGGGACCACGGGGGATGGGGACGACGGGACGGGGACGCGCTCGGCAACGTGCGCTTCGGCTTCAAGACCTCGGAGTTCTACCGCGAGAGGATCCTCTATCCGTTCTTTCGCGAGCACCTCCAGGGAGTTGGCGAGGCGCAGCTCCCGGAGGCCTGGGTGTTCGAGACCGGTGCGAATCGCTGGCGCACCTTCGCCGCCTGGCCGCCTGATTCGGTCGTCGAGCAGTCGCTGTACCCGCGCGCGGGCGGCGGGCTCTCCAGTGCCCCACCCACGGAAGCCGGGCCTGCCTTCGACGAGTTCGTCAGCGACCCGGCGAAGCCGGTACCCTTCACCGAGGCGACGGCGATCGGTATGACGCGGGAGTACATGACCGACGACCAGCGCTTCGCGGCGCGACGCCCGGATGTCCTCGCATACCGTACGGACGTGCTCGAATCGGACACGACGCTTGCCGGACCGCTGCAGGCCGATCTCTGGGTCTCGACGTCGGGGACTGCGTCCGACTGGATCGTGAAGCTCATCGATGTGCTGCCGGACTCGGCCGAGGATCCGGAACCGAATCCGCGCGGCGTGCGCATGGGCGGCTACCAGATGATGGTCCGCAGCGAGGTCATCCGCGGCCGATTCCGGGACAGCTACGAGCATCCCGAGCCCTTCGTTCCCGACCGTCCGACGAGGGTGACGCTCGAGCTGCAGGACGTTCTTCACACGTTCAAGAGAGGCCACCGGATCATGATCCAGATCCAGAGCACGTGGTTCCCGCTCGTCGACCGCAACCCGCAGAAGTTCGTGCCGAATATCTTCGAGGCGACCGAGGACGACTTCATCAAGGCGACGCAGCGTGTCCACCGGTCGAAGGAGCACGCGACGCGCCTGCGCATCGGCGTCCTGCGGCCGACCTACTGACCTCGCCGGGCCGTCTCGCGTCAGACGATGATCTCGCGGATCACCCTGCCGGCCACGTCGGTGAGACGGAACCGTCGTCCGTTGTAGAGGAAGGTCAGCCGCTCGTGGTCGAGGCCGAGGAGGTGCAGCATGGTCGCGTGGAGGTCGTTCACCGAGACGCGGTTCACCGCCGCGCGCAGGCCGATCTCGTCGGTCTCTCCGTAGCTGATTCCGCCCTTGACGCCGCCGCCGGCGAGCCACATGGTGAAGGCGTGCGGGTTGTGATCGCGACCGGGGCGATTGCCCTTCTGCGCGATGGGCAGGCGACCGAACTCGCCGCCCCAGACGACGAGCGTCTGGTCGAGCAGGCCGCGTTGCTCGAGGTCGGTCAGGAGGGCGGCGATCGGCTGATCGGTCTCCGCGGCGAAGCCCTCGTGGTTGCCCTTGATGTCGTTGTGTCCGTCCCAGCTGCGCTGGTTCTCCATGCCACCGGAGTAGATCTGCACGCAGCGTACGCCACGCTCGACGAGCCGTCGTGCGATGAGGCACTGCTTCGCAACGTGAGCGCAGTGCTTCTCTTCTATGCCGTAGAGATTACGCGTGTGCGCGGACTCGCGGTCGATGTCGACGGCTTCCGGCGCCGCGACCTGCATGCGGTACGCGAGCTCGAAGCTCTCGAGCCGTGCGGCAAGCTCGAGATCCCGAGGACGCTGGGCGAGATGGCCTCGATTGAGGCTCGCCAGGAGGTCCAGCTGCGCCCGCTGTGTAGACTCGGTCAACTCGGGGGGACGCTTCAAGTTCGGGATCGGATCGCCGGTGGGGCGCAGGTGGGTTCCCTGGTAGACGCTCGGCAGGAAGCCGGCGCCCCAGTTCAGGGCGTGACCCTTCGGAAGACCCCGTCCCTTCGGATCCGACATGACGACGAAGGCCGGCAGGTCCCGGCTCTCGCTGCCAAGTCCGTAGGTGACCCACGACCCGACGCACGGGAAGCCCATCCGCGTCACGCCCGTCTGCATCATGAAGAGCGCCGGGCTGTGGTTGTTCGACTCGGCGTATCCCGAGTGAATGAACGCCATCTTGTCGACGTGCGTCGAGAGATGCGGAAAGATGCTGGAGACCATCTTGCCGCACTCGCCGTGTCGCCGGAACTCGAACGGCGACTTCATCAGACCGCCGACGGCGTTCTCGAAGAACCCGGTCGCGTTGTCGAAGTTCTCGAGCATCCGGCCGTTCCGCTTCTCGAGCTCCGGCTTGTGATCCCAGGTGTCGACGTGGCTCGGGCCGCCATTGATGAACAGCCAGATGATCGCCTTCGCCTTGCCGGAAAAGTGCGCCGCACGTGGGGCGAGCGGGTCAAGAAGGCCATTGTCGGGCGCGGCGAGCGCGCCCTCATCGGCCAGGAGCCCCGCGAGGCCGAGCATCCCGAGGCCGCCTCCGCATCGGGTCAGCCAGTCGCGGCGGGTCCAGAGACGCGGGTCGTCGTCGCTCTTTGACGGCAGCAGCATGGTGGTCTTCAGTACACGTAGATGAACTCGTTGAGGCCGAGAAGCACCTGGCAGAAGTCCGCCAGAGCGAGCTCGCGTGCGGGGCTCTTCTTCTCGTCCGTGTAGCGTTTCTCCTGCGCCGTGACGAACGCCAGTGTCTCGCCGAGCTCACGGGGCGTCGGTGGACGTGACAGCGCACGCGAGTAGGCCATGACGACGGCGCTCGCGAGCGACGTCTGCGTGTGCGGCGAGAGCGTCTTCGCGAAGCGGCGCGCGTAGTCGCGCACCTGCGGGTTGTTCATCAGGAGGAGCGCCTGAGGCGCGATGGTCGTCGTCGGTCGGGCGTCGATGCTTGTCAGTGACTCCGGCGCGTCGAAGATTTGCAGCGTCGGGATCATGCGGCTGCGCTTCACCGTGAAGTAGATGCTGCGGCGTCTCATGCCCTCGTCGAGCGTGCCGGCTCCGAACATCGTCGAGTCGAGGGACCCGGTCACCGAGAGCATCGAGTCACGGAGCGCCTCGGCCTCGAGCCGTCGCGGCGAGCGGCGCCAGCACCAGACGTTGTCCGGATCGAGCGCGTCTCGGGCCTCGTCGCGCTCGGCGCCTTGCAGATAGACGCTGCTGGTGATCAGAAGCTTGTGGATCGGCCGTAGCCGCCAGCCCTCGTCGATGAGGCGGCTCGCGAGCCAGTCGAGCAGCTCGGGGTGCGTCGGACGCTCGCCTTGGAGCCCGAAGTCGTTCGGTGTAGCGACGATTCCCCGTCCGATGTGATGTTGCCAGAGACGGTTGACGATGACGCGTGCGAGAAGGTGGCCGGCGCCGTGCTCGACGTCCGTGATCCAGCTCGCCAGTGAGCGGCGGCGGTACGATGTCGTGGCGTTCGACGGAGGCTTCTGGATCCAGCGTGATGCGGCCTCGGAACCCCGCATGAGCACCCTCGGAAAGCTCGGCTCGGCCTCCTCGACCTTCTGCTCCGGATCGCCACGCCGGAGGAAGAACGTCTTGTCGAAGAAGTCCTTGCCCTGCGAGTGGTGGCGCATGGGCTTGCGGCCCTCGGTCGTCACCTGCACCTTGACGGTTCTCGCCTTTGGCTTCGTCGCGAGGTGCTCCCTGACGGCCCCGTCGAGCTCTCGCCACTTCGCGTCCATGCCTCGGTACCACTCGAGGAGTCGTCCGAGCCGCTTCTCGTCGAGAGTCCCGACCCTCTTCACCGCCGGACCGGTCCGTGAGCCGTCCAGCGCCGCGAGCGTCGCGGTGATGTCCGGCGGGATCGGGTTGCCGTCGAGCCCGACCGGACGCGGGCGCGTGCTCAGTGATAGCCGCGCTCGGCCGATGTTGTGGTGATCATTGACGTTGAACTCGAGGGTGAACGTGAGCCTCGTACCGCCCTCGAAGCCGATGTCATCCGCGGTCTGGAAGACCGCGGCGTGGTTCTTTCCGAACTGCGGATCGACGGCCCAACCGGTGCGCTTGTCGGCGTCGATGGACGCCTTGATCGACAGGTTGGTCGTGTTCTGCTGGAACGTCGCCACCGGATCCGTGAGGCGTGCCTCGACCGCCTTGCGGTCATCCCGCAGCGGCTCGGCGAGCACGCGGAAGTCGCCGAGCCCGATGTTACCGTTGCCGGCCCGACCGGGACCGCCCTTGACGAGCGACTTGTCGGCCAGCGCCTCCAGACGGACGGCGGTGATGCCGATGAGATCCGTCCTGGCGGTGAAGGTGTAGGAATCGAAATTCGGGTTCTTGCCGGTCGCGAGAACGGATCCGTCATCGAGCTTTGTCAGCGTCGCGCCGCCCTTCGAGCGGAGATCGGTGATGTCGAGCAGTGTCCAGTGCTCCGGGGCCTTCGGTTCTCTCTCGCGTCTCTCGATCCAGCCGACGAGGCGCGCCGGGAGCTCCTCCTTCTCGAAGCGCTCGCGTTCGGCAACGAGTGGTGCGTGGTCCTTCGTGAAGCTCGCGAGGAGGCTCTCGTGACCGTCCGGGTCCATCGTCAGGTCGATCTCGCTGCGCACGGTCGTCGTGAAGATCGACAGCAGTCCGTAGTAGTCGCGCATGGAGATCGGGTCGTACTTGTGGTCGTGGCAGCGCGCGCAGCCGACCGTCAGGGCAAGCATCGCCGATCCGGTGGTCGCGGCCATGTCGTCGAGCGCGTCGTATCGCGATCGCTCGACCTCCTTCTTCGTGATCTGTGTCGGAAACACGCCGGCGCCCAGGAAGCCCGTCGCCATCATCGCGAGCGGCTCGTCGGGGGCGAGCTCGTCGCCGGCGAGCTGCCAGCGCACGAAGCGGTCGTAGGGCATGTCCTGGTTCAGTGCGCGAATGACGAAGTCGCGGTAGTGGAACGCGAACTTCCGGTCGTAGTCGTGCTCGAAGCCGTGGCTCTCGGCGAAGCGGGCGACGTCAAGCCAGTGGCGCGCCCAGCGCTCGCCGTGAGCAGGGCTCGTCAGCAGCGTGTCGACGATGCTCTCGTAGCGTGCGGGGGACGGATCCTGCACGAATCGCTCGACGACTTCCACCGGAGGCGGCGTGCCGACGAGATCGAGATACACGCGGCGTACGAGTTGTCGGGGATCCGCAACGCCGTTCGGGCGCAGGCCCTTCTCGACAAGGCGACGAAGCACGAAGCGGTCGACGGGAGTCCGGCACC
>CAYMLL010000145.1:5374-18450 GCA_964390645.1 uncultured Planctomycetia bacterium | reverse complement strand
CGCCCGCCCCCGCCCCGCGCGCCGCGCCTACCCCCGGGGCGGCGGTGTCTACGCCAAGAGCCAGACGACCCGGAGAACCCACGGCTGGGGCGAGATTACCCAGTCGGAGCCCAACGTCGCAAGGACCCTCGCGACGTCGCTCTTCGACCTGCTCGAGGGCGAGAACCCGACGCGCATCGAGCACCTGTGGCAGAAGCTCTTCCGCGCCCACCGCGACATCCGCGGAGGTCCGCTGATGACTCACGCGATCTCGGCCATCGACGAGGCTCTCTGGGACATCACGGGAAAGGCCTGGGGCGTACCCGTCTACCGCCTGCTCGGAGGCCCCACACGCGAGAAGATCCGGATGTATCCGAGCGCCACGTCGTACAAGATCGGTCCCGGCGGGCCACGCCCCTTCGCCGCTGCCCCGCGAGAGATCCAGGGAATGGTGGACCACGTCGCCGCCATCCGGAAGCGACTCGGGCCGGACGGAGCCATCATGGTGGACGTCCACTGCGCGTTCCCGCCACCGCACGTGATCCAGCTCGCGGCAGCGATCCGACCGTACGACATCCTCTTCCTCGAAGAGCCCGCCGTGCCGGGCAACATCGAGGTCTTCAAGCGGATCAAGGAGCAGGTCAGGATCCCTCTGGCCACCGGAGAACGCGACCGCACGATCTGGGGCATGATCCCCTATCTCCAGCAGCGCTGCATCGACATCCTGCAGCCGGACGTCGGCCACACCGGCGGCATCAGCCAGATGAGGAAAATCGCGACGCTCGCCGAGGCATGGTTCGTGCCCCTGGCCCCCCACTCGAGCAGCACGCTGCTGGGATTGACCTGCAGTCTGCACGTCACGGCTTCCATCCCGCTCTTCCTCATTCACGAAGGAGGGACGGGGCACGACCCGGCGGATGTGGTGAAGAAGACGTGGGAGGTCGACAGCCAGGGATACGCATCCCTCCCCCAGGGTCCGGGCCTAGGTGTCGACATCGACGAGGAGAAGGTCCGCAGGATCGACGCCGCGGCGCAGAAGCCGTACCGCTGGCCGTCGGGGAAAAACCCCGATGGGTCCATCGCGGACTACTAGCGTGCCGTTGTCGGCCGGTCAGACACGCGATAGGATACCGTCGGTAAGCCGCAATGATCCCTTCCATGGTCACCATCGACGGCGGGCCCGGACCGGGCTCCCGTGCCGGCATCGACCGACGCGGCGCCCTCAGGATCGGAGCCCTCGGCCTCGGCGGCATGGCGCTGCCGGACCTCCTGCGCGGGGACGCGGGGTCGAAGCGCGCGCCTTCCTTCAAGTCGATCATCAACGTCCAGCTGGAAGGCGGCCCGCCGCAGATGGACACCTTCGACATGAAGCCCGACGGGCCGCCGGAGGCACGCGGCGAGTTCCGCCCGATCCGCACGCGGGTCCCGGGCACCGTCATCTGCGAGCTCCTGCCCCGCCTGGCCCGCCTCGCCGACAGGTACACCCTGATCCGGTCCGTGTTCGGCAACGTCGACGCGCACAACTTCGACACCACCCAGCTCGGGTATCCCGGGCTGCGGATGAAGAACCCCGCGATGAAGTCGATCGGCGGCGCGCCCGCGGTCGGGTCCGTCATCTCGAAGCTCCTGGGACCGCGTGACGGGTTGCCCCCCTTCGTCTGGGACAAGACAGGCGGATCCCAGGAGACCGTGCAGCACGGTTACGTCGGACCGGTGCACAAGCCCTTCCTTCCCGGGAGCAACCGCGGCCTCTTCCGCCTCGGCATCCCGGCGCAGCGGCTCCGCAGCCGCATGTCTCTGAGCCGGAGCCTGGACCGGTTCGGGCGCGGTCCGGAAGCTTCCGGGCAGATGGAGGCGATGAACGCCTTCAGCCGGCAGGCGGTCGAGGTGCTCTCATCCGGCAAGCTGGGAATCGCCCTCGATCTGAGCCGGGAAGATCCCAGGGTGCGGGATCGGTACACCGCTGGCGCGGGGCGATACCGCGCGCAGAGCGAGCGCTTTCTCCTGGCCAGACGGCTGGTGGAGGCGGGCGTCCGCTACGTGGGTCTCAACTGGGGCGGGTATCTGGGATTCGACACGCACAAGAGCAACTATCCCGGCATGCGACGGATTCTCCCGCCGCTGGACTGGTCCCTCAGCGCCCTGCTCGACGACCTGCACCAGCGCGGACTCGAGCGCGACGTCCTGGTGATCGTCTGGGGCGAGTTCGGCCGCACCCCGAGCATCAACAAGGACGCCGGCCGCGATCACTGGCCTGCCGTCCAGTGCGCGCTGATCGCCGGAGGCGGGCTCAAGATGGGAGGCGTGATCGGCGCGACCGACCGGCGGGCCGCCGAACCCACCCGGCGGCCGGTGCACGTGCACGAGATCCTCTCGACGGTGTACCACCACCTGGGCATCGACGTGGAACATGCCACGTTGACGGACTCGGCCGGCCGGCCGCGCTACCTGCTGGAGGTCCGTGATCCCGTGCACGAGCTCCTCTGAACGACCGCCGGCCGATCGAGCCGCAACGACGTGGAAGTCGCGCCCCGACCCGTCGCACCCGTGGCGGCTCCGTCCAGGAGTCGGCCGCGACGCCTCCCGGGCCGGCGGGCCGGACGCGAAGACGACGCTCATCGTCGGATCGCCGCAGCCGCAGCGACGAGCCCGTGGACCGACGCGACAGCGGCGCCGGGTAGATTGCTGAGTTGACGGACACGTCTTGCGGCGAGAGGATGAGACGCATGCCGTCCGGCGCTGGTCCTGCGCAGCCGGGGATGTTGGGTACTCGACAGCCGCCAGCGCTTCCTGACGGTAGAGCTCCGGGTCGATGTTCGCTGTGCGAAGGAGGGATGCCATGAAGCGGTTCACGCGATGGGTCCCGGCGTTGCCGGTGATCTGCGCCATCAGCCTGCTCACCGCGGTAGCTCGTGCTCAGGAGACCTTCCTCGACTACGAATTCGAGGATGAGGACGAGTTGCTGGACTTCTTCGTGCCACCGAGGGCCATCGGGTGTGGCGCGAACATCGAGCTGGGCAGCGCGCGAGTGGACGATGGAGAGCTGCTCCTGGTGAACGGCGCGGGAGGAGGCAGCATGATGACCTTGTTCCCGGATGTCGTGGAGGACTCCTTCCCGGACCCCAGGGACTACCGCCTGCGCATGAGGATCAACTTCGAGACGCACTCGGGAATCTTCTACGTGTTCGTTCGCACCCGGGTCGGCGTCGATGAGGATCTCGACGCTGCCGATATCACGGACGAGCTCGGCTACCCGGTCTACCTCGATGTGGCGAGCCAGCAGTTCGGCGTCATCGAGGAGAGTAACTGCAACGTGGCCATCCCCCACCCGGAGTGGCCGGGCAACGGAACCTGGGCCCTGACCGACCCGGGCTTCCCGCTCGAGATCGGGGACGACTGGTACTGGATGGAGGTGTCGGTGTCGGGAGACGACGACGGCGGCCCGGTCCGGATCGAGGCGGCGACCTGGCCGGATGGTGAAGATCCGCCCGACGAGCCGCAGTTCGTTCTGGAAGACACCGATGGCCTGGTCCATACCGAGACCACCCGCTTGCCCTCCCGGGACGTACAGATCCTCTTTCTCAACCTCTTCGGGGCGGCGAACGGAACCGTGCGGATCGACGACGTGAGCTTCGAGGCTCTCGGAGACGAGCCCGAAATCGGCCCCTTTCTTCGCGGCGACTGCAACGGCGACGGCGCGATCGGCGGCGTGACCGACGCTGTCTTTCTCCTCAACTTCAACTTCCTCGGTGGCGGCTCCCCTCCCTGCCTCGCGGCCTGCGACTCGAACGGCGACGGCGAAGCGGGGGGCGTCACCGACGCGGTCTACCTCCTGGGTTTCAACTTCCTGGGCGGCCAGCAGCCGCCGCCGCCGTTTCCGGAGTGCTCCCCGAGCGACCTCGTCACGGACGAAGCGCTCGGGTGCCAGACACCGGTGGACTGCCCCCGGTGAGCGGAAGCGTCCCGACAGCATCCGGTTGACGTACCGGAGAAGCCCCCGGAGGTCGCGGCGCCTGGAAGCTCCCGCGACCTCCCCGTGATCCTGCCACGAGAGGCCGCCGAGGCGCCGGCGACGACCCGGCGGTCGTACGCGAGCGACGCCTCGCCGACGACCCGGACCGAGGCCCGCGCCGCACTCGGTCTCGCCCCGCCCGACCCGGCGAGACCGACCGGGAGGAGTCCTTCCGATGTCGGAGCCGCACGACAACGCCGACAGGACCGGCGACGCAGGTCGGACCGTCGCAGAACCCGGATCGGACCTCCCGGACTCTGCTGCTACAATGCGTCCGGTTCTGTCGACCCCACGGACTTGACGGGGCGACGATTCGACGCGAGGACGCGAGGACAAGGGTGGAAGCGACGACTGTTCCATCGGACTCCCGGGCAGACCCTCGACTCCGCCATCGCCGACCTCCGGGCCGGCGCCGGTGCGGCCTCCGGATCCTGGTCGCCCTCTCGGGCGTCCTGACGGCGTGCGGCCGCGACGAGGCGCGCCCTCCTCCGGCATCCACCGAGCACGCCGCACACACCGGGGCGAACGACCCGTCGACACCGGGGCACGGTGAAAGGAAAGCCGACGCCGACGCGGGGGCGACGCCGCTGCAGTCGCTCGCCCGCCGACGCAAAGAGCTCGACCGGACGTTGTGGCGCACGGAGATGGAAGCTCTCGAGCACGAGCGGACCTTCGTGCGGCTCCGGGACGACCTGCGCTCGGCGAGCGAACCGTACACCGTGCTCCGAGCGCTGCCGTTCGATCGCCTGGTGCTCGGCGCGCCGGGTGAGGCGAAGCTCCACGACGGCGAGGTCCACATCACCCCCTGCGGCCAGCCGTCCCGATCGCTCGGACGCGAGGCCTGGCGCGGCTTTCTGGATCGCATGAGAGGGTTCGGCTTCCGGCTCGTGCAGTCCGAGTGGCACCACGACGCCTTCCGGCCCGCGGCGGACGGCCCGGCAAGCTCGGTCGTGCGGATGCGGCTTCACGTCGAGAGCACCCGGCTGCGGCGACGCGTGATCGTCAGCGGCGACCTCGAAGTGCGATGGTCCGATCGCAAGGACTCCCGTGGGCTCCACGTGCCCGACACCATCGACGCGTCCGGAGTCGTGCTGATCGACAGGACGGGACCGGTCCCGTTTCAAAGTCGGCTGACGATCCCCGCGGCCGACGCATCGAGCGCCGAGCGCCGCTCGCTCTCGGTGCGGCGTGCCCACCCGCTGATCGTCTACGATCTCGATGATGACGGCCTCTCGGAGATCGTGCTGGGAGGTTGGAACCGCGTCTACTGGAACCACGGAGACGGCAAGTTCCAGTGGGAAGAGCTCTGCCGCTTTCCGAGGCGGATCGCCCCGGCAGGCGTCGTCGCCGACTTCACCGGGGACGGCCGACCGGACTTCGTCTGCGTCGCTACCGACTCCTTCCTGTACCTCTACCGAGGAGGCGAGGAGCGCGGTTTCCGCGAACGCGGCCGGCGGTCCTGGAACGGGAGCTTCACCAACCCGACCGTCCTGTCGGCCGGAGACATCGACATGGACGGAGACCTCGACCTCTGGGTCGCACAGTACAAGTCCGCCTACACGGCCGGCCAGATGCCCACGCCGTTCCACGACGCCAATGACGGGCACCCATCGTTCCTCCTCGAGAACGACGGCGAGGGACGATTCTCGGACGTCACCGAGGCCGCGGGGCTGGCCGCGAAACGCTTCCGCAGGACCTACAGCGCATCGTTCGTCGACCTCGACGACGACGGCGATCTCGACCTGCTGAACGTCGCCGACTTCTCGGGCGTCGACGTGTTCCGTAACGACGGCGCGGGTCGATTCAGCGACGTGACATCCGAGCTGATCACGGAGCGACACAACGCCGGCATGTCGCATTCGTTCGCGGACTTCGACCTCGACGGGCAGCTGGACTTCTGCGTCATCGGGATGGGCTCTTCGACGGTCCGCCGGCTCGACCGGCTCGGGCTCGGCCGGCCCGAGTCTCCTCGAACCAGCCGCATGCGCGGCTTGCTGACGTACGGCAACCGCATGTACCTCCGTCGGGGCGGCCGATTCGAGGAGCCTGCGATGCGGGACGAGATCGCGCGCACCGGCTGGTCCTGGGGGTCGAGCGCCTTCGACTTCGACGCCGACGGCGACAGCGACCTCTACATCGCCAACGGCAACATCAGCGGCGGCTCGGCCCGCGACTACTGCTCGGAGTTCTGGCGGCACGACGTCTACCTCGGCGACTCCTCTCCCGACGCCGAGCTCGAACGTCACTTCAAGCACGTCCTTTCGCCTCTGATCCGCGGCGAGGTGTCCTGGAACGGCTTCGAGCACAACGCCCTGCTGATGAACCGCGGCGGCGCGGCGTTTCTCGACGTCGGCTTCCTCTTCGGCCTCGCGTTCGAGTTCGACGCTCGCGGAGTCGTCAGCGATGATCTCGACGGTGACGGGCGGCTCGCCCTGGTGGTCACCGAGCAGAAGACGACGCGACTGCAGAACGCCGGCCAGGTCGTTCACGTCTACCAGAACCGGCTGCAAAACGACAACCACTGGATCGGCGTGCGCCTGAAGGAGGAAGGAGGCGGCTTCTCGCCCGTCGGAGCGAAGGTCGTGGCGAAGACATCGTCCGGCCTCCGCATCGCGACGGTCGTGACCGGAGACTCGCTGCGCTCGCAGCACGCCAGCCGGGTTCACTTCGGGCTCGGGAAGGAGAGCACGGTCGAGTGGCTGGAGGTCCGCTGGGTGAACGGAGCCGTCCGGCGAATCGACCGGCCGGTAGTCGACCGCTATCACCCTGTCCCGGGACGGCCGACCTCCGGGTAGCACCGCAATCGCACCCTCACCCGCTCGGCGAGCTCAGCCTCCGCAGGCCGCCGGACAGCCGTCGACCGCAACACACTCGAGGGAGAGTCCGCCGAGCGGGCCGCCCTGAAAGAGGTAGTTGAGCACGTGGACGGGATCGGCGAGGTCGATGCGCTGATCGCTGTTCGAGTCGAGGACGAGGTCGTTGCCGCGGGGAGTCTCGCAGGGAAGCTCGACGCCGAAGTGGAACAGGAAGCGCAGCACCAAGACGGCATCGGAGAGGTCCAGCCCGCCGTCCTGGTTGAGGTCCCCGATGCGCTGCAGGCCCGGCTCGACGACCAGCTCGTCCGCGCGTCCGGGAGAGCCGCCCGTCTCGACGCTCGGCCGCCAGGACGCGGGGCTTCCGAGCTGCTCGGGGGGAACGTCACCGGAGACGAGGACCAGCGAGGCGCCCTCTCCTCGCGTCGACGGGTACCACTCACCGTCGTACTCGAAGTCGATCACCGGCTCGTCGAGCGGCCCGAGCACGACGATCGCGTCGCCGCGGTTGCTGAGCGTGCTGGTATAGCTCCCCGCGACGTTCAGCCCGGGTCCGTAGCGGGACTCGAACGCGGACAGGTCCCGGGCGACCACGAGGTACTCCCCCGGCGCGAGGCGGGTGACGGAGCCGGCGGTGAACTCGAATCGCGGGACGAGCAGATCGGCGCCCGTCCGGCGCAGGATCCGGAATCCCTCGAGCTCGATGTCCGTGTCTCCCGCGTTCTGCAGCTCGAGGAACTCGTATCGCGAGCGCGTGAACGCATCCTCGGGGAGCCGCGGCGGGTCGTACATGATCTCGGTGACCAGGAGCCGCGGTACGTCGGTGACGTAGCTCGCCTCGACCAGCTCGCTCCACACGGAGTCGGAGATCCGTATCCGGGCGCGGACGCGCGTGTTCCCCGAGATGACGATCGGATCGCGATAGGCGCGCGCAGCAGGATCGACGGCTCCGTCCGGCCGCCGGGGATCGGGACCGTTCAGGGTGAAGAGGATCTCGCCGCCGGAGCCGGTGATCTCGAGCTCGAATCCCGGCGACACCGGGCCGCCCGGATGGCTGAATTCCGGCGGGACGGTGAGCTCGGAGTCCATCCACGCGAGGCGGTCCCCGAGGTAATCGCGCAGCCACTCGACGTGTCGCTCGTATGGACCGCAGCACACGAAGTTCGGCCAGACGTACCGGTCGAGGATATTCCAGCGCTCGAAGTTCCGTGTCACGGGACTCTCGGCCGCGCCGCCGTCGGTGAGGAGGTCGACGACCTCGTCGATGTCCGCCAGCAGCCGCTCCGTGCTCAGCTCGTCGGCGCGCAGCTCCGCCCAGCGCTCCGCGTAGCGCCGCTGGAAGGCCGGATCCCGGAAGATGCGCTCGTACCAGCGGTAGCCGTTGGGGTTGTCGGCGGGAAAGGACTCGCCGCCGTTGCCGCAGTCCCTCTCGTTGAACTCGTGGTGCCAGCCCTCGGGCTCATACGAGCAGAAGTAGTCCGCGCCGCCGAGCGAGCCGTTGTAGTCCCAGATCGGCCCCATCTTGATCTTCCCGCCGCGATCCTTGAAGAGGTGAGTGCTGAGGACGAAGCCGTCGACGTTGCGCGCCATCTCCACGAGCAGGTGATGGTCGATCCACGAGAGGACGTCGATGTACCGGCCGTAGCCCGTGTCGGGGTCGGCGAATCCCGCGCCCGAGAGCGCGCGCTCGAACTCGTTGAAGTGATCGCGAATCCAGCTGCGCTGCGCCGTGGTCAGCTCGTCGCCCGGCGGATCGACGTAGATCAGGCCGTCGCGATAGACACTGGTGGTGAAGAAGTCCTCGCCGCCGTACCAGTCCTTCTTGAGCAGATAGCCGCCGGAGATCTCGGGCTCGCTGTCGTGCTCCGGCCGCAGTCTCGCGATGTCGACCCGGTTGTCGTCGCGTTTGATCCGCTCCATGAAGACGTACACGCCCCGGTAGTCGCTGCTCGAGGTGCGGGCCCCGTTGTCGACGAAGACCTCGACGAACCGCGTCCTCACCGCGTATCGACCGATGCGCCGGCTCCACGAGTACATCAGATGGTTGCGCATCAGCGTCTTGTCCGAGTACGGCGCGTGCAGGACCCAGTCGGACTCGCGATCGAATCCGAGCAGCGAGACGTTCTTGTCGCGGCCGTCCTCGTCCCAGGTCTCGAAGGCGTACTGCTTCTTCGGGTAGCTGCACGTGCTCTGGCCCCTGACGTGCATCCCGGCGTAGCCGGCGTGGTCCGCCGCATCCGTGATGCGAGCCCGCCCGCTGACCTCGCCGGTATCGATGAACACGGACATCACGGGTCGAAAGGGCCGACCCGTCTGGCAGTCGGAGTCGATGTTGCGGCCGAAGGTGTTGATCAAGACGATCGGCAGGTTCGAATCGAACTCCTCGACGCCCGGGGACAGCGCGACGTAGACGCGGCTGGTCACCGCGCCGGGGTCCCGTTCCGCCACGTAGGATCGAGCCCTCACCCAGGTCGAACGCTCGATCGTGATCGGGCCCGTGTAGAGGGTCCCGGACTCGTCCGTCGGCTCGTCCCCGTCGACGGTGTAGTAGAGAATGGCGTCGGGGAAGGGGGCAAGCAGCTCGAGCTCGAAGGTCCCGGAGAAGGTCCCGCCGGGCCGAGAGAAGGCCGGGCGTCCCGCACCGCAGCCGGAGTTCGTCGCACCGGGGGTCGGCTCGCTGACGAAGCACCAGCTCTTCGTGCCGTCGGGACTGCGTCCGAAGGCGAGGTCGGCCTCCTGTGCATCGAACTGGATGCCGTCGAGTAGGGTCGCTCCGTCCGCGTCGTAGAGGCCGATGAACTCCCCCGTGACCTGGAGCTCGAAGCTCATGTGGAGTCCGCCCTGCTCCTCATCGTCGTCGGCCCACAGCAGAAGATGCTCGCCGGCGCCGATCGTCACGCCCGCGGGTATCCGCCACTTGGTCGGATCTCCCGGCTCGTCGGTGACGAAGCTCCCGGAGAGATCGACCGGAGAATCGCCGTCGTTGTAGAGCTCTATCCAGTCCTCGTACCGGCCCGGCTCGTCGGGATCCTCGATCGTCGAGTCGTTGTCGGCCATCACCTCGTTGACGACGACAGCCGAGAAGCACGGGACGGGCAGCAGCCAGACGACCGCCAGCGCCAGACCCGGATTCAGACGCGCGCGGGTCATGACACCGAAGACTCCCGAGGCTCGCTTCGACTCCACCGCACTACCCGCAGACCTCCGCCTCCATCGCGCAGCCAAGGTCGGGAGTCTCGACTTGCGGATCGACGCCGCAGTCCTCGCTCGAGTACACCGTGGCTCCGGGTGTCGGCGGCGCCGGCGGACGGTCGCCGAGGAACAGGTACCCGAAAGTCAGGACCGCGTCGGTGATCGCGAGCGCGCCGCTGTCGTCCGCATCGGCGGAGTCGACACAGGCCGGAGGAGGTCCGCCGAGGAAGAGGAAGTTGAGCGTGTTGACGCCGTCGGTGAGATCGACCACGCCGCTGGAGTTGCTGTCACCCCGCACGAAGGTCGGCCTCGGGTCGGGAGGAGGCTCGTCGCAGTCGCCGCCGGGATCGTCGAAGAGATCGAGCACCTCGTCCTCGTCGAGCGCGACGTCGAAGAAGCGGACATCGTCGAGCTCTCCGGTGAGGTACTGCATCGGAGCGTCCTCGAACTCGCCGGTCCAGCCGAACTTCAAGTCGCCGACCGCGTTCGGGATCTGCGTGCCGATGTCGAGCTCTTCGCTGACCGCGTCGAGGACTCCGTCGACGTAGATCCTGATCGTGTCGTTCGTGCCGACGGTGTCCATCTCGACGGTCATCACGGCGTGATGCCAGGCGTCGTCGGACACGAAGGTGGCGCCTCCGATCGCGCCGACCCAGCCGACATCGACGGTCAGAGATCCGCCGTTGATGAAGAGCGCCCGTCCGCCACGGTGATCCGGGTCGTCCCAGTCGGTGTCGGTGGGGCCCTTCGCCATCAGCCCGCCGTCCATCTCCGTGCGGAACCAGAGGCTCCACGAGTGATCGGCGAAGTGGATGTCGAAGGCCTCGGAGTTCTCGACGATGACATGGTCGTCGATGCCATCGAAGCTCAGAGCGATGTCGGTGACCTCACCGGCGACCCAGGCATCGTCGGGGTCCTCGTAGTTCATCAAGGTGCCGTCGTTCGACGCCAGTCGCTCGCCGGCGATTTCGCCCTCCTCGTCCTCGAGACACCAGTGCCCTCCCGCGTCGCCACCCTCGGGACGGAGCACCTCGACTCCCGCCAGTGTGCACACCGCGTCATCGGCGCGGTCCTCGCAGAGCGAGTCGTCGTCCATCGCCGCGGAGAAGCTCCACAGCCCCGGCGTCAGGCGAATCTCGAAGACGCTCTCTGCGACCTGCCGGCGGACGATCGGCGCGCTCGGCGGGTCGGTCTCCTTCTGCGCGGTGAGCTCGTAGATGAGCTCCTCGGGGGGAGTTCCGCTGTCGTCCGTCGCATCGACGGTCAGCGTCCAGACTCCGGCGAGCTCGGTGTCGTCGGGCCCGACGGCCTCGATTCCACGGCAGTGCGTGTCGGCAAAATCCGGGTCGTTGGCAGAAGGGCAGTCGATCTGTGCCGGATCGCAGCCGAAGTCGGGCTCCTCGAAGACCTCGAGGATCTCGTCCGCGCTGAGCGCGTAGTTCCAGACCTGGACGTTGTCGATCGCTCCCTGGAACTGCGTCTCTTCCGGGAAGTCGAGGCTGCCGCGACCGACGTGAAGGGGGCCTTCCGGGGAGCCCTGCTCCTCGATGTCCCAGAGGAGCGAGGAGTCGAGCTCGCCGTCGACGTAGAGATTCACGTCTTCGCTGAAGCCGTCGACGTTGTAGTCCGCCGTGATCGCGACGTGGTGCCAGCTGCCGTCGTTGACGTCCCGCACCGACTCCATGTCGCCGACCCACCCGACGTCGAACACGAGAAGGCCCTCCCGCACGAAGAGCGCGTGCGCGCCGTAGGACCACTCGTCGTCGGGGTTCGACTTGGCCAGGATGGTTCCGTCGGAGGTGGTCTTGATCGACGCCGACCAGGTGAACCCCTCGTGCAGCGCGAAGTGGTCCGGGTCCGCGATGACGACGACGTCGTCCTCACCGTCGAAGTGCAGCGCGCTGTCGGCCTCGCCCGCCGGACCGACCACCCACGCGCTGTGGTCCATGTTCGTCAGCGTGCCGTCGTTCCCGTCGACGCGATCGGCCGCCGTCTCCCCGGACGCCTCGTTGAAGCACCAGTGTCCGATCGTCAGCTCGGGAGCCCGGACGACCTCGAAGGGATCGGTCTCGCAGATGCTGTCGTCCGCGGGCTCCGCGCAGAGCGGCTCGTCGTCGACCGTCGCGCCGATCGTCCACGTACCCGATCGCAGGCGGATCTCGAAGACTCCGTCCCCGACCTGGGTCCTGACGATCGGCGGATCGGCCTCGCGCTCGGCGGAGATCGTGTAGACGAGATCGCCGTCGTTGTCGTCGTCGCTCCCCTCGACCGTCACGGTCCAGATACCCGACTGATTCGAGTCGCCGGGACCACGGACGGTGACGCCCGTGCAGTGCGTGTCGGGACCGTCGCAATCCGTCGCGTCGACGACGAGCTGCCGGATGGCATCGTCGCTGAGCGCACTGTCGTAGATCCGCACGTCGTCGATCGTCCCGAGGAAGCTGCAAGGTCCGACCTCTTCACACGGAAAGGTCTCGGACGCGAGGCCGATCTTCACCGGCCCCTCTGCCTCGGGGGTCGTGTCCTCCCCCTCGTCCACGAGCTCCTGCGGCGCGATCGGGGTGTCCAGGTCCCAGTCGTCGCGGAAGGCGTCCGGCTCGCCGTCGATGAAGAGCTGGGTGAAGTCGCCGGTGCCGCCGAGACCGGTGTTGAACGCGACGGAGACCGCCACGTGATGCCAGCGTCCGTCGTCCACCGACCGCTCCGACACGAGCGCGCCGATCCAGCCGACGTCGAAGGCCAGCTGTCCGGAGTCCCGCTCCCCGTCCGGTCCGACGAAGAGCCCCTTCGATCCGAAGGTCCACTCGTCGACCGGAGACTTCGAGATGATCCCACCGTTGGCTCCGGGCTCGTCGACCTTGATCCACGCGGTCCACGTGAAGCTGTCGACAGTGCTGAAGAGCCCCGGATCGGCGATCTCGACGTGGTCATCCTCCCCGTCGAACCGCAAGGCGCCGGCGCCGACGCGCGCGGCGACCCACGCGCCTTCGTCCATGTTGACCAGGGTGCCGGCGCTCGTCCCCGCGGCGTCCGCCGCGGTCGCGGCGAGGTGCGTCTCGATGCTGCCACCACCGCCCGGC
>CAYMLL010000145.1:0-5364 GCA_964390645.1 uncultured Planctomycetia bacterium | reverse complement strand
GATCGGATCCTGAGCTCTCGCGAGGGAGATCATCGAGAGGACGGAAACAGCCACCACGAGCCGCCCGAGCGTTCCGAGAAGCTTCGGCCACGACATCGGCAGTACCCTCCTTGCCGTTATCCGCACTCGAGCCTCGAGATGCGGCCACTCGGGAAGAGCCACCCGATTCCCCGGCTCCTCATCATCCCAACCGGAGTCAGCATACCCCCTCGCCACTGGACGCTCGCATGTTTTTCTCGGGCTCCGGTGCTCCGATCCGAAGGATCGTGGGAGTCGACTCGATCGCTCGGCTGTCGACGGACCACCCCCGAGCGCCGAAGGGTCTGCCCCGCAGCGTGGAGCCGATCCCGAGGCCACGAGAGCGGTACGGCTACCCACGCTCCGAGGACGAGGATGCCGGGGAGCGTCGACGAGAGCGACGTCGCCGGAGTCCACGTCCGTTGCGTGCCGTGGCTCGAGGAGCAGGACGTGGCGATTCCCGGTAGCGACGGCGCCAGCGAAGGGATTCCGTCGAGAGTCGAGGCCTGCTCTCGAGCGGTCCGGCTGCTGCTGCTCCGGGGGCCGGGCGGGCTCGTATCCGACCATCTCGACCTCGAGACGATCCGCGAGGAGGGCGCGCGGCGCGGACACCGCGAGGTCCTGGTGACCGGCGCGCCGCCGGCGGTGACCAGGAGGATGGGCTCACCGCACCGTCCGATCGGGATGCTCTGAAAGCGCCGCCATCCATCGCGAAAACCGCTTGATCCCCATGGGCGCCGTTCTTAGCATGACGGTGTTGGGTTCAGGAAATCTGGCGGGTACGAGCTCCAGGCGGGGTTGACGCTTCGAGGCAGCCCCTGTCTGGCGCCCGTTCGAAAGCGAAGGGAGTCTCGACGTGAAAGCTCAAGGGATCTGGATATCGCTTCTGTCACTCGTTTTCGCGCCCGGGTTCGTCCACGCTCAGTGCCAGAGCGAGGGGCCGATCGAGCCGTGCCATTGCCTGACCATCGACCCGGCTCAACCGCAGCCGGGGGACGCGGTCACCGTGACCCTGTTCATCAACGGCGAACAGATGCCGCTGGGCCCGGTGGAACCGGACGAGTTCGAGCCGATCTGCTTCGGGTGGCCGGAGGAGAACGAGCTCTGCCTCGGCGATGAGGACGCCGTCGCCAACGACGACGGCTCCATCACGTTCGAATGGACCGACGAGATGCAGACCGCCGCCGACCAGGGCGGTTGGGCCTGGGTCTGGTGGGCCGAGAACTTCTTCGAGGATGACGGCGCACTGGCGGAGGTGCCTCTGGCGGACCTGCTGGAGAACGGCGTCGGCTGCTCGAGCTGCTCCGGAGACTGCGACGACCCTCCGGGAGGTGTGGTCGGGCAGGTGCCTGCCGCAGGCGGTCTCGGACTGGCCTTGATGGCCGGCGTGCTCGCTCTCGCAGGAGGCACGGTCCTGCGACGGCGACGCGGCAGCGCGTCGAGGTCGAGCGTCGACGAATCAGCACGGCGAGCGTGATCCGCCGAGCCGCCCGTCAGGACGATCGCGAGGTCTGACGAGCGACATCCGGCCACCGGTCGACTCGGGCATCCCGTCCCCGGCGGCGTTCGCTGCCTACATCGCCGCCGGTCCGGACGCGCCTCGAAAAGGGACTCCCGTGCGACGACCGCCGCGGTCCACCGGGCGGAGACGGGCGGCTACTGAAAAGGTCTGCCCTCGTCGATATCCCCCAGCCGATCGACCCAGACGGGACGGTTCCTCTCACGATACTTCTTCAACAGCAGACCGCGCAGCTCGACGTCCCCTCCGAAACCCGCACGAAGTACCGCGTAGTCCATCGGCATCTTCTCGAGATCCGACACCCGGGCCTTGATCACCCTCGCTGCCGCCTGGACCTGTCCGGCGGCGAGCAGCAGGTCGACCTCCAGCAGACGCAGCACATTCTCCACCGCGGCGACCTTCTGCTTCCCCCGCCAGGCCTTCACGGCCCCGAGCCACGCCTCCCCCGCACGCGATGACAGTGCGGACTCGATGAGCACGCTTCGCGATGCCGATTGCACCAGACGGGCCGCGTCCCGGTACAACCCCGTTTCGAGCAGATACCCTATCCGCCCCATCAAGCGTTCACGTGTCTCGTCCGGGCGATCCCAGAATCCTTCCGGCGCCTTGCGGACGAGAGTACCCGGTATTGACGACATGCCGCCCGGGTGCAGCCGCATGTAAGCATCCCTGAAACTCTCCGCCAGGCCATCCAGGTACAACCGCTTGTCCAGCAGCATCGCCATCAATTCCGTTCCCCTGTCCACATCGCCTCCAGTCGCGATGTACCTTCTCCAGAGCAACGACGGCGGAGCGAAGAAGCGTTCATCCAGTGACACCGGCAACGACGGTGACTTCTTCTGGAACAGGTCAAACGGCGCGTTGTACTCCAGAAGGAGGTTGTCGTCGGTGTTCACGCGCCGGGCTCTCGCTGCCAGGTAATCGACGGTGAGCGGAGAGAACCGCTGCAGAAACAAGAAGTCTGACAACGACCGGATGCTGATGTCGGAGAGCTGCTTCTTCACCTCCGGCACGTCCATCCGCGCCTGCATACCCGCCCAGTCGTCCTTGACTGGGGACAGTGCGCCGACCAGCAGAAAATCTGCCGCGCTGCCCTGGAAGATGTAGACGAACGGGAACACGTCCCGGAATGTCCTCAGGACAGAGACCAGCAGGTCGTCCCCGAGCTCGTACCCCTGCAGCCACTGCATGTACATCCCGTTTTTCCGCAGAGTGTCGCGGGAGAGCAAGTAGTACTCTCGTGCGAACATGGAACCAACGCCGGCCACCCACGGGTTCGACGGCTCCGCAACGATCACGTCATACTTCTGCGTGGTGTACGCGAGGTAGTTGCGAGCGTCGTCGACGATCAACCTGAAACGGTCGTCCGAGAACGGGTCGCCGTTCCATGGCTTGAAGTACCCCGCCGCTTCACGGATCGACGGCAGGATGTCGACCGCGTCGACACGGTCCACCGGGTGCGCCAGGGCCGCGCCGGCGCTGACGCCGCTGCCGAAGCCGACCACGCACACGTCCCTGGGCGAAGGATGGAGAATGAGAGGAACGTGGCTCGAGAGCAGCTGCGTCGGCATGTCGCCGCCGGAGCTGGCGTCCGGCTTTCCGTTCACGTAGAGGCCCGTTGTGCCGTCGGGTCGAATCACGATCATCAAGTGCCCGGCCGGGTCGTCCGCGAACATCGGCACCTCGTCCCCTTCGAGCTTCTCCTTCAGCTCGTCGAAGGACTCCGCGATCAGCTTGCGTCTGAACGGCAGCATCCTGAACATGTTGCGGTCCCAGCTGCCGTACAGCATGACGATGATGACAGCACCGAGAGCAGTCCCCCCGGCAACCGACCACAACGTTGCTCGACTCTGTCTGCCCACGCCACTGCGAAGCATCCAGACCGCGGTCACTCCCACCGCCACGTGTACGATCGCCGTCCACCGGAGCAGCTGCTCCATTCCCAGCAAGGACAGCAGCAACATCCCCGCCAGAAGCGCCCCCAGGACGTTCCCCCACGTGTTCCACGCATAGATGAGCCCGGTGGTCTTGCCGCACGTGTCAAGACCGGAGGACGAATACTGTATCATCAGCGGAACGGCCATACCGATGAGTATGGTGGGCGGCAACATCACCAGATAGCAGATGATGATCTTCCCCGCCTCGTACATGAAATAAGCCTCACCGCTGAACGACAGCGTGCTGCCGAACTTCGCGAATACCCAGGGTATGTAATCGTAGAGAGGGATGGGCAGCAGCACGAGCGCGCCGGCGAGCAGCTGCGACCACCCGAACCACGCGCCCGGAGAGATGACGCGGTCCCGGTATTTCACCAGCAGGTAGCTGCCGATCGAGATCCCGCTGATGAAGGCCGCCAGCATCACCGCGAACGAATAGGTGCTCGACCCGAGCACCAGACCGAAGAACCGCGTCCAGCCGATCTCGTAGCTGAACGACATCACACCTGCGATCAGGATCAGGACGTGGCCCTTGCGCAGCGCCGCGGATCTCGGCTCTTCTGCACCTGTCCCCGTCCGGGCCACGGGAGAGTACGCATCAGCGGAGCCCCTCGCGGACAGTGCCAGCGCCATGACCGCCACCAGGCCGTTGCAGAGGGCAAGCAGCATCAAGCTCCCTGTCAGGCCCAGCCATGGCAGCACGCCGAACGCCATGCCCAGTGAGCCCGCCACCGCACCCAGCGCGTTGATGGCATAGAGCCTGGATACATTGTGTCCCAGCGATTCCCTGACCGATGTGCAGTACCTGACAAGCGCAGGATATGTGCCGCCCATCAGAATTGTAGGCGGGAGCAGGAGGATGACCGACGCGATCACCTTGAACCATATCCCGGTCAGCTGCGACGCGCTCGCCGTCTCCGGGGTGAAATGAACCCAACCGGAATAGACGCTCGACACCACTTCAGACAGCCCGGGATAGGCGATGGCGTACAACCCGACGCCGAGCTCCAGATAGGCGAAGAGCTTCAGAGAGTTGGAGATGCGGTCGGACAGCCTACCGAACACGACGCTGCCGATCGCCAGCCCCGCCATGAACGACGCCAGCACAATCGAGTAGGACCAGGCGCTGACTCCTATGAACCCGAGCAGCATCTTGCTCCACAGCACCTGGTACCCGAGAGCCAGCGCGCCGGACGTGAAGAAGATCGGGACAATCAGCCGTGGAGTGTTCATTGCGGTATTCTCAGGGAGAAGGAAACGGAGTCGGATCCTCGCGACCACAGCGATCCATCCAGGCTCGCGACGGCTGCAGCGCAGGCCAGGCCACCACCGGAAGCGGTGGACAGGACGGGTGTTCCCTCCTCTGTCCTGCCCCCGTCAGCCGCCTCTGAAGGCCCGACCGCTGCCGGGGCCGGCGAAGCAGCGCCGTGATTCCGTATGTTCGCAACGAGTAGCTCTTCAGTCAGGGAACGCAGCTTGCGCCTGGCGCGATCAGCCAATTGCCTGCGTGATGAAGAGCCATCGTGTCCACGCGTTCCATCTCTGGCCCGTCCACTTCACCTCTTCACCTCGTGGTTCCACCATCTCCGGGCGCGTGACCTTGACCAGACAGGAAGGGTCGCCCCGGGTCGATTCCGGTGGAGAGCCCTCGACGACAGTTCCTGACGTTCGAGCGACCTCTCACCCGAGCCGGCGCAGAATCCTGGTCAACCGACGCGCCCTCAGGGTCTGCGTCTCTCCCTGCAAAGTCAACACCTCAACCGCCCGCGCGCATCGTAGCTGTCGCGCGCGCGCCAGCTACGATGCGCCGGGGTCGCGGCCCGGCGCTCCCGGCCCCGGCCGGTCCCGAATGGCCCGTCTTCACCCCCCCGGGCGTGGACCCGGCCGCCC
>CAYMLL010000144.1:0-18618 GCA_964390645.1 uncultured Planctomycetia bacterium | reverse complement strand
AGACTGTTTCACAGCACTCGCAGAAAAAAAAATAAATTTAATGCTGTTAATTAAACGGACTGGCGTAAGATATTAAAGTACTACTGAATATTCAATTGCACTGTTGCTGTGCTCAGCTTTAACAAAAAAAAAGTCGGATTAATTTTATCAGCCGGTAAATTAATAAACTGCGCAACGCAGGCTGCGATAGACGCTGACAAGACAGCAGAAGGGGGGGATGGTCTCGATTACGGCAACGAGCGGGGCTCACCTGAAGAGCTAGAAGCCATCCATATACAACGCCGTGAGGATATGGCGATGCAAATGTTCAACTGCGGTTTCCAAGTCCTCCGGGAGTATGCAGAAGGCTGGAAGCAGATTGTCGTCGTCGGCGGCGACTGTATGACCGGTCACGACGCGAGGAACGGACAGGAGCTCTGGCGCTGGGGCACCTGGAATCCCGATCGCATCGGCCACTGGCGCCACGTCCCTTCCCCGGTCGTCGGCAACGATATCGCACTCGTTTGTGCACCCAAGCGCGATCCGATCTACGCGATCAAGCTCGGCAAGAGCGGTGCGCTCGGAAACTCCGACATCGCATGGGTGAGCAGAAAGACGCGGGAGCTCAGCTCCGACGTCCCGACTCCGGGCTTCGCTCACGGCGACTTCTTCGTGCTCAGCGATGTCCGCAAGACGCTCGCTCGCGTCGATCCGAAGACCGGCAAGATCAAGTGGAGCCTGCGGACGCCAGGCACCTCCAAGTACGAGGCGTCGCCGACGGTCGCGGACGGCAAGGTCTACCTGATCAACTTCGCGGGCGAGGTGACCGTCGTCGATGCGAAGACGGGCGAGATCCGGAGCACCATGGATACCGGCGCAACAGCGGAGTACCCCATCCGATCGAGCATCGCCGTCGCGCATGGCAGCCTTTTCATCCGGACCAATCGCCGGTTGATCTGCGTCGGCAAGAGCTGATCGGCGGCGCGGAGAGCCGGTCGCTCCAGTCCCTGTTCGTCGAAGGTCCGGTGAGTGTCCCTGTCGGCGCATGACGGGATGGATGCCGCTTCGGAGCTCGCGCTCGGGGACTTTCAAGGTGGCTCCATCGTCCTCGAGCAGTGCAGCCCTGGATGGTCGGTTCAGCACCGCCCCGGGCTCCGTTGTCGACGATGCGAGCAGTCCTCGGACCCGGAATCGGGGAGAGACGCCCGAAGAAAGGGAGCTGGGGGGGCTTTCTTGCGTTCGGGACATCGAGGCCGTATCTAGGGAGGGTGGAACTCTCGACGGGAACCCGCGAGCTCGGGTCCGGCCGAGAGCGAGGAGATGGACGGTTCGATCGCGAGAGGAAACGGGCTTTGCCAGTGGCTCGAGCGGCTGGCCCCGTGTCAGGGAAGATGTTCTGGTCGAGGTCTGGGTGGGCCCTTGTGGGTGCCAGCGTCATTTTTTCGACGGCTTCGGACACCGGGCTGTTCGCGAGCGACCACGACGTCTACGTCTGCGAGATCCACTACCATCCGGCGGTCGTTCCGAGCTCGGAGTTCGTCGAGATCCACAATCGAGGGGACACCTCCGTGGACGTCTCGGGCTGGCTCCTCTCCGGCGGGGTGCGCTTCGTCTTTCCAGCCCAGACGAGCATCGGACCGCGGGCACGAATCGTCGTCGCCAGGGATGGGGAGTCCTTACGGGACCGCCACGGAATCGACAGCGTCGTCGGCGATTACGATGGACGTCTCGATGACGATGCCGATCGTTTCGATCTCCGCAACGAGCAGGGCTTGTTGATCGACCGGGTCGCCTACGATGACGACGAACCGTGGGACAGGAGGGCCGACGGACGTGGCCCCTCGCTCGAGCGTATGCAGCCACTCGAGGACGGGACCCAGCCCCTGTTCTGGCGCGCATCTCGCACCATCGGTGGCACACCCGGCGCGGAGAGCTCTCGGGGTGCCGAAGCACTGTCATCCTCGACCCTGATCGGAGCGACCCACGAGTGGGCCTATCGCAAGGGAATCACCGGGCCGTCAACACCGGCGAACGCGTGGACCGAACGTCTTTTCGACGACTCTTCCTGGGATCGCGGAGCGAGCGGGTTCGGCTACGCTCGGGCCGGACTGTCCACGGTCCTGGACGACATGCAAGGCGGGTACACGACGCTCTACCTCCGGGCTCGGTTCTCGATCGAGCGACCGGACCGTGCACGGTCGGTGCTCCTCTCCGTGCGCTACGAGGACGGCTACGTCGCGTATCTCAACGGTCGTGAGCTGGCACGATCCGATACCGCCGGCCCCGAGGGAGTCGGCGTCGATTTCGACGACACTGCCACCCGCGTTCACGAGGCGGATTCCGTTCTCGCGATTCACGAGATCTCCAACGCTCCCGGACTGAGGGACGGTGACAACGTCGTGGCGATTCACGCTCTGAACGTGCATCGCAACAGCAATGCTTTCGCGATACAGCCGACTCTGCGTGTCATGCGCGACGACACTGGCCGGGAGGAGGGGGACCTTCCGAACGTCGAAATCAACGAGGTGCATCGGGGGGAGATGCCGGCCGAGAGTTTCGTGGAGCTCTTCAACGAGGGCGACGAGTCCGTGGAGCTCGGCGGCTTCCGCTTGCAGGTGGACTCCCGGACGGATGACGCCTACGAGATCGAGGCAGGAACGACATTGGATGCAGGGGGGATCTACGTCGTCAACGGCGAAGACCTTCCGATCGATCCGGATGGTTTGATTCCGCGCTGGATCGGACTGCTGTCTCCCGGCGGGCACTACGTCGACGGGTTGCGGCTGCGGTCACATCCTCAGGGGCTCTCCTTCGGTCGTTTTCCGGACGGTGATGGCGACACATTCATACTCGATTCTCCGACTCCGGGGGCCGCCAATACGGTTGACGTCGCGGAACGAATCGTCATCAACGAGATCCGCTTCCATCCGCCTCGAGGCGAGGAAGTCGAGGAGTTCATCGAGCTCTTCAACCGCGGTGACGAGGACGTCGAGCTCGACGGCTGGCGGTTGACGGGCGCCGTGCGGTACACGTTCGGCCCGACGATCCTCTCTGCCGGCTCCTATCTCGTCATCGCGAAGGATCCCGTGGCTGTCGGCGCCCGTTATGGCATCACGGGAGTCCGCGGGCCGTGGTCGGGGAGGCTTTCCAACGGGGCGGAGACGGTTCGGCTGGTGGATTCGCTGTCGAACCGTGTCGACGTCGTCAGATACGCCGACGACGGTCGCTGGCCCGATTCGCCGGGTCAGACGGGGGCGGACGGGGGCGGCGCTTCTATCGAGCTCGTCCACCCCGGCACGGACAACAATGCGGGTTCGGCGTGGCGCGCGAGCGCAGGAACGGGCAGTCCGGGTGGAAGGAACGGTCGCTACACGGAGAACCCGGGGCCGGTGCTTCGTTCTCCTCGTCATCTGCCGCCTTCACCGCGCTCGACGGAGCCTGTCCTCGTCTCGGTGCGGGCTACCGACCAGAGCGGGATGAGGGGCGTCACCGTGTTCTTTCGCGACGACGGAGCGGGGTTGTACTCGTCGCGACCCATGTATGACGATGGCCTTCACGGCGACGGACTCGGCGACGATGGACGCTTTGCCGCGACCTTGCCGACCCGGCCGGACGGCACGATCGTCGAGTTCTACTTCGAGGCGACGGACGACACCGGGATCGTCTCGAGGATGCCCCGCGATGCGCCTACCAGGAGCTGTCTCTATCGGGTCGACGACGTCGATCATGTCGCGTCGCTGCCGCTCTATCGAGTGCTTCTGCGCGATGCCGACTTCCGGGAGCTACGCACGCGTGACCTTCGCAGTGACGATCTGCTCGACGCCACGCTCATCGTCGACGAGAGGATCCTCTACAACGTCGGCTTGCGGTACCGCGGCGAGAACAGCCGCGAGCACTGGAGGAAGCCCTTTCGGTTACGGCTCTCGGACGATGAGCCGCTCGACGGAATCGATCGAGTCAACCTGGCGGTGCTCGACGCGGACGTCGGCCATATCGCGCAGAGCTTCCTGCGTCGCGCCGATATCCCGGTGTTCGCATCGACACTTCTCGCGTTGACCGTGAACGGCAGCTTTCAGAGCAGTCACGGGGGCATCTACCAGCGTCTCGAGGCTTACGACACGAGCTTCCTCGATCGACAGTTTCCCGGCGACGCGGACGGCAACCTTTACCGTGGTCGGGATCTCGGAGCGGGAACGGACGCCAACCTGGTCTACCGTGGCGGATCTCCGGGCGCCTATCGGACGATTTACGAGAAGGAGACAAACTCGGACATCGACGACTACTCGGACGTCATCGAGCTGACCGACGTGCTTACGAACACGTCCGACGCGCGCTACCTCGATCGCGTCTCGGAGCTTCTGGACGTCGACGAGTGGCTTCGTGTGCTGGCGACGCAGATGATCCTCTCCAATCAGGACGGCAGCATCGCGACCAACGCCGGCGAGGACTACTACATCTACCGCCGACCTTCGACCGGCCGGTGGGTTCTCCTGATCTGGGATCAGGCGGAGGGATTTCGTCGCCCGGGATCCGGCCTCTTCCGCATGTCGAGCCCGTCGGTGCTTCGACTCACAACGCACCCTCTCCTCATCCGGCGGTATCTCACGATTTTGCAGTCGATGCTCGATGGACCGTTCAGTGTCGAGGAGATGCTGCCACGCCTGGATCTACTGAGACAGCACTTCGACGACGTCGGCATCGACGAGCTGGGACGCTTCGTGGTCGAGCAGCAGGACGCGTTGCGACGACTGCTGCCGCAGAAGCTCACCGTCGGCGTGCAGCCGACGTACTTCGTTCGCTCCGGTGATCTCTGGCGCTACTGGATCGGACATCGTGATCCACCTGAAGGATGGGCCGAACGGGACTACGACGACTCCAGGTGGGCCTACGGTTGTGGTGGCTTCGGATTCGGGGACGGCGACGACTGTACCGGACTCGAGGAGGAGATGCGCGGGGACGTGACCACCGTCTTTCTTCGCCACGACTTCGAGCTGGCCGATCCGGAGCGCGTCGATGACCTGACCCTGTCGGTCCGCTTCGACGACGGCTACGTTCTCTTTCTCAACGGTGTGGAGATCCACCGTCGGAACGTCAGCGGGGAGGTCCGCCACGACTCGGTCGCCGACGACACCCGGGAGGCGGACGCCGTCGAGATCGTGGATCTCCGCGACGCACTTGATCTGCTGGTTGTAGGCACCAACGTTATTGCCGTCGTGGGCGTGAACGTGGTCGCGTTCTCGAACGACATGACGATCGATCCGGAGATCTACACGTCTCCTCGTGTCGCCGGGTGTTCGAACGACCTCCTGGTGGGCGAGCCACGGATCACGGTGGGAGGAACTGCGCCCAGCACGAGCACGGTCTCCGTTCGGGTCGATGGTGACCCGGCGGTGTACGACCCGCGAACCGGCCGATGGCACGGGGAGATCGCGGTCCTTCACGACGGGCAGCTCTCCGTTGTCAGCTCCGTCGGTGAGCTCGGAGAAACTCTCGAAACGGAGCGCGTGACCTTGATCTCGAGCCCCGAGCCGACTCGAGTCTCCGGTTCGCTGTCGACGACACGCTGGTCGGCGGCGAGCAGTCCCTACGTCGTCAGTGGAGAGCTTCGCGTCGACGGAGGCAGGACCCTGACGATCGACGCGGGGGTCACGGTCCTTCTGGAGCCCGGAAGCTCTCTTGTGGTTCGTGGCCGGCTGGAGGTGAACGGCACCGCGTCGGACCCCGTGAGCTTCCGCGCGGTCGACTGTGGCCACTACTGGGGCGGTATTCTCCTGGCGGGACCGGACGCGCGAGGGATGTTCACGCATTGCGTGATCGAGAGGGCGATCGGCATGGTGGACGGACCCCTCGGCCGTCGCGGCGCTCTCCACGTTACCCACGGGGCACGCCTCGTCCTCGACGCTTGCGCGGTTTCCGAGGTGGACGGTTGGGCAGTCGTCTCGGAGGGAGAGTCGAACGAGCTCCGGGTGGTCGGTTCGAGCTTCGACGGGACGGTTGGCGGTGTCTTGAACGACTCGGGATTCGCACGAATTGAGCGCTCCACCATCTCGCGGCTGGCGCGCGGCGCTCATGGCATCGAGCTCATCTCGAGCTCCACGCCGCGGTCGGTGATACGAGACTCGAGAGTCGAGGACGGCGGCGGAGACGGCATCCGGCTGACAGGATCGAACGCCTGGATTGAAGGCACGACGGTTCGCCGGACAGGGGGAAGCGGTGTCGTTGTGAGCGGCCCGGGCACCCCGTACGTCGAGACGACAATCGTGTACGACTGTGCGGACGGGATCGCGGCCCGGGATGGCGCCAGGCTGCGATGCCGCCGTGTCACGTTGACGAGAAACCTCGTTGGGGTGCAAGTCGACGCGAGAACGAACGACGTTCGGGTCGCCCGCGTCGAGCTCGACAGCGCGATCGTTCGGGGAAACCACCAGGATCTCTGGCTGGAGGGTCGAGCGACCGTCGAGCTCACGTTCAGTAACATCGCGGGTGGCTTTCCCGGGGAAGGCAACATCGACGTGTCGCCGATGTTTCGCGATGTCGCGGCGGAGGACTTTCGTCTCCAGGACGCTTCGCCATCTCGTGGCGCCGGGCGCGACGGCGCGGACCAGGGAGCGTTCGGCAGCGAGGCTCCCACCGACGGGACCTTCCTACGCGGCGACGCGAACTTCGACGGTGGATCGGACCTGTCGGACGCCGTCAGGTTGCTCGGCTACCTGTTCCGGGGGGAGGTCCCGTCCCGCTGCCTCGACGCGAGTGACGTCGACGACAACGGCGAGGTGGAGATCACCGATGCGGTCTATCTGCTGACGTTCCTGTTCCGCGGCGGGGATCCGCCGGCGGCACCCTACCCCTTGCCGGGTGTGGACCCGACCACGGACGATCCCCTCTCTTGCGGATAAGACGCAGGCCGGCTCGGAGGGTCGACGAGCCTCTCGCCCGGGCAGAAACGTGCTGCGGGGGGCGTGATCAGCGAGCCTTGCGCTTGCGGGCCTTGAATCGCTCTTCGCGGCGCTTCGCCTTGGCGACGGCGCGGATACGCTCCTTGTGCTCGCGTCGGCGTCTGTCGGAAGGCTTCTCGTAACTCCGGCGCTTCTTGATCTCGCGGAAGAGGCCGGACTTCGAGCAGATGCGCTTGAAGCGCATCAGGAAACGCTCGGAGGGCTCGCCGGGTCGCGCGGCAACTCGGATCGACATGCAGTCAGTTCCTTTCGTCGGGAGAGGGGGACCACGAACGTCCCCCCCGATGGCACGGAGGGAAGGAGTCTACTGGTCGCCGGAAGGCTTCGCAAGGGGGAAACCCGCCTCGCCGTGTCGTGCGGGGGGGGCTGCCGGGTCTTCCGGGGGACGACGGAAATGGTTGCCGCTGCACGGATTGCGCTCAACGAGGTCGGGCGGCGACCCGGGAACACGCGGCGCGGGCTCGACAGGCCGTTCACGGATTCTCGGGGCTGTGCAGCCGGTCCTGCCGTTCGTGACGCAGTCCCCGGGACCGGGACCTGGCGGGATACCGTCGTGTCCCGGGGACGAGGCGCCCGGGCTCGACGGCGGCCGGAGCGTTGAAGCGGGTGCCGTGTCGGACGGTTGATGTTTCAATCCCGTTCGACGAGTCTCGGGTTCGATGAACCCGTACCGCATGGCTCCCCCCCCCCGGCGCTGGAAGCCGGCCCTGTCCCCCGGACTCGTTCGCTGTGCGCGGCTGCTGCGCCGCTGGAAACGGCGTCGTAGCCAGCGAGTCTTCGACGTCGAGGTTTGCGGCGCGGAGTTTGTTCGCGACGCGGTGGCCTCCGGTTGCGGAGTCCTGATCACGCCGAATCATGCGACGCACGCCGATGCCTTCTCGATGTACGACGCGGCGGACGTCGTCGGGCGGCCGTTCTATTTCATGGCGACCTGGCACGTCTTTGACTCCGAAGGGGTCATCGGCCGTTGGCTGCTCCAGCGTCATGGAGTCTTCAGCATCGACCGCGAAGGCGCTGACCTGCAGGCGTTCAAGACCGCCGTCGACATCATCAAGGAGCGTCCCAACCCTCTGGTGATCTTCCCCGAGGGCGAGGTTTACCACTGCAACGATCGGGTCACACCGTTTCGTGAGGGTGCCGCCGCCATCGCCGTTTCCGCGGCTCGCCGGGCGAAGCGCCCCGTGGTCGCGATTCCGTGTGCGTTGAAGTACGAGTACATGGACGATCCGACGCCGTCTCTCCTCGAGCTGGCGACCGAGCTCGAGCGGCGCGTTTACTGGCGACCGCGGGTCGACAGGACGCTGCCGGAGAGGATCTACGGACTCGGCAAGGCGCTCCTTACGCTGAAGGAGATCGAGTATCTCGGCGAGGCTTCGCAGGGGCCGTTGACGGAGCGCATCGATGCTCTCGCGAGAACGATCCTCGGGCGTCTAGAGGACCGCCACGACCTTCAACCGGGCGAAGCGACGATTCCGGAGCGTGTCAAGGACCTGAGGCGCCGCTCGCTGGCCGACCTCGAGGACCTCGCCGTCGACGATCCGAAGGCGAAGCGGCTCAATGATGATCTGGACGACCTGTTCCTCGTCGTGCAGCTCTTCAGCTACCCCGGCGACTACGTCGAGAACCGGCCGAGTCTCGAGCGCATCGCGGAGACCCTCGACAAGTTCGAGGAGGACGTCATCGGCAAGTACAGCGCGACGATCCGCGGTCACCGTCGCGTCACCGTGCGCTTCGGAGAGTCGATCGCGGTCGACCCGAAGGCGGATCGACGCAAGGGCGCGGGCGAGCTTATCGACTCACTGGAGTCGCGTGTACAGGAGATGCTGGACGGCCACCGAGACGATGGATCACTGCCGGGTTGAGACGCGTGGAGTCTCCCGGTGTGGGCCCCCCGGAGGGACGCGGAAGTGGTCGCTCTCGAGGACCTCTGGTTCTTCCGGCCGCTGTCCGGGTCTCCCGTCAGTCGAACTTCTCGAGCTGCTTCATCGTGCGGTCGAGCACGAACTTCAGGAACTTGTCGTGCGGCTTGTTCAGGGACTCGAGCGCGACCTCCGCGGCTCGTGAGCTGCGGAAGAAGCTGCACGCTCGCACCGCTTCGAGGCGCACACGGGGATGCTCGTCGACGACCTGCACCGCGAGGAGATCGAGCGGCGCTTCGAGCCGATCGCCCCAGTAGCCGACGACGCGCGACGCGGCCGCGCGTGCCCTGAAGTCGGTCGAGCGCAGTACTCGCTTGAGCAACGCCTCGTTGATCGTATCGTGGCTCTGGTGCAGCCACAGAGCCTCGAGCAGGTGGTGCTGGAGATCGGGGTCCCTGGCATCGAGCTTCTTCAGCCACTTGCCGAGGGCCGCGATCACGTCGTCCGTCGGGCGACCACTGAGCTCGATGCGCACACGTGAGCGCAGCCGATCGTCCGTCGACTTGAGGAGATCGAGCAGCTTGCCGACGCTCTCTCCGTGGACCGTTTCCGGACGCAGGAGCGCACGGCTGGAGCTGGTGACCCGGTAGACGCGGCCGTGCAGCTTGTCTCGGCTGGGATCCCGGATGTGGTGCTGCATGTGGCCGATGATCGGATTGTGCCAGTCGGTGAACCAGAGGGCTCCGTCAGGTCCGATCTCGAAGTCGGAGGGTCGGAAGTTCTGGTCTGTCGACTGCACGATGGGCTGAATCTCCTTGGCGCCGAAGCCGGAGTCCAGGTCCTCAAATCGGTACTGCAGGATTCCGAGGAAGCCGATGACGTTCCCGACGAGGAGGTTGCCCTGCAACTCGTCGGGGAAGTGGCGGCTCGACAGGATCTCGGTGCCGGAACACGGTCGCGTCCGGCGGTTGTAGAGTGTCGGCGGGCGCGGGTGCTTCGCAGGGTAGTCGATATGACTCGAGAACAGCGCTGCGTGGTACGGAACCGCGCCCGTACCGTCGTGCATGAAGTTCTGCCCCCAGCGATCGAACACGTGGCCGTGCGGGTTGGCAAAATTGTGGGGGATAAATCGATGGACCTTCCACGTTCGCGGCTCGAAACGCCAGACGCAGCCGTCCCGGTTGCGTACGACGCCCCAGGGTGTCTCGACGGACGAGCGGTGAAAGGTGCCTTCCTGGAAGTAGAGCGCGCCGCCAGGGTCGAGGACGAAGCTGTTCGCGGAGTGGTGAGTGTCTTCCGAGCCGAGGCCGTGCAGAATCCTCTCGCGTACGTCGTACCGGTCGTCACCGTCGGTGTCCTTCAGGAAGAGGAGGTCGGGACAGCTCGCGACGATCACACCGCCGTTCCAGAACTCGAAGCCGGTCGGGTTCTGCAGGTCGCCGGCGCAGGTCTTGCAGACGTCGGCCTTCCCGTCGCCGTCGTTGTCTTCGAGGATCAGGAGCTTGTCGTTCATCGGCTGCTTGGGCGTCCAGTGGGGATAGGTGGGCCAGGCGGCGACCCACAGGCGTCCCCGCGTGTCGAAGGCCACCTGGACCGGATTCTGGAGCTCCGGGAAGCGTTCCTCGGTCGCGAAGAGCGACACCTTCATTCCGTCGTGGACCTTCATCTTGGAGATCGCCTCCTCGCCTCCGAGAAAGAGGTGGGCGCCCTGGTCTCCCTTGCCCAGCTTGTTGGTGCGTACCGGGATGAAGTCCGGCGTCTGGCTGTCGTCCACCGCGTGTTCCTCGCCCCGGGCGAGGGCCTGGATGCGCGTGTCGCGAAGATCGTACATCGAGTCGAGGATCTGCATCTCGCGCTGAAGGACCTGACGGTTGGTGGTCTGCGAGCCGTCGACCTTGTCCTTGTACTTGAGGCCGGCGCGGCCGCCGTAGACGTTGAAACCGTCGGTGGTGCGGTGGCGGTTGAACCAGAGGAAGTTCTTGTCGACAACCGCGGCTCTCACCTTCTCGACCAGGACGCCGTCGTCGTCCCTGTCGCCGAAGAGCTTGTTGGCGATGATCGTTGCCAGAGCCTTGTTGCCCGCACTGTTCAGGTGGACACCGTTGATCGTCAGGGGCTTCTCCGCGTCACGAAAGAGACTCCTGGTCGGATGAAAGATGTCGACGAACGTCACGCCCCTCGCCCGGGCAACGTCCTTGATCACGTGCTCGTAGGTGTCGAGCAGCTTGTTACGCTCCTTCACGGCAGGGAGATGCAAGCTGCCGAGGTCCTCGTTGGCGGTCGGCGAGAAGAGGACGATGCGGGGCGTGCTCTCGCCGTTGTACTTCTTGCTCTGGCGGTCGCGTACGAACTTGTCGAGCTTGCTCTTGAACGAATCGGCGCCGGCGCTTCCCGCGAAGGACTCGTTGAATCCGTAGAATGCGAGGATGACGTCGGTCTTGTGGATCGTCAGATGGTCGTCGATCGAGCCGAAGTTCTTGCCGCGCAGCCGGTGATCGACAGCGTCCCCCGAGAAGCCGAGGTTGCGAAAGCGCAGCTCCATGCCGGGAAAGCGTGTCTGTACAATCGCCTCGAGCCAGCCATCGTGCTGCATGCGCTCGGCGACGCTTCCGCCGAGGAGACAGATGCTGTCGCCCGTCTGCAGCTGAAGCTCCGCCGCCGTGGCGCTGGAGGAGACGGGGAGCAGGAGAGTGAGTGCCGTCAATAGGAGTGCCGGCGCGCGAGTGCGAGTCATGCTGTTTGTCTCCGCAGGAGGGAAATATGTTCTGACCTCGTCAACCACGCCTCTCCACGAGCCGTGGGCGCCCGTTGCCACCCGTCTCTGACCCCCGATTCTCTCTTCGACCCCGACAGGACAAGACTCGCGGTGGTGTTCACCGCTTTCGTCCGGCGGGCGTCTTCCACGATCAGCGCTCGACGATTGCAAGTCAACCTCCGATGGGAGCGGCAACCCGTTGCCACGCGGGCCGGTGACGCGGAGAATGGGCCAGATGCCGGACGAGAAGCCTGAACACGTGACCGGGACCATCGAGGCGAAGGACTGCCGACGTGCTGCGGAGCGTATCGGGCCGTGGGTGCGCAGGACACCGCTGGTCGAGTCGCCGTTCCTTTCCCGGCAAAACGGCGCTCGTGTGCTGCTGAAGCTCGAGAATCATCAGATCACTGGGTCCTTCAAGGCCCGCGGCGCGGTCTCGAAGATCCTGTCGCTGTCTGCCGAGGAGCGAGCTCGCGGCGTCGTCGCCGCGTCGTCCGGAAACCACGGGCTCGGCGTCGCGTACGGCGCCGGATGTCTGGGCATCGACGGCGAGGTGTTCCTGCCGGAGGCGACCTCCGCCATGACGCGCGACGCGATTCGCGACCATGGTGCCCGGATCTCGATCCACGGCGACGACTGTCTCGAGACCGAGAACGCCGCGAGGTCCGCAGCCGAGAGCTCTGGCCGGGCGTACATATCGCCGTACAACGATCCGGATGTCGTCGCGGGACAGGGCAGCATCGGTGTCGAGCTTGCGGAGGATCTGGACTCGCTCGCCGCGGTCTACGTGGCGGTTGGAGGAGGCGGATTGATTTCGGGGGTCGGCGTCGCGGTCAAGGACGCCTTTCCGGGAGCCAGGGTCATCGGGTGTTCGCCCGAGCGGTCGTGCGTGCTCCACGAATCGGTCGCGGCTGGACGAATCCTCGACATCGAGTCATCGCGGACCCTCTCGCACAGCACGGCAGGAGGCGTCGAGGAAGGCGCGATCACCTTCGACATGTGTCGCGAAATCGTGGACGACTGGCGTCTCGTGTCGGAAGCCGAGATCGCCGCCGCGATGCGGATCTTCATCGACCGGGAACACATGCTGATCGAGGGGGCGGCGGGTGTGGCGGTGGCCGGCTGCCTGCGCGAGCAGCAGCGCTTCGCCGGAGGGGTTGTCGTCGTCGTCATCTGTGGGGCAAACGTCGGCTCCGAGGAGCTGCGGGAGGTGCTGACCACTGGTCGGAGCGCAGACGCTTCGTCGGAAAACCGCGGAGAGGAGCGCTGAGAACCGACATGACGGACGTTCCCGAAGGCCCGAAACGCTCGCTAGACCCTCGCTACTTCACCTCGCAGGCTGTCTTCGATCTCGAGACCGAGCGCATCTTCGGGAGGCACTGGCTTCTCGCAGGCCGCGCGGATCTCATCGATGCATCAGGGCGCTATTTCGTGTTCGAGGATGGAGGCGAGAGCGTGATCGTCCTTCGCGATCGTGAGGGAACCGTGCGTGCCTTTCACAATCACTGCCGTCACCGTGGGACCTGCCTGGTCGCTGACGCGTGCGGTGAGATTGCGCGTCACATCACGTGTCCCTACCACTCGTGGAGTTACGCGCTCGATGGTCGACTCGTCGGCGCGCCGAACATGCGCGAGACACCGGGTTTCATCGCGGGGGAGCATTCGTTGATCGAGGTCCCGACGCGCGTCTGGGAGGGTGGGGTGTTCCTGTGCCTGGCCGAGAACCCGGAGCCGTTCGACGATGTCTTCGCGCCGGTACTCGAGCGCTTCCGTCCGTGGGGGATCGGGGACCTGCGCGTCGTGCACCGCGAGGTCTACGAGGTGGCGGCGAACTGGAAGCTGATCGCGCACAACTTCTCGGAGTGCTACCACTGTCCGACGGTTCACCCGCTCTTGAACGAGCTGAGCCCGTTTCGCGACACCGCGAACGATCTCGACGACGGCATCTTCCTCGGTGGACCGATGCGCATGGCGCGGGCCGACGGGAGCATGACGATGAGCGGTGATCGTTGCGCGGATCCTCTGCCCGGCCTCTCCGGAGATGATCTGCGGCGGGTTCACTACTACCTTCTCTTTCCGAGCTGCATGGTCGCCCTGCATCCCGACTTCGTGCTGTCATTCCGGGTGGCTCGTCGGGCTCCGGCCTGCTCGCGCGTGGTTTGCGAGTGGCTCTTCCACCCGGGCTCCATCTCGCGCGAGAGTTTCGATCCGAAGGACGCTGTCGAGTTCTGGGACCGCACCAACCGCCAGGACTGGCGTGTTTGTGAGCTCACGCAGCGTGGCGTCTCGTCGCGCGCGGCAAGGCCGGGGACGTACTCGAGCTTCGAGAGCCTGCTGCCGCAGGTCGACGGGGAGTACCTGCGGGCGCTCGCCGAGGGGAGCTGATCCCGATCCCGGTCCGAGCGGCACCCGGCCGCATGTCACCAGCCGTACCCGTTTGGGGTGGGCCGGGCAGACCGGCTCGTGTCCGGGTGTGTCTGTTCGAGACAAGTTTGGGAGCCGATTGGCAGGTGATCGGGCGCGGATACGGCTGAAGCAGGCGTTCTGGGCGGTTCCGGAGCCGTCGGCACGGCGGATGCCGCACGGAGGGGAGCGTTACGCGGTCTTCTTGGTTCCCAAATCGACACTTCTCTCCGGACAGCTGCTCCCACCGAGCCCATGCACTCCTCGCTGCACGCATCCCGGATCTTCCTCGGCCTGCTGACGGTCTCGGCGATCTTGCTCGCGAGCCCGGCTCCTGCCAGGGCGAACGACATCGTCGACTGGCTGAAGGAGCTCTTCGGCCACGACGACCATCACCGCCGACGTCGGGCGCCGAAGTTGGCTCCCGGTGATCCGCCGCCGCGGCACGAGTCACCGCGAGACGGTGGTGACTCCGGGGGTGAGGACGACCCCGGGGACGGGGACGGGGACGGGGCGGGCGACTCGTGGCAGCCGCTGGATCCGGATCACTCCGATGAGCCGCAGACTGACGGCCCGTGGACTCCGTGGAGCCCTCCGGGCTCCGGGGAGCCGTACGGCTCGTCTCCGTACGGCTCGTTTCCGCCCTCCGACCCGGATGCCGACGGATACGTTGGCGCGACACCACCGTGGGGGCCCGAGTTCCCGGGCGGTGGCGGCAGTGGCCTGGGTGATCCGGCCCCGGTCCCGGAGCCGGCGACCGTCGTTCTCTTCGCGGTGGGTGCCGCCGCCGTGGCGCTGAGGACGCGTCGAAGATCTCGCCGCGGCTGAGGGCCACCCGCGAAGCCCTGCGGAGCCTGCCCGGGAAGGCGGGTGAATGCACACGCGTGGCCGCCCCGACCGCACCCGCGCCGCGTCGGGACACTCGGTGCGGCATCGTTCGCGGGGTTTCGGTCCGGATTTCTGTTATATCCTGGCTCCTCGCCAGACTGGGATCTCGGTGACCGAGCGAATCGGCCACTCCGTCCGGTTCCTTCGACGAGGAGTTTTCTCGATGGGATCCCTTCAGGCCACCTGTGTGTTCGTCGCCGTCACCGCGCCACGCCTCACCCTTGCGGAGCGCTTCACGGCGCATCTCTGCAGCAGCTCTGCGGAAGACCTCCACCCGCTGGAGTGCGGGATGTCCGTCGTCACCTGCTTCCGCGGAACCGACCCGGACACCCGGGTGGCCGATCTCGGCGGCCACGTTGTCGGGGGCATCGACGCGCGTGGATCACTGATGACGAACGCCAGCGTCCGCGCCCCTGTGTACGATCGCCCGGCCTGTTTCGGAAACGACCTCGGCCAGGTCCTCGGCGTCGCGCTCGACGCCGCCCGTCCTCCGAACATCCACGAGTTTTACGAGTCCTGTTTCCCGGTGAAGAAAGTCCCTGGGGCCCCCTGAGAAGCAGGTGAAGAGATCGAGTCGGTGGGAGCAGCGACGGTTTGCTCCCATCGGCTCACCATTTCCTGGTCGAAGGGCGGGGAGGAAGAGGAACGCGACGGGTCAGACCGGGACGACGGCGGAGCCTGGACCTCACCGATGCCGGCGTCTCGTTCTCCTGCCGTCTTTCTGTTCGGGAGTCACGGAGGGGCGTCCGCGACACTCGGCTGTGCCCGGGCTGCGGACGCCGACAGTCCCCCGTGCACGGACTGCAGGGGCTGCGAGTGACGGCTTACCCTCCCCAGATGTCGCCCACGGTGAAGCCCTCCGGGAAGGGGTCGAGCGGGTCGACGATGTAGCGCGCGTGGCCGGTGATCCAGGCTCGTCCCGCGATCGTCGGAACGACGGCGTCGAGGGAGCCGACTCGGGTCCTCTCGACAAGGCGGCCGGTGAAGACGGTTCCGAGGACACCTTCGTGACGGAAGTCCTTCCCGAGGGGCAGCTCGCCCCGAGCGTGGAGAGCGGCCATCTTCGCGCAGGTGCCCGTACCGCAGGGCGAGCGATCGAGAGCGCCGGTCCACGTGGTCGGACGGTCCCAGTCGAGCGTGCCTGTCGAGACGATCACCGCGTTCCTGCGATCCGAGCGTCCCGGAGTGGGCTCGCCCGAGAGCTGTGCGATCGTGATACCCGGCGCGGCGGGGTTCTCCGGGTGATCGCAGGTGAGCTGTTCGCGAGCGGCTACCTTGATCATCTCCCCGACGCGGGCGATCTCGCCGCCGTTCTGCGGAGCGATCTCGATTCCCAGAGCCGCGGCATCGGCGATGACGTAGAACATGCCGCCCCAGGCCACGTCAACCCTCACCTTGCCGAGCTCGGGGACATCGATCCCGGCATCCAGGTGGGTCGCGAACGCTGGCTGGTTCCGGAAGGTAACGTCGTGGACCTTGCCGTTCGCGACTTCTGCGCGTACGTCGATGAGACCGGCCGGCGACTCGAGGGTGAGCTCGGTGACGGGCTCCTGGACGCGCACCCGCCCCGTCTCGATGAGCACTGTCGCGACGGCGATCGTGTTGGTCCCCGACATCAGCGGGTACTCGACCTGCTCCATGATCACGTATCCGGCGTCGGCTTCGGGGTCGGTCGGCGGCAGGATGATGTTGCAGTTCGCCGCGGGATAGCCGCGGGGCTCGCGGAGCATGGCGCGGCGCAGCCAGTCCTCCTCGCCTTGGATGTGGCGCATCTTCTCGAGCATCGAGCTGCCGGGAACGTCGTCGACGCCTCCGATGATGACCCGGCCTGGCTCGCCGCAGACGTGGGTGTCGACCGCGTGGATTTCCCTACCTCTCGCCATTCGGTGTCTCCTGGGGTCGTCGGGAGAGGAGGAGAAAAAGGGCGACGAGAGCCCCGGCTCCGACGGGCAGCACGAGCCACCAGGGTCGACCGAAACCGAGCAGCACGTAGCACGGGACGCTGACAGCGGCGACGAGGAGCGCGTAGGGCAGCTGAGTGCGCACATGGTCGATGTGATCCGCGCCGCTGGCCATCGAGCTGAGCACGGTGGTGTCCGAAATCGGCGAGCAATGATCGCCGAAGACGGAGCCTCCGAGGACCGCTGCGGCCGTCGCCAGGGCGACGGCCTCGTCACCGTCGGAGAGCGAGAACGCCAGGGGCAGCAGGATCGGAACGAGTATGGCCATCGTGCCGTACGAGGTTCCTGTGGCGAAGGCGATCACTCCGGCGGTCACGAACGCGATCACCGGGACGAGTTCCCCGGAAAGAACATCTCTTGCGAGCGAGGCGACGTAGTGCCCCGCGCCGACGTCCCTCGACATCCGCGAGATCGCCCAGGCGAGTACCAGCACCATCAGGGCGAAGACGAGCGACCTCGCACCACCGACCCAGCTGTCGAGGAGCGTCGAGAGACGCTGGCGCTGGACGAGCCCGAGGAGGATCGCGACGACGGAGGCGCCCAGAGAGCTCCACAGGAGCGCGCGATAGGAGTCGGCGTTGCCGATGATGTCCCGGAGCTTCGGGGCCCTCGTGTCGTCCAGCGCCTCGACTCCTGTGGACCAGAGCCCGAGCACCGTGAAGAACACGAGGCAAGCGATCGGCAGGGCCGCGTTGATCCAGCGAGGCGGTGGCGGACTCTCGGATGGATTCGAGCGTTCAGCGTCGGGCTCGGCGAGCGGTCGCGCTCCCTCGCGCAGGACCGCGCCGGTGTCCCGGCAGCGGCGCTCGGCCGCGCGCATCGGACCGATGTCGCGCAGCGTCCAGCCGACGAGGAGGACGAGGAGCAACATCAGGAAGCTGTAGACGGCGAAGGGGATCGAGCGCAAGAAGAACACGTAGGCGGGGTCGTGGTCGCCCGGAACCTTCTCCAGCACGTCGTCGATGACGCCGACCTGGTACGCGGTCCAGGTCGAGATGACTCCGATCGTCGCCACCGGAGCGGCAGTGGCGTCGACGACGAAGGACAGCTTCTCGCGGCTGATCCGCAGGCGGTCGGTGAAGGGCCTCATCGTGTTGCCGACGAGAAGCGAGTTCGTGTAGTCGTCGAAGAAGATCAGACAGCCGAGGAGCCAGGTCGAGAGCTGGCCGCTGCGTCGGGTGCGCGCGTATCGAGAGACGAGCTCGACCACGCCGCGCATGCCGCCCGTCGCCATGACGACGCCGATCATCCCTGCGAGGGAAAGGCTGAAGAGGACGATGTGCGCGTGATCGTCGTCTGCGAGAGATCCGACGAGGTAGGTGTCGGTCGTGCGGAGGAAGGCCCGCAGCGGATCGAGGTCGTGCAGGAGGATCGCGCCGACCCAGATGCCGCAGAAGAGCGAGAGGATCACCTGCCGCGACAGGAGGGCCAGTGAGATGGCGACAAGCGCCGGCAGCAGCGTCAGGAATCCCGGGAAGACGGTGCGTGTGATGTTGCCTTCGAGTTCGACGCCCTGGATGCGGGCGGTGATCGTCCCGGAAGGGCTGCCGTTGTCATCGAGCACGAGGACGTTCGGGAGAGTGAGCCTGCCGTTCACCAGCGGGCCGGCGGTCGTCAGCGGCGCGAGATCTCCATCCGAGCTTCGTCGCCATGCGCCGTCGAGAAGGACGAAGCCGTCGTAGCTGTCGTCGACCGAGCCGGACTCGTTCCGCGCGACGAGCTCCAGAGTTACCGGGACGTTGGTGAAGATCGGTCCGGGGGACGCCAGGTCGATTGCGACCGAGGTCGGCTCGGCGTGCAGGGAGGAGCCGGCGGCA
>CAYMLL010000143.1:0-18649 GCA_964390645.1 uncultured Planctomycetia bacterium | reverse complement strand
GCCCCGGGGAGAAAAAGCGCCCGGCAGGCCTTGTGTGCAGGGCAGCAGATGTACGACGAATATGACCCCGCGCTCACCGGCGCGGGGTTTTTTCGTGCCGGGGTCGGGAAGTCGCGCTCCAGGGTCGTCGTGACCGTCATTCTCAGGGAGTTCCGTAAGCGCTTTCGCGGCAGCTATTTCGGTAGAATCCGAGGCCCCGGGGAGAAAAAGCGCCCGGCAGGCCTTGTGTGCAGGGCAGCAGATGTACGGCGAATACGACCCCGGCCCACCGGCGCGGGGTTTTTTCGTGCCTGTCGGCGGACGTTCTCTTTCCTCTCGAACCTGGCTTGGCGGTGGCGGATTCACCCTGGATCATCGAGGTTCTCGACGCGGACTTCGATCACATGGTGCTGGAGCGCTCGCGCGAGTTGCCCGTCGTGGTCGATTTCTGGGCCGCGTGGTGCCAGCCCTGCGGCCTTCTCGCACCGGTGCTCGAGGCCGTGGCGAACGAGAAGAAGGGCGCGTTCGTGCTCGCCAAGGTCGAGGTCGACGCGGCGCCCGAGAGCGCCAGCCGCTACTCGGTGGCCGGCATCCCGGCCGTCAAGGCGTTTCGCGACGCCGCCGTCGTGCGACAGTTCGAGGGCGTTCTTCCGGAGGCGGAGGTGCGTCGTTTCGTCGAGTCGCTCGAGCCGACCGAGGCGGGCAAGCTGATCGCGCGGGCTCAGCAGGAGGACGATGACGCGGAGGTCGAGCGCCTGCTGCGTCGGGCGGTCGACCTCGAGCCGGCGAACCCGGTCGCGCTGGTGCTCCTCGCCACCTGGTTGATCGAGGACGGGCATATCGGCGAGGTCGAGTCGCTGATCGAGCGCGCCGGTGACGGCGGGGAGCAGTCCGAGCAGCTCGGGTCGCTGCGTGGCAAGCTCCACCTCGCCCGCTGCATCGCGGGGTTCGGCGGCGAGGAAGCCGTGCGCGCCCGTGCGGACGAAGTCCCCACGAGCCCGGAGCGGCTCTACGAGCTTGGCTGCGTCCTGGCCCATCGAGGCGAGCACGACAAGGCCCTCGCGACGTTGATCCGCGCTGCCGAAGGCGACCGGGAGCTGGCGCGTGAGAAGGTGCGCGAGACCATGGTGCAGGTGTTCTACATCATCGGTGCTCGCAGCGAGATGGCGGACGACTACCGCGCTCGATTGACCGCGCTGCTCTACTGAGTCGGACCTCGTGGCCCCGGTGCGCGCATCGACCGGGTCAGGGCCCGTTCGCGCCGATCCACCGTTCCAGGCGTCGCAGCGCTTCCTCGATGTTCTCGACCGAGTTCGCGAAGCTGAACCGCAGGCAGCCTTCCGCGTTGCTGCCGAAGTCGATGCCGGGAGTCACGCCGACGTGTGCCTCCTCGAGGATTCGTCGCGCGAGCGCGAGCGAGTCGCCGTCGAGGTGTCTGGCATCGACGAGGACGTAGTACGCGCCCATCGGCTCGCCGGGCACCGGAAAGCCGAGGCGCTTGACGCCCTCGAGCAGCACCGAGCGTCGGCGGCGGTACTGGGCGAGCATGTCCTCGACGTCCACCCACGCATGTCGCAGGGCGGCGAGGGCGCCGTGCTGGGCGACGGAGCTCGCGCAGACGAAGAGATTCTGCTGCAGTCGCTGGATGGTCTCGACGTGGCGGGCAGGCGCCACCAGCCAGCCGACCCGCAGTCCGGTCATCGCGTAGCGCTTGGAGAATCCGTCGATGACGAACCCGTCGTCGGTGAGCTCGAGCAGAGTCGTCGCGCGTGACCCGTCCGTACCGTACTCGAGCCCGTGGTAGATCTCGTCGCTGACGACCGGGACGTCGAGCTCGAGGAGACTGCTCAACGTCCCGCGGTCCTGGAGCGCCGCAGTCGGATTCGAGGGAGAGTTGACGAAGAGCGCCTTCGTGCGTGCGGTGAGCCGATCGCGTGCTCGCTCCGGGTCGTAGCGGAACCCGTCCTGCGCGAGCAGGTCGAAGAAGACGGGCTCGCCGTGGAAGGAGCGCACGAAGCTCTCGTAGCATGCGTAGCCGGGGTTCGGGAGGAGGACCTCGTCGCCGGCGTCGAGAAGCAGCGCCATCAGCAGGACCATGGCGCCGGACGTGCCCGCGGTGACGACGACGCGCTCGAGATCGACGGTGACGTCGTAGCGTCTCGCGTAGTAGCTCACGATCTCCTGGCGCAGCTCGTGGATCCCCAGGCTGTGGGTGTAGTGTGTCTCGCCTCCGGCAACCGCCCGCGCGATCGCTTCATCGACGCACGCGGGCACCCCGAAGTCGGGCTCGCCGACCTCGAGGTGGACGATGTCGACACCCTGGCGCTCCATCACCTGGGCACGCTCGAGGATCTCCATCGCCAGAAAAGGCTGGACCTTGCGGGAGGATGTGGAAGTCGGATCGCCGGGCGGCATGCTGGGAGCTGGGTTGGGCGTTTGAAAGGTCCGTGAGGTAGCTTTGGTTGCGAATGACCGCATGGCCATCCGCTACAATGGTATTATGGCGGAGATACTCCACGACAGGTACCAGCTGCTGAAGAAGCTGGGCTCCGGGGGCAGCGGGGAAGTCTACAAGGCCCGTGATCTGCGGCTCAAGCGCAAGGTGGCGATCAAGCGCGTGATCGCCCAGAAGCGAGGGCATCGTGCGGTGCTCGAGCGCCTCCACAAGGAGGCGGAGTTCCTGGCACGTGTCGATCACGCCAACGTCGTGATGGTCCACGATATCGTGGACTCGCCCGAGTCGTTCTGCATCGTCATGGAGCTCGTGAGGGGACAGCCGTTCATCGAGCGGTTCCGCAAGCGCCCGCTGCCGGAGCACGAGTTCATCACTTACTTTCGACAGATGCTCGCGGCGCTCGAGGCGGTTCACGCTGTCGGGCTCGTCCACCGCGACGTCAACCCGCGCAACGTGCTCGTGACGAAGGAGGGTGTCGTCAAGCTGACCGATTTCGGGCTCAGCGGGTTCGTCAACGATACCGAGCACCGCATGGGGGGCACGCTCGCGTACATGGCTCCCGAGTCGATGCGTCGACGCGGACGCATCGGCTTCGGTGTCGACATCTACAGCCTCGGCTTTCTGGCCTTCCAGGCGATCCTCAGTCTCAACGGATTCAAGAAGCTCTACGGGGCCAAGAAGCCGAAGGACTGGATCCGCTGGGTGCTGTCGTCGGAGCCCTTTCAGACCCTGAAGAACCTCAATGCACCGGTTTCCGGGCGCTTCTCTCGGATCATCGCAAAGATGCTCGAGAAGGATGTGGTTCTTCGATACCAGAAGGTCGGACAGGTGATCGTCGACGTCGATGCGATGACCGCCGGAAACGACCGCGAGGTCGCGTAGACGGACGGCACCCGGCCCGCGGTGGCCTGCGTCGGCATTCGGGTCATCATTCGCACCGACGAGGCTCAGGTCTGCTCTGACGCACCGCCGACTGATGACGAGCCGGTTTGCGGTGACCGGCGCTCGCCCCGCAGGATGCGACGTGCCGCGAGGTAGCCGACGATTCCGACGGCCGCGCCGCTGGGAATGTCCCAGAAGAGGTGCTGGCGCACGGTAATCGTCGAGGCGCAGATGAGGACGATCCAGAGGAGGAAGGGACAGCGCCACCGGGTTCTCCAGTACGCGCAGACGACGACGAGGCAGTTCGAGACGTGCAGTGAAGGAAAGCACGTGTGTGGAGCGTCGAGCGTCCACGTGAGACCGAGCGCCCAGACCCATATCGAGCCGCTCTGCGGAAGCGGCGGTCGGTCGATCTCGGTCGGGAAGATCGCGAAGAGGATGAAATTGATCGAGTAAGCGAGCGCCACGGCGAGCAGATGGCGCCATACAGCCTCTCGCGATCGGTGCATCCAGACGCCGAGTCCGCAGATCACGTAGAGCGAGTGGTAGACGAGGATCGTCCACGGTAGGAGCGGCGCATCGTCGAGGGGCGTCCGCGGGATGGCGAATCGCTCTTCGACATCGAGTCGGTTGAGCGTGAAGTAGCCCAGTGCCCAGTACGCCAGGATTGCGAGGGTCGTCGTGGCCTTCGGCTTCCACTCGATCTGGAAGAGTCGGCCGAGTCCTCGCACACGGTCAGTGATCAAGGCGCGCTACTTGAAGAAGCGCATGAACGTCGACTCGAGCTCGTCCACGCGCTTCTCGAGCGAGTCGATGCGCTCCCTGACTTGCACCAGCTCGGCGTGCAGGCCGCTGGGGTTCTGCGACCCGGTCACGGTCGCTGTCGGCGTGGACGATGACAGGCCGGATGACGGGCCTTCGTGGGTCAGCGTGGCTGTCGGCTGCGAAGCCACCGACATGGCGCTCGGGCCGAGCGCCCCGGCGGTGAAGACGGGGGTGTCCGAGACGCTGTCGGGCCTCTCGTCCGCGGGGTAGAGAGCGTGCGCGTACTTGGCGCCGCGACGCCGCCCCACGGGTGATGCGGGCATCAGGAGACACGGCTCGTGTCGTCGCAGCTCGTCGAGGGTGACCGCCAGATCAGAGAGTGTCGGGATCTCGACCATGCGGCTCGCGCGCTGGCGCAGCTCGCCATCGGTCTGCGGCCCGCGAAGGAGAAGCTCGGCGAGCACTGCTGACGGTCGACCCTCGAGCTCGAGGGTGTCGGCGCAGCGGTGACGGTAGCGATCCGTGCGGCCGCTCGTGCTGCGTACGATGGTCACGAGGCCCTTCTCGCGCAGGGAGTCGAGGGAGTGCACCACCTCATCTTCCGCGAGGTGCGAGACGGGGTCACGGCAGCTCTTCTGGTTGCAGCCGTTGACCAGTGAGTTGAGCGTCAGCGGGTACTGCTCGGGGGTGGTGAATCCCTTCTCGATCAGGACGCCGAGCACGCGTCGTTCGGCGAAGTTCAGTGCGCCATCCATGTGTTCACTCCGGCGCCTTCAACAGCCGTTCGACGGCTTCCCGACCGCTCATGCCTTCCTCGATCCCTAGCTCCGAAGCTTGCGGGGTGAGGCCGACGATTCTGGCGTCCAGCAGATCTTCGGGATCGACGAGCGGCTGCTCCGGCGTGCCCCTCGCTATGGCGATCGCCTGTCCGAACTCCGCCGGAGTGACGAGATCGTAGATGCCACAACCGACGATGCCAGCCTGCGTGATGATCGTACAGTACTGCCCTTTCCGCCAGCGGTTGCTGATGCCGATGGCGCAGCCGTTCTCGAACTGCATGGGTCGGGACACCGAGCGGGGTAGTGCGTCGCTCATCGCTTTGCAGCCTCCGGTTTCTTGCGTCAGCGCTTCACGATACCAGAAATCACCGGGGTGCTGTAGATCGCTGTTTCCCCGGGAAAGGCTCGTCGCGCTCGTGACCGTCGCGGCGGGACTGCCCCGATCAGAGCTGTCGCTCCGCGACCCAGACCGTGTGCTCACCACCCTCTGAAGGTCCCACCGGTACACGCAGATCGTCGACGCAGAAGCCCGCGCGTCGCAGACGTCGCGAGAAGCTCCGATCAGGGGTCGACGACCAGACCGAGAGCACCCCTTGTTGACGCAGTGCCGTGCGAGTCGCCTCGAGTCCCGAGGATGCGTAGAGCCAGTCGTTCGATTTGCGCGTGAAGCCCTCGGGTCCGTTGTCGACGTCGAGCACGACCGCGTCGTACTCGTCGGTCGTCGACCGAAGCACCTCTGCGACATCGGCCTCGAGGACGCTGACTCTCGGATCCTCCAGCGGCTGTCCGGCGAGTTCCGCCAGCCATTCCCGGTTCCATTTGACAACCGTCGAAACGAGCTCGACGACCGTGATGCGACTGGTGGCGCTCGAGTGGTCGAGTGCCGCTCGCAGCGTGTACCCCATGCCGAGTCCTCCGATGAGGAGGTGGGGACTCTGACGATCGGCGACCCGTGAGCACGAGATCCTCGCGAGCGACTCCTCCGAGCCGTGCACGCGGCTGTTCATCAGCTCTTGACGATCGACGCGGATCGAGTACTCCTGATCACGCCGGTGGAGCGTCATCTCCTCGCGGGTGCCGGGGATGGTCGAGCTGTCCAGTAGCTCCCATGGGATCATCGCGTCGATGGTGTCCGGAGCCTCGGATGGTCGCCGACCACGGGGAGGCTGAACGAGTGACCTGACGACGTTTCTCCGCTCATCGCATGCATATGTCGTCGAGGAGCTGGAAGAGCGGTTTCCACTTGGCCTGGTCCGCCCACCAGTGCAGAGCGATACACGCCGCAAGGGCGACGAGGAGTACGGCGCCAGAGTACCACGGTGACGGGGCCTTCCGTCGCAGGATGTCGATGGAGAGGGCGAGCGTCGTGATGGGCAGGAGCGGGGTGAAGTTCTGGATCATGAGGAACGACCGCGTCACCCACGGCAGCTCCAGGCCCATGTCGTCCCACATCTTCTGGAAATCCAGGAAATCGTGGAAGGCCTCCACGACGACCCAGGTCTGCCAGAGGATGACGCCGGCGAGCAGCGTGCCCGTGTGAACGCGATTTTGCTTCGAATCCGTCTTCATCGAGAGTCAGGCTCCACGCGAGGACGATCGTTGGTCCGAGTGGTGCGTCGAGTTCGCAGACGAGCACACCCCGACAGCGCGCCAGGCCTCGATCTTCTCGGCGAGGCTGAAGCGTGCGTTTGCAGGGCTCGTTGACGGGAGCACCTCGACGGTGAGGTCCCGGGCGCTCGGCGAGAGCCGCGGAGCGACGAGCGAAGTGAAGAGGTAGCAGGCCGCTCGTCCGTTGCAGAAGACCGATCGGATTTGCGGGTGCCCGGTGAGAAACGCATCGAAGTCGTTCGGGACGGGACTGCGGATACGAGCGTCCAGGCTCCCCTGGCGCTCGCAGCTGCGCAGCACGTCCCAGAGTGCGACCCGGTGGCGCACGAGCTCCTCGAGCCTCCGGGTGTACGGAGCCTCGACGTCAATACCGTAGAGCGCCTCCATGATCGGCCAGAACGCGTTTCGTGGGTGCGCGTAGTACCGGGAGGCTTCCAGGGATCGTTCGCCAGGCATCGAGCCCAGCACGAGCACGAGCGCGTCGGGACTCGCGACCGGTGGAAAGGAGACGGCGGATGACGACAAGGGAGCTGGTGCCTCACGTGGGGCGGCGGGGCGCCGCCGCGGCGGATTCGTAGCGCCCGATTCTGCCAGAGAGCGCCCCCTGGCGAAACCCGCGAGCGAGCCGGGCGTCGATCGCGTGGCCTCTCCGTCCCCACGCCGGGACTATCGGTCTTCCTCGATATTGCGGACCGCGCGACGAGCGCTTCGCGCCACACGCCGATCTCGCGTGCGCTGCAGCTTGCGCAGATCCGGCAGCGCATCGCCGGCCGTGGCCCCCAGCTTTCCGAGGCAGTCGCACGCGAAGACCCGGATGAAGGGCTCGCGGTGATCCAGCGCCTTGCGCAACAGCTCGACGTCACGTGGGCGGATCTTCTCGAGCGTGTCGACTGCGAGCGAGCGCCGGTAGGGATCGTCGAGCAGCTTGAAGAGCGGGGCGACCGCGGCCTGAGCTTCGCCGCCGATGCTCCCGAGCGCCTCGGCCGCGGCGCGCTCCACATCCCGACTGCTGTCGTCCAGCCCGCGGACCAGGATCGGGACGACCGCGGTGTTGTCCTTGATCACCGCGGCGAGAGCCGTGATCGTCGCCGCGCGCAGCTCGGGCGATTCGTCGTCGAGCGCCTCGAGGAGCGACCTCCTGGCGCTCCGTGCCGCGGTGCCGATACTCCCGATGGTGCGAACCGCCTCCAGCCGCAACGCGCTCGCTTGCGTGTCGACGAGATCGACGAGGACGGGAACCGCGTCCTTCGACGCGCCGCCGAAGGTCGCGAGCGCGATGACGGCAGCGAGCCGGACCTCGTTCTCGTCCTTCCTGGCGTGTGCGATGAGCCTGGGGATCGAGGACTTCGCCTGTGAGCCGATGTTCCCGAGCGCCGTCGCCGCACCGCGTCGCACGTCGGCGACGGGGTCGTCGAGCGCTCGTGCGAGGTCGCCGACCGCACTGGATGCGGGAGCGCCGATCTTGACGAACGCCTCGGCGGCGGAGGTCCGGATGCCGGCGTCCTCGTCTTCGAGCGCTCGCAGGAGCACGGGGACGAGCGTCGACGACTTCAGGCCGATGGCGCCGAGCGCGGAGATCGCCGCGGCTCGCACTTGCACGCTCGTGTCCTCGACCATCTCGAAGAGGCGGGCGTCGAGGTCTCGGCTCGCCTCACCGATACCGCCGACGGCTCGTGCCGCGTTCGCGCGCACGCCGGGATCTTCGTCGTCCAGGTGCGCGGCGAGCGCGCTCTTCGCTGGTTCGGCGTGCCGGCCGATTCCGGCGAGCGCGGCCGCGGCGCGGGAGCGAATCGTCGCTTGCGGTCGCTCGAGCAGCTTCACCAGGCCCGGGACGGCCGGCGAGCCGATCGCCACCAGCGCCCCGACGATGCTCGCGGCCGTCTTCTCACTCAGGTCGTCGCGGTCGAGCTTGCCGAGGAGACCCTCGGCGGCCTTCTCGCCGAAGCGGGCGAGCGCGGCGGAGACCGGGGTGTCACCCTTCTCCTCGAGGCGCGCCGCGGCTCCCACCAGAGCCGGTATCGCCGCTTCGGCCGAAGGTCCTATCCTCTCGAGCAGACCCGCGGCGGCGTGAATCGCTTCGCGGTGGTTTCCCTCGAGGACCCCGATGAGCGCCTCGACCACCGCCGTTCGGGGCTCGATCCTGAGCATCGACCAGGTCGTGGCCTTGCGGACCGACGGGGCCTCGTCGGCGAGTCTGGCGACCAGAAACGGAAGGAGCTCCGAGGTCGGAATCCCGGCGCGCCGCACCGCGGAGACGGCGAGTGTGCGTACACGGATGTCCGGGTCGTCGAGCGCCGCGACGAGCCGGGCCCGCGCCTGCACCGCGTTCCCGGACATCAGGGTGATCGCCCGAGCAGCCTCGATGCGCACCGCGACCGTGTCGGATCCCAGAGCGGCGGAGAGCCCGTCGACCGCGGGTCCGCCGATCTTGGCAAGTGCCTCCGCCGCGGCTCGTCGCACCCGCGGCTCGTCGTCGCGCAGTGTGTCGAGGAGCGGTTTCAAGGACTCCGGAGGCGGAGGACGCATCCACACGAACGCCGTTGCGGCCGCGGCGCGGGTGGACGAGCTCGTCGATCCCAGTGCGTCGAGCAGTGCCGGGACGGAGGAGTCGCCGATGCTGCCGAGGGCATGTGCTGCACGGTAGCGTAGCTGACCGCGGTCGTTTCGCAGCGTCTGGATCAGGGCGCCGACCGCCTCCTTCGCATCCGGTCCGATCTTCGCGAGGGCACGCGCGGCGTGGTACTTGACCTGCGTCTCGCCGCTGGCCAGCGCTCCGGCCAGGGCGGGCACGGCCTCCCTGGCCTGCGCCCCGAGGAGCTCGAGCCGGTAGGCCGCCTCTCGTTGAGCGCCGCGGTCACGACCGCGCAGGTCCTTGATGAGCCTGTCGATGTCAGGGGGCCTGTCGATGTCAGGGGGATCGTCCTGGCCCGCCACCGGGACCGGCACCGCCAGCCAGGCCGCCAGGACACATGCGATGCTTCCGGCCCCGCTCATCAGACTGTCAGATAGCGCAACCGTTCCGTGCTGTCGCCGAGCGACTCGACAGGCGCGCCAACGCGATCGAGCATCGACAGGAAGAGGTTGCACATCGGCGTCTCGTGCTCGTAGCGGACGTGGCGGCCGGGGTCGACCGTGCCGCCGCCGCGTCCGGCGAGCAGGACCGGGAGATTCTCGTTGTTGTGGCGGTTGCCGTCGTTGATCGCGCTTCCGTAGACGACCATGCAGCTGTCCAGAAGGGTGCCGTCGCCCTCCTTTACCGAGCGCAAACGGTCGACGAAGTAGGCGAACTGTGCGACGTGGAAACGGTCGATGCGCCGGATCTTGTCGAGGTTGTCCTCGCGACCCTGGTGGTGCGAGATGCCGTGGTGCCCGTCGGGCACGCCGATGCCCGGATAGCTGCGATTGCTTCCGGATCGCGCGTACATCAGCGTCGCGATACGCGTGACGTCTCCCTGGAACGCGAGCACCATCAGTTCGCTCATCAGGCGCAGGTGCTGATCGAACTCCATGCGCTCGCCCGGCCGCGTCGGCAGCTCGTCCGGCTCCTGGACCGAGGTCCACGATGTGCTGCTCGGAGTCCTGGCGACGCGCCTCTCGAGCTCACGCAGCGCGGTGAAGTACTCGTCGAGCTTGCGACGGTCCGCGCGCCCGAGCTTCTTTTCGAGGCGGCCGGCATCCTCGCGGACGAAGTCGAGAACGCTGAGGCGGTTGAGCTGGCGACGGTTGGCGCTCTCATCGACCTCCTTCTTCGCTCCCTTCGCGAAGAGACGGTCGAAGACGCGGCGAGGATCCGTCTCCTTCGCCATCGGTGTCGCCGGGCCGGTCCACGAGACGTTGTTCGAGTAGGCGCAGCTGTATCCGGAGTCGCAGTTGCCCGAGTTGCGACCGGTGTCGCAGGCGAGCACCAGCGAGGGCAGACGAGTGAGCGTGCCGATCTGCGCGGCCGCCGCCTGGTCGACGGAAACGCCGCTGCGGATCTTCGCGCCCGAGGTCTTGTAGGGCTGGGCGCCGGTGAGAAACACAGAGGCGCAGCGCGCGTGGTCGCCGGCGCCATCGCCGTTGGCGCGTCCCTTGTCGTGCGTCAGACCGCTGAGGACGAGGAGCTCGTCGCGCACCTTCTCGAGCGGGCGCAGCGTCCACGGCAGCTCGAAGTCGCTGCCCTCTTCCGAGGGGAACCAGTTGCGCACGTTGACGCCGTTGGGCACGAAACAGAAGGCCATGCGGACCGGTGCCCCGCTTGCTGTCGCGGTCTGAGCAGCGCCGCCGAGCGTGGCACCGAGCTTGGCACCGGCCGGCGACATCACCTCCAGGAAGGGCAACGCCATGGCGGTGCCGAGGCCTCGCAGAACGGTCCGTCGGGTGATCTTCTCGTTGTTCATCGTCTCGCTCCCCCGCCACGCCGCATCCGGAACGGCTCGGTCTGCACGACGGCCAGGATCAACTCGCTCATCTTGTAACCGCTCCTGGACGTCCTGTCGACGATCTGGTCGATGGCACACTTGTCGTAGTACTGGAGCCCGCGTCCGAGAGCGTATGTCAACAGCTGCCCGGCGAGGGCGCGTGCGAACGGGTCCTTCTGCCCGGCGAGGAGCTTCTTGAGCTCTCGCGGGCCGTTGAACTCGCGGCCGTCGGGAAGCGACGCGGACGCATCGATCAGGAACTTGCCGTCCGACTCTCGCCACCTGCCGATCGCGTCGAAGTTCTCGAAGCCGAAGCCGAGGGGATCGAGCTTGTCGTGACAGACGGCGCAGTTGGCGTCCGTCCGGTGTTTTTCCAGCCGCTGACGCAGCGATCCCGCGAGAATTGCCTCAGGCGCCTCGCTGAGCTCGCCGGCGTCCGGCGGCGGCGGCGGCGGCGGCGTGCCGAGGATGCGGTCGAGGATCCACTTGCCGCGAAGAACCGGAGAGGTGCGCGTCGGGTACGATGTCAAGGTCAACACGCTTGCCTGTGTCAGCACTCCGCCGAGCGGGCTGTCGGCGAGGGACACGCGGCGGAACTCCTCGCCCTTCACACCTTCGAGCCGATAGTGCTTCGCCAGACGCTCGTCGACGAAGGTGAAGTCGGCATCGAGCAGCTCGAGGAGACTGCGATTCTCGCGGACAACGGTCTCGACGAAGCGGTAGGTCTCCTCCCGCATCGAGTCGCGGAGCCTCTCGTCGTACTGCGGGAAGCGCGTCGGGTCGGGCGTGACGCCGTCGAGAAAGCGAGTCTGTAGCCACTGTCCGGCGAAGTTCTCGATGAAGGCGCGGGAGCGGGCGTCCTGCAGCATGCGTCGCGCCTGTCCATCAAGGACCGCGTCCTCCGAGAGCTTGCCGACGTCAGCGAGCCAGAGCAGCTCGTCGTCGGGCATCGTGCTCCACAGGAAGTAGGACAGTCGCGTCGCGAGCTCGTACTGGCTGACGGGGTGTGCCGTGTTCGGGTCGTCGGGGCCGGCGTCGATCTCGACCCGGAAAAGAAAGTGCGGTGAGACGAGAACGGCCTTCAGCATCAGCTGGATCGACTCGTCGAGCGAGTTTCCTCCGCGGAAGGCGCGCCGTCCGAGCTCGAGCAGGCGATCTGCCTCCTCGTCACTCACGGGGCGGCGATACGCGCGCCTCATGAAGGTCTCGACGATGGTCCGGATGTTCGCGAGCTGCGGGCGGCCCTCGGAGTTGTAGGGCGGGACGACGAAGATACGTTCGTCGACCTTTCGTGCCTTCTTCGACGTTGCCAGCTGTCGCTCGAACCAGTCGACGATGAGGTTGCGGTCTCCGCGAAGCTCCGGGTCCTTCGAGGTGCGGTTGTTGTAGTTGTTCAGGTAGGCGACGCCGAAGCTCCGCGTTCCCGCCTTGATGTTCACGCGCACCTCGTAAACCTGCGGCTCCTTCCGCAGCGCCGGCACCTCGACGACTCCGACCTGCTCGTCGTCGATGAGAAACGCCATCTGCGGCGCTTCGGGTCCCGCCTGGTCGCCGTAGGCGCGGGCGCGCAGCAGGTACTGGCCGTCGACGGGGAAGTCGCACCTCGTCGCGATCGACCTCTCCCGGAAAATACCGAGAGCCCCGGTGCCGATGACGGCCGTATCAGGCGTCGCCTTCTCGTTCCCCACCTCTACCTTCTCGGCCTCGAATCGTAGCGGTTCGCGAGCGTTCGCGGCGGTTTTTCCGAAGGCGCGGTCGATGATCTCTTCCGAGGCGTCGAGGTACTTCTCGAAGAGGAGCGGCGGAATCGACAGCACATCGCCGATGTTGTCGAAACCGTAGCCGATCTCGTCAGCAGGAAAGTCGGCCGCCGACTCGTAGTCGACGCCGACGAGATCGCGCACCGTGTTGCGGTACTCGGTCGCGTTGAGTAGGCGGAGGGTCGGTGGGGCGGGGTCGACGCTGCCGGAGCAGTCGAATCGATCGAGCTCCGCTGTGATGATGTCGATCAGGCGGCCGCGTTCGGTCTCCGACGGCTGGTCCGCCTTCTTGGGTGGCATCTTCCGCTGGCGCAGCATCTCGAGGACGGCACCGAAGATCTTGCGGTTCTTCAGAACCGAGTCCGTCGTCCGGAAGGAGCCGAGGTCGAGCTTGGCTCGCGCGCGCCGCTCGTTGTGGCAGGGCTTGCAGTACTCTTGGATGAGCGGCACCGCATGCTCCCCGTAGGACAGGTCATCGTGGGATGCGGTGGCCTCGGGCGGGGTCCGCACGGGCGGGTCGGCGCGGACCGTCCACGACCACGGCCAGAGCACGATCGACAGCGTGAGCAGTCCGGCGGGCGGAGTGCTCCGCGGACATCGTCGATTCGAGGGCGTTCTTGCTGGCATCTCTGGAAGAAGGCGGTTGTTGCTCGGACTTCCGTGGCAGCTGCCGTGACGTCTCCATCTTACGGCAGCCGGTGCTAGGTCCCCAGGGCAATCCGTTCCACCGCGACCGGGTCGAGCGGACTCCCGAGATCTCGTGAGCCGGTGCCGTCGCTCGTGTTACAGCGAGCGGATCCGATAATGCCGGGAGCCGGGCGTCGATTCAACCTGGCGGGCGCCACGGACGATAGAGTCGATAGCCGAACAGCCCTCGTGATCTCTCCAGGATCGTCACCATGACCGAGTCGAGTGCCGGATTCCCTGCCCCGCATGCGGACGCCGCCCGCGTCTGGCTGCAGGAGGCGATCGCCGAGGCCGAGACGTCCTGGGACGAGGGCGGCATTCCGATCGGGTCGGTGCTGGTCGACGAGAGTGGCGATGTCGTGGCGCGGGGGCATAACGAGCGGGTACAGTCCGGTGACCCGACCGCCCACGCGGAGGTGGTCTGTGTCCGTGCCGCCGGCCGCCGACGCGACTGGGGGCGCCTGACTCTCGTCTCGACGTTGAGTCCCTGTCCGATGTGTTCGGGCACGACGATCCTCTTCAAAATCCCGCGCGTCGTCGTCGGTGAGAACCGCACTTTCCTGGGGGCCGAGGACTGGATGCGTCGTTGCGGCATCGACGTCCGCGTGCTCGACGACCAGCGCTGCGTCGACCTGATGGAGCGGATGCAGCTCGAGAAGCCCGACCTCTGGGCGGAAGACATCGGTCAGTGACGGACCCGATCGACAGAGCTTCCGGGAACGAGAGGGTCCGCAACCTCGTCGGGGGTTCCTGGGTCGACCCGGCCGGTGTCGGGCGCATCGATGTCACCAGCCCGTCAACGGGGGCGGTCATCGGCAACGTGCCGCGGTCGTCGGCCGCCGACGTGGCGGGCGCTGTCGAGGCTGCCCGACGGGCGGTCGAACAGTGGCGACTCGTGCCGCTGAAGGAGCGTACGCAGCTGCTCTTTCGTTTTCGCGAGCTCGTTCTGGCGGATATCGACGGGCTGGCGAGCGCGGTGTCGCGGGAGTCAGGCAAGACCGACGGTGAGGCCAGGGCGGGCATCTTGAAGGGCATCGAGGTTGTCGAGTACGCGCTGAGCCTTCAGAACCTCGATGACGGCGGGGCGCTCGAGGTCAGCCGCGGCGTCACCTGCGAGCTTCGTCGCGAGCCGATCGGGGTCGTGGCGGGCATCACGCCGTTCAACTTTCCGGCGATGGTGCCGATGTGGATGTTCCCGCTCGCGGTGACGCTGGGGAACGCGTTCGTGCTCAAGCCGTCGGAGAAGGTGCCGTTCACCGCGTGTCGACTCGGCGGGCTGATGATGGATGCGGGCTTCCCGCCGGGCGTCTTCTCGGTCGTCAACGGCGGTCGTGAGGCGGTCGAGGCGCTGGTCGATCACCCCGATGTCGGGTGCGTCGGATTTGTCGGCTCGAGCGCTGTGGCTCGCTCGGTTTACACGCGGGCGACGGCTCTCGGCAAGCGATCGCTGGCGCTCGGTGGCGCGAAGAACCGCATCATCGTGGTTCCGGACGCGGACCACGACCTCGCCGTCGACGGGGTCGTCAGCTCCTTCACCGGTTGCGCGGGGCAGCGTTGCATGGCGGCGAGCCTGATGGTCGCGGTGGGCGACGTGGACGAGATCATCGATCACGTCGTCGAGCGCGCAGGGAAGATCCGTACCGGTGTCGACATGGGGGCGATCATCGACCGTGCTGCGCTCGAGCGAATCGAGGCGGCGATCGACCGGGCGGCGCGAGATGGCGTCGAGGTGCGGCTGGACGGACGAGGTGCGGACGTGCCCGGGGAGCTCGCCGGTGGCAACTGGATCGGCCCGACGGTGTTCGACCGCGCCGAGCCCGATCTGGACTGCGCGACGCGCGAGCTGTTCGGACCGGTGCTGACGATCGTTCGAGTGTCGAACGTCGGCGAGGCGATCGAGCTCGAGAAGCGCAGCGGCTACGGAAACGCGACGTCCGTGTTCACTCGCAGCGGGGCGGTCGCGCGTCATGTTGCGCAGCGCTCCTCCAGCGGTATGGTCGGGGTCAACGTCGGTGTGCCGGTGCCGCGTGAGCCGTTCTCCTTCGGGGGAACGAAGTCGTCGCGATGCGGCGGCGGCGACATCACAGGGCGCGGGGGCGTCGAGCTGTGGACTTACCTGAAGAAGATCACGAGCAAGTGGGAGACACAGCCCGACGCGGGCTGGATGTCCTGAGCGACCGTCATGACCGACAAGAATCCCAAACACATCCGTCTCACCTCTCATCCCGGTGAGAACGACTCACCGAAGATCCGTTGGGGCGCGGCGACTGCCAGGGAGCGAGGCCCGGTCGTCGGGACGTTGACCGATCCGTCGAATCGCAACGCGATCGGTACGCACATGGGCTCGTACTCCGTGTATCGCGCGCTCGCGGTCGCGGCCGGGCTGCTTGATGCCGATCACCGCGCCGATCTCACCGACACCTCTCCGTGGCAGCTCATCGGGCCGCATCCGAGCTGGTTCGACGTGGAGAAGATCGTCGCCATCGATCCCTTCGGGGCCACCGTGGGCGACGTCTTCGCGGACGAGATCGCCGCCGGAATCGACATCCGCCCGACCATCGCCGTCACCAGGGCGCATCTCCATATGCCGGAGTTGCGCGAGGCCGTGGAGGCCGGCCGGCTCGAGCCGGACGGCGACCTCCTCGACACGGGCGGCGAGTGCAAGGTGACCAAGGCGGCCTTCGAGCCCGTCTGGTACCTGCCGGGCGTTGCAAAGCGCTTCGAGATCGAGGAGAGCGAGCTGCGCCGAGTCCTCTTCGAGCAGACCGGTGGCATGTTCACCGAGCTGGTGACCCGCGGCGACCTCAGTATCTTCCTGCCCCCGATCGGAGGCATGACCGCGTACATCTTCGGCGACCCGGACAGGATCTCCGATCCCGGCGCCAAGTTGACGGTTCGCGTTCACGACGAGTGCAACGGGTCGGACGTCTTCGGCTCGGATATCTGCACCTGTCGGCCCTACCTCGCGCACGGCGTCGAGGAGTGCGTGCGAGCTGCGCAGGCCGGCGGCGTCGGTCTCATTGTCTACTTTCGCAAGGAGGGCCGCGCGCTCGGCGAGGTGACGAAGTTCCTCGTCTACAACGCTCGCAAGCGACAGGAAGGCGGCGACCGCGCCGAGGAGTACTTCGCGCGCACGGAGTGCATCGCGGGTGTGCAGGACATGCGCTTCCAGCGGCTGATGCCGGACGCTCTCCACTGGCTCGGCGTCTCGCGCATCGATCGCTTCATCTCGATGAGCAACATGAAGCACGATGCGGTGGTGCGGTCGGGCATCGAGGTCGTCGAGCGCGTCAGGATCCCCGAGGAGCTGATACCGGGCGACGCGCGTGTCGAGATGGACGCGAAGATGGCCGCCGGCTACTACACGGATGGTGAGGTGCCCAGCCCTGAGGACCTCGCGAAGCGCAAGGGCCGGGAGTTCTGAGGTGATGACCGACGTGGTCGCGACGCTGCGAGATCCGGCGACCATCCGTCAGTGTGCGGAGAGCCTCCTCGAGAAGGGACTCGCCGGCGAGCTTGCTCACTTCGACGTGCGGCTCGACGCTCTCGAAGACGTGGTCGACCGCGTCCTCGCTGTGACGCGGACGGCCTATCCCGATCTGGTGATTCCGACCCACAGCCGGTGGGGACACTTTCGTGTCGGCGGCGTCGATCGGGTCGCGCTCTTCGACGAGGCGATCGCGCCGCGCGATGACCTGGAGCGGACACGGTGCCGCTTAGATTTGGTGACGACCAGCGTGCTCCTCGATGCGGGGGCGGGCCCGGACTGGACCTACCGGGAGAGCGAGACTGCAGAGACCTGGTCGCGCTCCGAAGGCCTCGCGGTCGCGAGCTATCGCATGTTCTCGCACGGGGTGTTCTCGGCGTCCGGTGAGGACAGACTGCGCGCCGACGCCTCGAGACTCGAGGAGATCGACGCGGAGATTCTCGCCTCGAGCCTGCAGGTGAGCGCCGCGAATCCGCTCGCCGGTCTGGACGGTCGCGCCGCGCTACTGCGCGAGCTGGGCGCGGCGCTTCGAGCTCGCTCGCTGGGTCGCGTCGGCGGGCTCGTCGACGTCCTGGAGACGGTCAGCGAGAGCGGCCGGATCCGCGCCGGGCAGATTCTGCGCGTGGTGCTCGAAGGCATCGGGTCGATCTGGCACGGAAGCGTGTCCGTCGACGGCGAGAGTGTCGGGGACGTCTGGCGGTATCCGCCCGGAGACGTCTCCGCCGCGGACTCTGCCGGCGGCCTGGTCCCTTTCCACAAGATCGCGCAGTGGCTCGTGTACTCGCTGATCGAGCCGCTCGAGTTCGGCGGCTTCGAGGTTGTCGGCGTCGATGAGCTCACGGCCCTTGCGGAGTATCGCAACGGGGGGTTGCTCGTCGACGGTGGCGTGCTCGTCCCGAAGCAGGCGGAGGTCACCGAGCGTCGGCACTCGCCCGGAAGCGCAGTCGTCATCGAGTGGCGGGCGCTGACCGTGGCGCTGATCGACCGCGTCGCCGAGAAGCTGCGTACGGCGCTCGGAAAGACGCCGCGGGAGCTGCCGCTCGCATCCGTCCTCGAGGGCGGAACGTGGAGCGCGGGGCGGCAGATCGCCAGAGAGAAGCGACCGGACGGAGGACCACCGATCCGTGTCGACACGAACGGCACCGTTTTCTGACGCATTTCTGACGTAGAGCAAAGAGACCACTTCATGTCGAGCCAGGTACATGTCATCGACCATCCGCTCGTGCAGCACAAGCTCACGGTTCTGCGCAGGAAGGACACGAGCAGCGGACAGTTTCGAACCGTGCTGCAGGAGATGAGCATGCTCCTCGCCTGCGAGGTTACGCGGGATCTGCCCCTCACCTACGAGAGGATCGAGACGCCGCTGCAGGAGATGGACGCACCGACGCTCGACAGCGAGCACCTCGTCTTCGTGTCCATCCTGCGCGCCGGAAACGGCATCCTCGACGGCATGCTGCGGATTCTACCTCCGGCGCGCGTCGGGCACGTCGGGCTCTACCGCGACCCACAGACCCTCACGGCGGTCGAGTACTACTTCAAGGTGCCGGATTGCATGCCGGAGCGGCACGTCATCGTCGTCGATCCGATGCTGGCGACGGGTCACTCCGCGTGCGCGGCCGTCGACCGCGTCCGCGGCACCGGTCCGCTGTCGATCAAGTTCTGCTCCATCCTTGCCGCCCCCGAGGGCGTCTCGACGTTTCACGAACGTCATCCCGACGTGCCGATCTACACCGCGGCGATCGACGAGCGGCTCGATGAGCACGGCTACATCCTGCCGGGGCTCGGTGACGCGGGAGACCGGATCTACGGCACGGTGTAGAGCGAGCCTCTCGCGTCACGACGACTCC
>CAYMLL010000142.1:0-18700 GCA_964390645.1 uncultured Planctomycetia bacterium | reverse complement strand
CCCCGGTGGCCTCGGGAGCCTGGACGAGAATGAAGTGTCGATCCGCACCGTCCGCTGCGTTCTGCTCCAGCACGGCGTGCCCCGTCGTTCCGGATCCCGCAAAGAAATCCAGAACGACGTCGCCGCTCGACGTCGCCCCGTCGATCAGCTTGCGCAGAAGGTGAAGCGGCTTCGGATAATCAAACGGGCTGGTGCCTAGAAGCGCCTTCAGCTCCGAAAGACCGCTCTGGTAGTTGATCTCCTTCTCGTCCCAGACAGAGGTCCACTTCCTGCGCCGGGGAAGGCCCGACTCGTCGACGAGGAACTCCCGCTGATGGACGTCCCACTCCTGACGTCGGGCGACGAAGACGGCCTCGAGACGGTCAACACGCTGGCGGACCGTGTCAGAGCTCCACTCCCAGCGGCTGTCCTCACCTGTCGACTTGCGCGGCAGCACCTCGACCGAGAACTCCGCCGTACGCTCCAGCGAGACCCGTCTGGTCTGCGGGTCAACGAAGATAGGAAAGTACATGCGCGGACGGTCGATGCGCCGAGATGCATGGCCCCGGTGACGCAGACCGCGCAGTCGGTAGCGTCGTCCATCGTCGCCAAGGTGCTTGTACTCCGCCAGCTGTCGGCCGCGCAACCGCTCCCCCTTGATCACGCAACGCTTCGGGTCTCGAGCGTACGCGACGAGATACTCGTGCGTCGTCGCGATGGCGAGCGGCTGGCGTCCTCGAGGATTGCTGACGACGCAGACCTGCCCGATGAAGCTATCCCGCCCGAAGATCTCGTCGAGAACACAGCGCAGATGATGCACCTCGTTGTCATCGATCGATATGGCGATCAGGCCTTCTTCGCACAGGAGGTCTCGCGCAAGCACCAGGCGCGGATAGATCATGCTCAGCCACCGCGAATGACTCGATCCCGCCGCAACGGCAAGGCTTCCACGGCAACGGGATCCGTCGTCGTAGACGAAGTCGTTCCCGGTGTTGTACGGAGGGTCGATATAGATCAACCGCACGGTCTCTCGACGAGTCTCACGCAGGAGCTTGAGCGCGTCGAGATTGTCACCCTCGATGATCAGGTTCTCGCTGGAGTCGAAGTCGAGCGACTCCTCGGGGCAAGCGACGAGCGCTGCGGTACACCGCACATCAACCTCGCGGAGGGCGTCCGCCCTGCCCTCCCACGAGAGCCCGAAGGCCTCCGTGTCGTGATCGCAAGCTGAAGCGGTCATCTCGTCCGAGTTCATGACCAACCCAGTATATGTCACCTGCCCCGACCAGGTCACGGCATCCGTATCAAACGCGACCCCACCGAGGAAAGCGTCGCTGTCAAGACGAAGGCTGCAGGACGCCGTTATCGGGGCTGCTGGTCGATTCCCCCGCTCCTGGACCTTTTTTTCTCGACCGGGAACGCGACGACGTCGATATCCACAGAGAGCCCCTCGAGAACCCGGATCATTCGCGATCCGGTATCCGCTTCGTCTGCACGACGTGGCGTCGACTCGGTTCCGTGACGGCGTCTCGTGAACACGCCGGGATCTGGAACACATGACGCCTGCTGAGACGATCGTGAGTCTCTCGAGCAGGAAGAACCGAAACCGTCACTCGCAAGAAAGACCGTTGACCGCACCACCTCTGTTTCTGCAACGCCCGCTGCCGGTAATCGAGAGATCCGAAGATCCAGGTGCTATCCGGTCGATCTACGCGGGGCGAGCGACGATCCTCGTCGCGAGCATCCGTGGCTACTGCCACGGTGTCGAACGCGCTCTGCGAATCGCCGAGGAGACGATCGATCGATTCGCCGGGCGGCGGATCTTCCTGACCAGCGCCATCCTCCACAACCCAGGAATCAACAAGAGCCTCGCGAGGCGCGGCGTGATCTTCCTGGACCGCCATCCGGAGCTCGCAAACGACATCGGGCCGCGGGACATCGTGCTCGTTCCCGCCTTCGGCGTCCCACCGAGCGTCCTGCGCCGGCTCGACGCCAGCGGAGCGATCGTCGTCGACACCACCTGCGGCTCCGTGGCCTTCGTGTGGAAGCACGTCGATCGGCTCGCGCGCGACGGATTCACTGTCGTCTACCACGGCCGCCCCGGTCACGAGGAGGCAATCGCGACGCTGGAGCGTATCAGCCCTGGACCATACGTACTCGTCGAGAATCGGCACGACGCGGACCAGCTCGTGGCTTTCCTCGACAACATGCTGTCGGCTGAACAGCTCCGGAACGCGCTGCAAGGACGCTTCTCGGAAGGGTTCGATCCGAGCACCTGCCTCGAACACATCGGATTCGCGAACCAGACGACGATGCTCGCGAGCGAGTCTCTCGAGATCGCCAGGGAGCTGCATCAAGCGCTGGCCAGACGACGGCCGGGTGTCAACATCGACGACGTGTTCCGCGTCCAGGAAACGATCTGCGGCGCAACGCAAGAACGCCAGGAATCGCTTGGAGCCCTTCTCGCGGAGAAGCCCGATCTCGTGGTCGTCGTCGGAGGCTTCGACAGCTCCAACACATCCCACCTCGCGGACGTCGCCCTCGACGCGAAGATCCCGGCCTACCACATCGAGGGCGTGAGCGACGTGCGATCCGCGCAGACCATCCGACACCGGGACCCCTCCACCGGGGAGATCGTCGAGACGACCGATTGGCTCCCGTCCGGTCGTATCAGAATCGGGGCGTCGTCCGGAGCATCGACGCCGGAGGAGAGCTTCCGCGCAGTCCTCGACAAGATGGCACAAGTGACCGGGTAGAGCGACTGCCCGCACGGTCCCGTTCCGGCAGCCCCGTCGACTGCAGCAACACGTCCACGTTGACCCACGGGTCTCCGAGTAACGCAACCTCGAGGGTGACGAGCTCCACGCGGTCGCTCGCTCACACGCAGACACCGCACAACGAGCCCCCATCTCCCCTCGCTGCGGGACTGACGGAACCTCCAGATCAACTCGACACGCGGAAGACGAGGGTTCCCCTTCTCGCATCGACACGGTCGATCCGGACATCGAGCCTCTCGCCAGGCTCACGGTCGGCCGCCCCGATCACCGTACCGCGGATGTAGAGATCCGTCGTCTCCACCTCGCCACTTGCCCCCTGGCGACGGACAAGCACCGCCTCGAACTCGTCCTCGAGACGCTCGTCCGCGAGGTGCTCGAGCACGGTCGAACGATTCGCCCTCTGCTCGATGCGTCGCGCCTGACGCTCGACGTCCTCCACCGCGGCAAGCACGACCAGAAGCTCCTCCGTGTCGTAGGGCGGTTGCTCGCCAGCAAGATGCGCGGCGAATTGACGCTGCATGACGAGATCGGCGAAGCGACGGATCGGCGACGACAGCTGCGTGTAGCAGCCGAGCCCCAGAGCGCTGTGAGCTCTGGCATGGGTCGAAGGCTTGCTTCGCTCGAGGCTGCGAAAGGCGGCATCCAGCGCGACGGGATCGTAGTGCTGCGGAATCCGCAGTTCCGCGCGCGGCGGCTCCTGTGTGCGATAGATGATCGGCACCTCGAGACGTCGAGCCCCGGTCGCCGCGACGGAGTTCGCGAGGATCATCAGCTCCGCCACCACCCGACGGCTCGGCGAATCGCCGAGTAGCACCTCGAGTCGAATCGGCTCGTCCTTGCGCGCGCGAACGCGAAGCTCGGGACGATGGATGATCAACGCGCCTCTCTCCCGACGTCGGTCCAGAAGGGTCTCGGCGATCCCGTCGAGCCGACGTAGCGCCCTCGTTAGCTCATCGTCGTCATCCGACCGCATGAGCTCATCGGCACCATCGTAGTCGAGGCGGTGCGTGACGCGCACCTGGCCCCGCTCGATGCGCTCCGCAACGATATCCCCGTCGTGGTCGAAGTCGACGATGAAGCTCATCGTGGGCCGCAGTTCGTCCGACCTGAGGCTGGCGAGATCGCACGAGAGGCGCTCCGGAAACATCGTCGCTGAACGTGACGGAAGATACACCGTCACGCCGCGACGGAAAGCCTCCCGGTCGAGCACGTCACCCGGCTCAACGAAGTGAGCCACGTCCGCGATGTGGATTCCGACACGCGTGCCCCCGGTGGTCTCCTCGACGGTCAAAGCGTCGTCGATTTCGCGGGTTTCGGGATCGTCGATGCTGAAGCAGACGAGCGACGTGAAGTCGACACGCGAGCTCTCGGCCTCGTATGGTAACAGCCCCTCGGACGCCGCGATCACCTCGCCGGAGAATCCCTCACGGATTCCCGCGAGGACGAGAAAGCGGTCGTCATCTTCCGTGACCCGGCCGGTGAGCAGGAGAAGCCGATAGGCGGCCTCGTCGGCCTCCACGTCGCCGCCGGCCCGAGCCAGCCACTCCTCGAGCTCCTCTCCGCGCTGATCCGGCCGCCAGATCCACTCCTCGACCTGTCGCACCAGGCGGCTCTTCTCCTCCGGGACATCGCAGTGATCCCCCGCCCGCAAAGTCTCACGCATCCAGTCAATCGACCCTCTACGGCGCTGCTCTCGCTCCTCACGATTGCGCACCGCATTCAGCTGACCGTCCACCTCGCGCTGCTTGCGCGCGAAGACCGCGCGCCCCCGCAGTCGAAAGCGGACCGGATCCTCGCTGACCGCGCGGAAGACCGCGGACTGTCGCACGGGTGTCGACTCGCCGAACCAGGTCTCGGCGAGCAGGGCAAGAGGCAGCTCGTCGGTCGATCCCTCGGCACTCTCCCACAGTAGCTCGGTGTCGACTTCCGCGCCCACACTCTCGACCTCCGCGAGCAGCTCCTCGGCCCGCGAGCCGATCTCGCTCGTCGTCGTCGACACGGGATGGACGACGATGACGCCCTTCTCCGAGATCTTGTGCTGTCGGCCACCGCGATCCGTGACCTGCATCTTGCCGGCGTTCTGCGCGGTGACGACAGCGATCTTCAACCTGCTGCCGTCGAGGAACTCGACGATCTTCCCGACCCGCTCTGCCATGAGTCGCGCTGCTCGCGGAAACGACCGGAAGGAGAAAAACGGCGACCGAGCGAGAGAGCATATCGCGAACTCCCCGTCCGCGATACCACCCGCAACGGTGCTCGGAGGCCGACGGCGCTTGGCCGAGAGCCTCGATCAGGGGAACGCAGCCTCGCCGGAGCAGTCGAGGGCGTCGTCCGTGGGATCCTCCCCGGGAGACGGGAAAGGAGCCGACGGCGCAGGATTCCCGGGCACGAAGAGGTAGTTCAACAGGTAGACCGGATCCGACACGTTGTGAGCCCCGTTATCGTCGGCGTCACAAGCGTCGAAGCACTGCGCGGGAAACTCGGCAAGAAACATGACGCCGACCATCGCCGCAGCGTCCGCGATGTTGACCGCCTCGTTGAAGTTGCAGTCGCCGCGAATGAAGAGCAAGTCGGCCTCGACACAGATCTCGCAGCTCACCGTCTGCGCCGGACTCTCGAAGAAGTCGATCGAGACGAGGTTGTCGGTATCTACCTGCCCACGACCGTTGACACCGTTCTCGAAGGAGACGCCGAGACAGCTGCCGTCGACGGCGTCCTCGCTAATCGTGTAGTCGACACAGAAAAGGAGGCTGGAGTCATCGGCGGCCGGAAGGCGACGTCCGTCGTGATCCGCATCCAGGTCGATCAGCATACCGACGACCATCTCGCAACCGTCGCCGTCGCTCGCATCGTTGTCACAGTGCAGGTTGAAGAACTCGGCGTTCGCGGCATCGATCGCCCCACCCGTGATGCTGACCGAGTCCCCGATGCAGCTCAGATTGCAGTCATACGACAGAGCCATCGACAATCCCTGGATACGACCGCCGGTCGGCGCGGGATCGCGGTAGTAGTAGCAAAGCGTCACGGTCTCTCCGGGACGCCCCTCGACGGCCGAGATCGCACCGTTCTCGTCCATCGGACCGCCACAGAGGAAGGTCGGCCCCTGGGCATCGGGGTTGCACACCAGCTCACCGTTGCCCAGCACCAGACCCTCCACCTGAGTGATCGAAGCGCCACCGACGACGAGGAGGTTATCGAGGAGCGGACCCGAATCGACGCGAGCGTGTCGACCGTCAACTAGCGCGATCGCGATCTCCTGGCGGAAGCCCGGGCAGATGCAGCGCAACGTCGCCGAACCGATGGTCTGGTCCACGCCGGCGGGGATCGACCCCGGCCCCTCGCCGTCGTCGTCGATGACCGCGGAGAGAACCATGAAGTCAGCCTCCACACGTGTGACGATGAGATCGGCGGTCTCGATCGGTCCCGAGGCCGTCAGCGAGACGCCTTCCGCCTTGCGCCCATCCCACTCGAACACCATGACGAGGCCCTGAACGGCGCCCGTGCTGCTCATCCGAAGGTCGACACTAGTCACGTCGCCCTCGTTCGCCTCGGCGGTGCCGACGGCGAGCCCGTGGTCGCCGCCGGCCAGTGCGCTCGTCGTCGACAGCAGCGCGAGGCACAGAATCGAAAAGGAAGAGCTCAACTGCTTCATGGTTGTCTCTCGGCGATGAGTCCGTGGGAAGGGTGCCCGTTTCTTCACGCTCCGGAGATTCTCCGTGCTCGACCGGCCCCCTCCCCATCACGGGAAACGCGTCGGGCTCTGCTGTCCGACACGGGAGCACACACGAGTCTTCGCCAACACCTCTCGCGTCGACGGGATGAAGGAATCAGACCCGGAAGAGTGGCCTTCACCGATCGCGCCCGCCCCTGAGTACCGCTGCACACAGGGGCTGTGAAGTCTGGCGTGATTGTAGAGACGGCCCCCCGTCTTTTCAATCGGCGCCTGGCCCGACGAAACGTTTTTCGCCCGGCAAGAGGGCGCCTCACGACCCAGGCGCCCTGACAAGAGCTGAACACGGCCGGGCCGGCCGGCCAATCCGAAGGCCCCCGGCCACGAAGTCGAACCGAAAGTCCCGGGTCGCGGTCCGACAGAGCGGCCCATGGACTCAGGACGGTAAATAGTCCTGAACCGCATGAACTAGAAACTCGTTCGACTTCAGCGCCCGGATTCCACTGATCGCGGCACGTGCCGCGGGGATCGTCGTGATACACGGGATGTTGAGCGCGATCGTACGCTCACGAATCCGCGCCTCGTCGTACTGACGACCTCGTCCGGTCGCAGTGTTGATCACGAGTGTCACCCTCCGTTCTGCCATGTAATCCAGCACATTGGGCGACTGCCCGCTCTGAATCTTGGGCACCTCGATAATACCTTCAAACGCGGCGACCTCGAGGAACCTCTTCGTCCCCGGCGTGGCACAGATTTCGAAGCCCATCTCCAGAAGGGCCCGCGCGATCGAAGACATGTACTTCTTGTCACGATCGACGACGCTGAGAAAGACCATGCCCTCCAGAGGCAGGTCCTGGTTCGCCGACATGTGCGACTTCGCGAAGGCCATGCCGAAGCTGTCGTCCATACCCATCGCCTCACCAGTCGAACGCATCTCCGGTCCGAGTATGATGTCAGAGCCCGGAAAACGATCGAAGGGAAACACCGACTTCTTGACCGCGATATGACTGACACGAACCTCGTTCTCGAAGCCGAGCTCGCTGAGCTTCCGCCCGATCATCACCTTTGCAGCAAGCTTCGCAAGCGGCACGCCGATGGTCTTCGAGACGAAGGGAACCGTGCGTGACGCACGAGGGTTCACCTCGATGACATAGACCTTCTCGCCCTTGACCGCGTACTGGCAATTCATCAGGCCACGCACGTTGAGCGCCTTGCCAAGGCACTTCGTGATGCGACGGATCCGCTGCAGGATATGTTCACTGAGAGAATACGGCGGCAGCGTACAGCTCGAGTCACCGGAGTGCACCCCGGCCTCCTCGATATGCTCCAGGATACCGCCGATGACAACCTGCTCACCGTCGCATAGCGAATCGACGTCAACCTCGATCGCCTCCTCGAGAAAACGATCGATGAGGATCGGCTTGCCCGGATTCACCAGCACTGCCACCTTCATGAACTTCTCGAGCTGCGTCTCGTTCCAGACGATCTCCATCGCGCGTCCACCGAGGACGAATGATGGGCGCACCAGCACGGGATAGCCGATGCGATTCGCACACTCGACAGCCTCCTCGTAAGTCTGCACGATGCCGTTCAGCGGCTGCAGAAGCCCGAGGTTATGAAGAAGCTGCTGAAAGAGATCGCGATCTTCCGCGAGCGCGATCGCGTCCGGCGAGGTGCCGAAAATCGGTACGCCGGCCTCCTGTAGCCCCTCGGCCAGATTGAGCGGCGTCTGTCCGCCGAGCTGCAAGATCACCCCGTCCGGCGTCTCACGATCGTAGATGTTGAGGACGTTTTCGAGAGTCAGCGGCTCGAAGTACAGCTTGTCCGACGTGTCGTAGTCCGTCGAGACGGTCTCGGGGTTCGAGTTGACCATGATCGTCTCCCAGCCTTCCTCCCGAAGAGCGAAGGCCGCGTGGACGCAGCAGTAGTCGAACTCGATGCCCTGACCGATCCGGTTCGGCCCGCCGCCGAGAATCATCACCTTGCGCGTGTCGGTCGAACGGGTCTCGTCCTCTTGCTCGTAGGTCGAGTAGTAGTAAGGCGTGTACGCCTCGAACTCCGCTGCGCATGTGTCCACGAGCTTGAAGGTCGCCTCGATGCCCTGTTCCTTGCGCGCAGCCCGAACGGCAAGCTCGTCGGTGCTCCAGCAGCTCGCGAGCTGCGGATCCGAGTAGCCGAGGCGCTTCGCCTCGCGCAGGACATCGAGCGGCACGTCCGAAAGACTGGCGAAAGAGCGCAACTCCGCCTCGGCCTCCGAGAGCTCGAGCAGGTTATCCAGAAACCAGGGATCGATGCCACTGAGCTCGTAGATCTCCTCGACCGTCATGCCGCGTCGCAACCCGTCGTACACGTCGAGAACCCGCAGGCTGCTCGGCACCCGGATGCGCTCACGCAACTCGCCGACGTCAAGCTTCTCGAGATTCGACGAAATCCCGAGGCCGACGAGCTTCACCTCGAGTCCCCGAAGCGCCTTCTGCATCGACTCCTTGAAGGTACGACCAATCGCCATGACCTCGCCAACGGACTTCATGCGCGTCGTCAACGTCGCGTTGGTATCGGGAAACTTCGCGAAGTCGAAGCGCGGGATCTTGACGACGCAGTAGTCGATAGACGGTTCGAAGCACGCCGGCGTCTTCTCGGTGATGTCGTTCGGGATCTCGTCAAGCGTGTAGCCGACCGCGAGCTTCGTCGCGATCTTGGCGATCGGAAATCCCGTCGCCTTCGACGCGAGCGCCGAGCTGCGCGAGACGCGCGGGTTCATCTCGATGACGATGAGCCGACCGGTCTCGGGGTGCGTCGCGAACTGGATGTTCGAGCCCCCGGTCTCGACGCCGATCTCGCGGATGATCGCGAGCGCGGCGTTGCGCATCGTCTGGTATTCCTTGTCGGTCAGCGTCTGCGCCGGGGCAACCGTGATGCTGTCACCGGTGTGAACCCCCATGGCATCGAAATTCTCGATCGTGCAGACGATCACGACGTTGTCGCAACGGTCCCGCATGACCTCGAGTTCGAACTCCTTCCACCCCTCGATCGACTCTTCGACGAGCACGCTCGAGATCGGGCTGGCGCGAAGTCCGGCCTCGATCATCTCGACGTACTGCTCCCGGCTGTACGCGATCCCCCCTCCCTTGCCGCCGAGCGTATAGCTCGGCCGAAGGACTGTGGGCAGACCAAGCCGCTCGACCGCCTCGAGGGCCTCGTCCATCGATCCGACGACCTCGCTGAGCGGCAAGTCCAGCCCGCACGCCTCGACCGCGGTCTTGAAGTGATCCCGGCTCTCCGCCTTCTGAATCACGTCGTAACTCGCGCCGAGCATCTGCACACCGTGCTTCTGGAGAATACCCTGCTCCCAGAGCTGACTGGCGAGGTTGAGACCGGTCTGCCCACCGAGCGTCGGCAACAACGCATCCGGTTTCTCGCGCTCGATGAGCTTCTCGAGGGTGCGAACATTCAGCGGCTCGATATAGGTTCGATCGCTGAACTCCGGATCCGTCATGATCGTCGCCGGGTTCGAGTTCACGAGAACCACCCGGAAACCATCCTCCCGCAAGGCCTTGCAGGCCTGGGTGCCGGAGTAGTCGAACTCGCAGGCTTGGCCGATCACGATCGGCCCGGAGCCGATCAGAAGAACGCTCTCGATATCGTCGCGTCGCGGCATTTCGGACGAGGATCTGCGCCTGCAGGAGAGTGTTGAAAGATTGCCTGTTCGGCTACAAAATTCCCGGAACTTAACACGCTCACCGGGCAAGGTGCAAGGCCTTGAAGATGCACCCTCTGCTCAGTAAGCTGCGGCAGGCCCTCTCTTGCCTCCGGCGGCGTCGAGGAGCCCACGCCCGCCGATTCCGAATGCTCCGAGAGCACAAGAGATGCTCCCCGAACACTCCGAGACAATCGAACGACTCGCCGTTGTCAGCCAGCGTTTCCACACGCTCGCCGATCTCGTGAAGGTCTAGGAGGGCGAGAAGCTCATCGGAGAGCTCGAGGACAGACAGGCCGAGCCGACGTTCTGGGACCACCCCGAGAAGGCCCAGGAGACCATCCAGGAGCTCAAGAGCCTGCGCTCGGTCGTACTCTGCGTGGTGGAGGCGGTACGGGCAGCGGCCGACGCCAGCGAGCTCGCCGAGATGGCGGCGGCCGAGGACGACACGGACTCTCTCGACGAGCTGCGCCTAGAATGTGAGCGCCTCGAGGTCGAGCTCGACCGGCTCGAGCTTGCGACAACGCTCAGCGGCAAGCACGACTCGAACAACGCATACCTCAGCATCCATCCGGGAGAAGGCGGTACGGAGAGCTGCGACTGGGCAGCGATTCTCGCCCGCATGTACGAGCGATTCTGCGAGAAGCAAGGCTGGAAAGTGAAGCTCGTCGATCGCTTGGAGGGAGAGGAGGCGGGCATCAAGAACGCCACCTATCACGTGAAGGGCAACATGGTCTACGGTTACCTGCACTCGGAGATCGGCGTCCACCGACTCGTACGCAAGTCGCCTTTCGACGCTCGAAACCGTCGCCACACCTCGTTCGCGTCCGTCGATGTCATCCCCGAGATTCCTGACGCCGACAAGGAGATCGAGATCGTCGAGTCCGAGCTGCGCATCGACACCTACCGGGCCGGGGGAGCGGGCGGCCAGCACGTGAACACGACCGACTCGGCCGTGCGCATCACCCACCTTCCGACCGGCCTCGTGGTGCAGTGTCAGAACGAACGCTCGCAGCACGCCAACAAGGGGACGGCACTGAAGGTGTTGAAGTCACGCCTGGCGCTCGAGAAGGAGCGCGAGCGCGAACAGGAGCTGCAGTCGATGTACGGCGCGAAGGGCGACATCGGCTTCGGCAACCAGATCCGCAACTACGTGCTCGAGCCCTACACGCTCGCCAAGGATCGCCGAACGGGACACGAGACCGGCAACGTGCAGGCGGTTCTCGACGGTGAGCTCCTCGAGTTCATCGAGGCCTTCCTGCGCTGGAAGCGCGGGCAGGACTCCGTCACGGCTCAGGAAGGCTGAGAACACGCCGGCGATCCTCGAGACCCACCGTTCTCACGCAGCCTGGTCGACCACCGCATGGCACTGCGCCGGTCCTGCACACTTCGAAGTCCCCGGAGCCCCGGCGGGAGGGACGACGCGAAAGCCCGGCCCTCCGGGGACCGCGGGGGTTGCCGAGCTCCCGGTCGCTCCCCGTACGCCTTCGGCCTCTTGTCGTCGATTCTCGATCCCGACGCCCGTCACGATCCCGGCGAGCCCCGCCGTGTCCGCATCCTCGGAAGCCTGTGGAGTCGACGCTAGCTCGCCCCGCGAACCCTCTCGAGATCCGCACGCGCCGAGCTGGCAGCCGCACCGATCGAGCCGCGCCAGTCACGGTCCGCGCTCTCCTCGAAGGCATAGAGGATGCCCCGCGAGCTGTTGACGACCACGCCGCGGCCGCCCTCGACGAAGTACGGCCGCAGCGCGTCCGCCCCGCCGCCCTGCGCGCCGTAGCCCGGCACCAGGAAAACCGCTCGCGGCATCTCGCGGCGCACGTTCGCCGCCTGCTCGGGGGTGGTCGCGCCGACGACCGCACCGACGGGATTGAGCCCACACTCGCCGTCCAGACCCCGACCCCAGTCCGCGACCTGGCGGGCGACATGGACATAGAGGGGCTCTCCGTCGACCTCGAGCTCCTGAAAGTCCTTGCCGCCGGTATTCGACGTGCGCACGAGCACGAAGATCCCCTTGCCACCTTCGCGCACCCGCTCGAGGAACGGCTCGACGCTGTCATGCCCGAGATAGGGATTGACGGTGAGAGCATCGGTCAAAGGCCCGACGGTATCCGGGGTCTCGCCGAGAAGCGCGTCGGCGTAGGCTCGAGCGGTGCTGCCGATATCGCCACGCTTTGCATCACCGATGACAAGCAGGTCGCGCTCCTTCGCCATCTCGCAGACACGGCGCAGACACTCCCAGCCAACCGCCCCGAAGCGCTCGAAGAACCCGGCGTTGGGCTTCACGGCTACCGCGTAAGGCGCAACGGCGTCGAGGACCCCCTCGAGAAAGAGCGCCACGGCCGCTGACGCGTGAGCCGTCCAGCCGCGCGAACTGCGTGACGCCTCGCGGGTATCCCCCACGACGTCGCGCGGCAGACGCTCCGGGACCGGATCGAGCCCCACCACCAGGCAGCTCTTCTTGCGCCCGATCGCCTCGTCGAGACGGTCCGCGAAGCTCACCAAGCCCTCGCTCTCCGTCACTCCGCGACCGCCCCGGAAACCCTGCCCGACGCCGGCCCTGTGCCAGACTTCACGGACACGGAGTTCCCCTGGCGCCGCTTGCGAATACGACCGATCTTCGCGCGAACGGAGCGCATCGTCAGCCGCGGATCCCGCACGTACTCCTGCGAGTCGATCGGCCAGCTTTCGACGGTCCCGGGACGCTCCCCGACCCCGGTGAAGCGGCCGCTGCCCGGACCACCGCCCACCTCATCACCGCCCACCGCATCACCGCCCACAGCATCACCGCCCACAGCATCACCGCCCCGGCTAGAACCGTCCGGCTCCGCCGTGCGCCTGATCTGCGCGAAGCCAGCGAGAGCTCCCTTGTACTCCCTCGCCGCACAGGCGAAGGCATCGAGCGCCTGATCGTAAAAACCGGAGTGGTAGAAGCTCTGGGCGACCTGGCAAAAGCCGTCAAAAGCGCCGAGCGGGTAGATCAGGCGATAGAAGCCTCCCAGACCGTCCGGATACGCGCAGCGGACAAAGTCGTCGTTGCGGTGCAGGTAGAGCGAGCGGACCACGATCGGCAGCGAGCGCGTGTGGGGCAGGTGATCCTCCATACGCTCCAGCGCCTTGCCGAAGAGGTAACGGATGTGATTCAGCTTCTGGGGAAACATCACGTGCGCCTCGTCGACGATGTAATTGAGCTCGACCTCCTGTGCATCGCGCTCGTACATCGGGGCGTAGGTCTTCAGCGTGTAGTGCTCCTCCTTGAGGATCGAGATCTCGTGAAAGATGTCCGAGACGAAGCGATCCAGCCGGTCGGTCCGGTCGGCGGTGCGGAAGACGAGGTGGCAAAACTCCTTCAGCGGCAGGATGTAGTCGTCCCGCAAACTCTCGAGATTCTTGAACTCCAGCAGCTCGGCGAGCTCCCGCGGGCTTAGGCGTAGAACCTCACGATCGACGCCGAGCGACCTGGCGTGCGCCTTCACGAGCCGCTCGTAGCTCTCGAACTGAGCGCGAAAGCGTATCAGAGCGAGGTAGAAAAAGCGGATGATCGACCAGGTCCGGTGCCCGTCCTCCTGGAGGGTGATCTCGACGCCCATCATCCGGCTTGCCTCGGCGGCTCTCGCCGACCCGAGGATCGCTCCAACTGTCTCTGTCAAATCGCTTTATGCCCACGAAACAGACCCCTGATGGTACGGAGCCCCGTCGTCGCCGTCAAACGGAAAGCCCCCATCCACGAGCGTATCGCGACCGTTCTCGACGTCCACATCCCGTGCACCTCCATCGCACCCCGATTCCTGCGGTCGTCACAAGTCCTTGAAACAACGCGGATTCGCCGGAGGCATGGACCTTGCTGAGAAGTCTGCCGTCCGCTCCCGGCGGATTCTCTGAAGACTCCACGTCCGCCGTTTCTCTCAGGTTCCGGAGGCCACTGTGTGCTCCTTCCCTATCCCGAAACTCGCGCTCGTCACCGGTGTCAGCGTGCTTCTCCTCGCGCTGGCGTCCTGCTCGAAGACCAACCGATCCCGCATGACGGTCCGCCGCTCCACGCCGCGCAACGGCGCGGCCGACGTCCATACGAACGACAAGATCCGAGTTGGCTTCTCGTACAAGGTCGACATGTACACCGTGACACCGGAGTCCTTCCGGGTCACCGCGGCCCCCAGCGGTGAGATCAGCGGCCACTACCACGACGAAGACGAGTCACGCACGGTGATCTTCACGCCGGACGAGCAGCTCCCGGCCGGCGAGGAGATCAGGGTGGTCCTGACGTCGTCGATCCGCTCCTCAGCCGGCACTCCCATCGACCGCACGACCATCCGCTTCCGTACCGCTGCGAAGGACCCCGACACGGAGGAGCCGCCACCGGTCGACCCGGTGATCGTGCACACCAGCCCGGAGCCCTTTGCCGGGTCGGTCGCGCCGGATCAAATCATCGAGGTCGTCTTCTCACACTTCATCAACCCCTTCGTCGTCAGCGCCGACGCCGTCTCGGTGGTCGGCGAAATCAGCGGTCCCATCCCCGTGCGCGTCGAAGGGCTCGTCGAAACCGGCACCGTCATGCGCATCGTGCCCCGTCGTCCCTTCGCACCCGGCGAGCAGGTGACCGTGAACGTGCTCTCCGGGCTGATCACGATCGACGGCGGTATCTTCAACGGCTCATCCTTTTCCTTCCGCGCCGCGGCCGACCCGGACAGTGACGGCGAAAGGACGCCGTACTCCGTCGCCGTCACCGGACGCGTGCGCGACCTGCTGACCGTCGACCTCGACGGCGACCGTCTCCCCGAGATCGTCTACACGACGGAAAACGGGACCCGGGTCGAGATCCTGCGCCACGTCGGCAACGGCATGCTGGAAGGCGTACTGTCACTCGACGCCGTCGAGTCGGTTCTCTCCCTCGAAGCGGGAGACGTGGACGACGACGGCCGAATCGATCTCCTCGTCGGCCTCGACGACCGACTCGCCAGCGTGCTGAACCGGAGCAGCGACGAAGACGGTATCAACCTGGACTGGGGACCGGACGCCATCACACGAAGCGCCGTGCGCGCGATCCGAGTCGCGAACCTCGACAACCGATGGCCGCCGGACATCATCCTCGACACCGACACCGGTCTACAGATATTGCGTGACGGCCTCGAAGAAGACGTCACTCAGCAGATCGGCACCCGGCGTCACAGCCGATCGGCCCTCGTCGCTGCGGACGTGGACGATGACGGACTGGTCGACCTCGTCTACGGCCAGTCCGGTGAACGCGGCGTCGCGTACCACGCCGGACAGGCCGACGGCGAGCTGGGTATGGCAGTGACCGTCGCCCTCGATGCAGAGGTCGAGCAAGTCGCGGTCGGTGACCATGACCGGGACGGCGTCACCGACATCCTGGCGCTCCTGCTCCTCGACGTCGAGCACCCCGAGTCACCTTTCCGGCTTCTCGTTCCCGATCCGGAGACGGGCGAGTTCCCGTCGGTGGACACACCCGTAGCGAGTGCGACGACACTGGAGTCGGCTCGCTTCACCAACGGCGACGTCGACGGCGACGGCACCCTCGATCTGCTGCTCTCGATCGAGGCAAGCGACAAGGTCGAGCTCTTCCACGCTCCGAGCCCGGGAGACGTTTTCCCGGGTGCGGCGCCCGAGACGCTGCTGAACATCTCGTCCCCGGGCGAGGTCCGTCTTGCGGACATCGGTGGGGACGGTAGCCTCGACGTCGTCGTCGTGTCCGCCAACGAGATCCACCTGCTCCTTTCGGAAGGCGTGGCGGCCCCGCCACCGCCACCACCGCTGACTCCGACCTTCGAACTACGCGCGCCGACACTGACGGTTCGACAGGGTGACGCATCGATCAACGCGCTGCTGACGCTCAGCAATTCCGTCGACGTCGACGGAGTCTCGATCGTCCTGTCCTTCGACCCGGACACCGTCTCGTCACCGAGCTTCGATGCCGTCGGCACGGTCATCGAGGACGCCGAGTTCATCGCGCCCCAGCTTCACGAGGAGGACAACGCCATCAGCTTTCACGCGATCCTCGAGCTGCTCCCTCCCTTCGAGGGACGAACGGTGGAGCCGGGAGAGAATCAAGAGCTCTTGCGCCTCGTGTTCGACGTACCCTCGGACGCGCCACTCGGCGAGTCGGCGCTCATCTTCCCACGCACGCCCGGTGTGGCGTCCGGCGTCAGCTCGGTCCTCATCGGCGCGCACGAGCAGCTTCCCGATCTCGTCGACGGCACGATCATCGTCGAAGGCGCACCACCTCCGACACCGTCGGAAAGTCCGGACATGCTGAGCATGGAGTCGGCGACCCTGTCGCCCGGCGAGACGGCACGCGTCGCGGTGACCGCGCTGTCGGAACGCGACATCGAAGCATTCACGGTCCTGGTCACGTATCCGAACGACACCGTCGAAATCCTCGACCTGACGCTGGACGACAGCGACGTCGCCCGGTTCGAGCCTGAACTGGTCGTGCCGAACGACCGCTCAGACGAGGGACTCTTCGCCTTTTCCGTGCTCTTCGACCTCATTCCACCCTTCGACTCCAGAGCCCTGCCCGCCCACGAGACCCACACGCTTTTCAACGTCGACCTGCGAGTCGACAGCAACGCCACACCCGGCGATTACGGACTGGTCTTCACCGACAACGTCGGCGTTCCACCACTCGAGAACCTCTTCAGCACCGGCGGGCAGTCGTTCTTCCCCACCCTGTCGCACGGAACGATCACGGTACTCGACGACGGCGAGCCGTTCTTCGTACGCGGTGACGTGAACGGCGACTCTCTCGTCAACTCGGCCGACTCGGTGTTCCTGCTCAACTGGGTTTTCCAATCGGAGCGGGCTCCGAAATGCATGGACGCTGCCGACGTCAACGACGACGGCAGCGTCAACGTGACCGACTCGACGTGGATTCTCGACCACGTACTCAACAGTACAGGCAACCCACCCCCGACACCGTATCCGGGCCCCGGAATCGACCCGACCGACGACGCCCTCGACTGCGAGCATCCGCTGTCCCGATAGCTGTTCGAGGGGCCTCGATCCGCCCTCCGACAGACACCCTGCAGAGGTCCCCGAGAAGACGACTCGAGAACGCCCGGCCGCCGCCCGTCGAAGCCTCCGAGCAGGAGCCTTCGAGGGTCGTATCGCGACGGCGACCAGCGCCGGGAAAAGTCCGAGACGGCTCCATAAGCAGCTCCCTTAAAAGAGCTTGCGGAATCTTCAAGGGCCCTCGTGCAACGTCGAGCCGACGGTGCACGGAGGCTCCGGGAGGACGTGGGGCCGAGCCTGTCGAGACCCTGCGCACTGCCCTCAGTTTCTGGCGAAAAACCCCTTGCCCGCTGCCGGGGATTGCTATAGAGTCGCGGCACTTCGCTTGCGCCGGCTCGTCGACTCGAGACGCGCTCGGATTCCCCCCAGGAGAGGGGCCCGCGGCTGAAGAACGCGCCTTTGCGATCTTCGGCGACGGTGTCTTTGTCTCCGCATCCGGGCGGTCTGAAGGGGACGAGTTCCTCGGGATGGATTCGAGCGCCCTGAATGCAGGGGGCGGCTCCCAGGCGAAGAATTGAATCAGAATCCGTTCTCTGCCGGATCAAGGTCGGTTCATGCCAACCGCTTTTGATCCGGCTTTTTTTGTTCCCGGGAATCTCGTTGTTCCCGGAACCGGTCGCCCGGGCGCTCCGCCCTCCCCGCGCGAAACCGCCCGCTCTGGCCCCCAGACACCGCCGAGCGCACCGGCCCGGGGCGCCGCCCCGCACCGTCACCCGCTCGGTCTCAACGGGAGCCCCTCTCGCGACCTTCGGAGTGCCCGCCGAGACTACCTCGCGCCCCCCTCGGACGGCGCGTCCCCGGCGCCCCCCGTGGACGGTACTTCCTTGGCGTCCCCCCCGGACACCGGCGGCGCGTCCCCGGCGCCCCCCGTGGGGGGTGCTTCCTTGGCGTCCCCCGTGGGGAGTGCTTCCTTGGCGTCCCCGGCGCCCCCCGTGGACGGTGCTTCCTTGGCGTCCCCCCCGGACACCGGCGGCGCGTCCCCGGCGCCCCCCGTGGACGGTGACTTCGGCACCGGCCCTTGCTCCGGCTCGGACTCGGGCTCGGGCTCGGGCTCGGGCTCGGGCTCGGGCTCGGGCTCGGGCAGGAAATCCTCGAGCTTCTTGTCGAGGCCCTGGAAGTCCCATCGACTGCCGACGTAGACCTTGTCCTTGTAAGCGTCGCCCTTGAGCGTGAAGTAGTAGCTCTTGTCCTCGCCATCATCGTCCTTGATGGCGTTGCCGTAGAAGATCGCCACCGCCTGCGGCTCGGCGTTCTCGTCGTCCTTCTTTCGATAGCGGAAACTCGCGACCACCTGCGGAGCGTCGAGACCGTACTCCTTGCGATCCTTCGGCTCGGCGACGTCCTCACAGCGGACGCTCGCGGCCTTGCCCAGGACGCCCGTCGCGTTGTACTCCTTGCTCGTCTCGAGCCGGTGACGCTCGCTACCGACCGTGACCACATAGTAAGTCACGGTCTTCATCTCGGGCTTCTTGTCGTCCTTGCTCTCCTCGTCCTTGCTCTCCTCGTCCTTGCTCTCCTCGTCCTTGCTCTCCTCGTCCTTGCTCTCCTCGTCCTTGC